>JAZRWR010000102.1:0-44383 GCA_045599825.1 Bianqueaceae bacterium | reverse complement strand
TCAAATTCGGTGTTCAGGAAAACGTTGACAATATTTTCGGCGACGGCGCTGCCGACGATGCGGGCGCCGAAGGAGACAATGTTGGCGTTATTGTGACGGCGGGCGAGCTCCGCCGAAAGCGGTTCGCTGCAGGTGGCGCAGCGGATGCCCTTCACTTTGTTGGCCGCCAGAGAGATGCCGATGCCCGTGCCGCAGATCAGAATGCCGCGCTCGCATTCGCCGGAGGCGACGGCATCGCCTACCTTTTTGCCGTAAATCGGGTAATCAACAGGGGCGTCGGTGTAGCAGCCGTAGTCGACGACATCGTAGCCCTGCTCCTGCAGTGTGCGCTTGATTTCCTGTTTTAGGGCGTAGCCGGCATGATCGTTACCAATTGCAATTTTCATTTGGATGTCCTTTCGAGCTTTAGAATTAGTTTGGCCAGGGGGAGTACCAGAAAGCCTGCGGCGAAATTGCCGGCGGCGTGAATGGTATCAAAGGGAAGTCCCGCGGCGATCCAGGCGAGGGTGCGTTCGAAATTCAGACCGAAGAGAAGCGCCTGGGCAGGAGCATAGAGGACACCGTAGAAGAGTCCGTGCGCTCCGCAAACCAATGGATAAATGATCGTCACCTTCTGACTCAGGAGATCCTGCGGGAGGAGCATGGTTATGGCCCAGAGAGCAGTCCAGATATACAGATAGGGAATCCACCACAGTGCGAAACCGGAATAGAGCCCCTCCAGCAGGATGAAGACATAGAGGGGGATCAGGCCTTTTTTGCGGTACACGACGGTAAACAGCATCGTGAACATTCCCAAAAGATGAATATTGGGCAGAAACTCCAGAGCCAGCTTGGAGACGAACATAAGCGCCCCCAGCATGCTGAACACGGCAATTTCTCTGACAGACAGAGAGGCGGCATGATTTTGTTTTTTCATAGCAGAGGTACTATATCACATTCGCGTGGGAAAGTCAAACTGACCCGCAAGGCGGTACGACCCGTGCGATGTCGGAACGTCTCGCTCCTTCTAAAAATTTTTCAAGGAATATAAAGGAATTCACAGTAATTCTGTCGTAATTATAATAATACGTAAGATTTTACATATGCATGCTTGAAGGAGGTGAGGGAATGCTTTATTCCGATGAGGTTCTGCGCCAGGTGCGCGAGGCCAACGATATTGTCAGTCTGGTTTCCGAATACGTTCCCTTATCCAAAAAGGGAAGCAACTATTTCGGGCTCTGTCCCTTCCACGGTGAAAAAACCGCATCCTTCTCAGTCAATGAGCGCGAACAGTTCTATCATTGCTTCGGCTGTCATGCCGGCGGCAATGTGTATACCTTTCTGATGCAGATGGAGAATCTCTCCTTTTCCGAGGCCGTAAGCCGGTTGGCTGAGCGTGCCCATATTACGCTTCCGGAAGCTGAAATGAGCGAAAAAGAAAAGCAGGAGCTCATGAAGCGCGAACGTATGAGAGAGGCTGCTACGGAAGCCGCTAAGTTCTATCACAATCAGCTGGCCAAAACGCCTGAGGCGGCTGAGGCCCGTGAATACATGCGTTCCCGCGGCATCACCGATGCCTTCGCCATCAGGTTCGGGCTCGGCTATTCCCCTGTCAGCCGCGGGGGGCTCTTTCAGCATTTGAAAGGGAAGGGCTTTTCTGTCGAGGAAATGATGGGCGCCGGGCTTCTGAGCGGCAATCAGAATTCGCCCTTTGACCGCTTTTTCAACCGCCTGATGTTTCCCATTTTCGACGCCGGAGGCCGTGTCATCGGCTTCGGCGGCCGAGTCATGGGGGAGGGTGAGCCCAAATATCTGAATTCCCCCGAATCCGAAATATTCAATAAGCGCCGCAATCTGTACATGCTGAACCTGGCCAAGAAGACCCGGCGCGGATATCTGCTGGTGGTGGAAGGCTACATGGATGTTCTGTCCCTTCATCAGGCCGGCTTTGACAACGCAGTCGCGAGCCTGGGCACCGCTCTGACCAAGGAGCAGTGTCTTTTGATGAAGCGTTATTTCAACGAGGTGGTTCTCTGTTACGATTCCGACGGAGCCGGTACGGCTGCCGCGCGAAGGGCCATTCCGCTTTTAGAGGAGGCGGGGCTCAAATGCCGCGTCATTCGCGTGCCGGGGGCCAAGGATCCCGATCAGTACATCCGCGAAAACGGTCCCGAGGCTTTTGAAAAGGTGATCGCCGACGCGCTTGATCCCGTTGATTTCGAGCTTTTGGTGCTGACCATGGAGCAGGGCGAGACGGTTGAGAGTAAAATCAAGGTCGTACAGGGTATGGTCGAGCGTCTGGCGCAGATTCCGTCCGACCTGGAGCGCGAATTGCATATCCGCGACATGGCTGTGAAAATGAAGGTGTCGGAGGCTGCTCTTATCAAAGAAGTGAATGAAAAACGCAGTTCTACCGGCATCCTGGAAGTCCGTCCCTCTTTCAGAAAGAAAGAGGACGGCGAAGCCGAGACCAAGGCCGAGCGGCAGCTTCTGGCGGCGCTTATCCAAAGGCCGGAGCTCTTCCCTCTCCTTGCCGGGAAAATGGGCGAACACTTCTCGCCTGAACTTTTCGAAGCCCGCACTGCACCTACCAAGGAGCATCCCGAGGGGCGTCTGAATATCTACCGTCTGGCGGCCGATTATGTGTTTGAGCAGAATCGGCAGGGCCGGGCGCCGCATCCGGCGGATATCGTCACGCAGCTGCCGGAGGCAGAGGAGCAGGAGAAGCTTTCCGCTCTTCTGGCGGCTGAAGTTCCGGAGGACAAGCGGGAGCTGGAGACCTATGTCAACCAAACGCTGAAGACCCTTCTCACGCGAAAGCTTACCGAAAGCATGCGCAGTCAGGACAGTCTGGAAGCTATTCAAAAAAGCATAAAACTGAAAAAGGACATTCAAAATCTATGGATAACGATTATTTGACTCAGGATGAGAAAGAGATTTCCGCAGAAATCGCTGAGGTGGAGGCGGGGGACTTTGTCGCCGAATCCGAGAACATGCTTCCGATCGAGAGCGAAATTGTCAAGCCGGAGCCTGTGCATGTGGCTAAGCCCATGACCGCCGCCGAAGCGCAGAAGTTCCGCGACAAGCTGAAGGGTCTGGTTGAAACCGCGAAAAAGAAGAAGAACGTTCTGGAGGTTTCGGAAATCAACGAAGCCTTCCAGGATATGCCCTTTGCCCAGGACAACATGGACAAGGTCTACTCTTATCTGGACGAAAATGAAATCGACGTCATCGGCAACATCGAAGAGACCGCCGAGGAAGAAATCGATCTTTCACTGCCCGAAAACCTGCGTCTGGATGACCCGGTCCGCCTGTACTTAAAGGAAATCGGTAAGGTTCCGCTGCTGACCGCGGATGAAGAAATCGAGCTGGCCATGCGGATGGAAAACGGCGATGAAGCCGCGAAAAAGCGTCTTGCCGAAGCCAATCTGCGACTGGTTGTGTCCATCGCGAAGCGCTACGTCGGCCGCGGCATGCAGCTGCTGGACCTGATCCAGGAGGGCAACCTCGGTCTGATCAAGGCGGTCGAAAAGTTCGATTACCGTAAGGGCTACAAGTTCAGTACCTACGCGACCTGGTGGATCCGTCAGGCCATCACCCGCGCCATCGCGGACCAGGCCCGTACCATCCGTATCCCCGTCCACATGGTCGAGACCATCAACAAGCTCATCCGTGTATCCCGTCAGCTTCTTCAGGAGCTGGGCCGCGACCCCAGTCCCGAGGAAATCGCCGATGCCATGGAGATGCCCGTCAGCAAGGTCCGCGAGATCATGAAGGTCGCGCAGGAGCCCGTTTCGCTGGAGACGCCCATCGGTGAGGAGGAGGACAGCCATCTTGGTGATTTCATTCCCGACACCGACACCATGGTGCCTGCGGATGCAGTCGCCTTCACCATGCTGAAGGAGCAGCTGCTGGATGTGCTGGGCACGCTGACCGAACGCGAACAGAAGGTGCTTCGCCTTCGCTTCGGCCTGGACGACGGCCGCGCCCGCACGCTGGAGGAGGTCGGCTCGATTTTCGGCGTAACGCGCGAGCGCATCCGTCAGATCGAAGCCAAGGCGCTCCGTAAGCTGCGTCATCCCAGCCGCAGTAAGAAGCTGCGCGATTATCTGGAATAATGGAGCTCTCGCTTCGTCTGGCCGCGGTGGCGCGCCTGGTTCCCGCCTGCCGCGTGATGGCCGATATCGGAACAGATCATGCCTACCTGCCGCTTTTCCTTGCGGAGAGCGGGAAGGCAGAGCGCTGCTACGCCTGCGATGTCCGTCCGGGTCCTCTGGGCCGCGCGCGGAAAAACATCGCCGCTGCTGGCCTTTCCGACCGTGTGCAGACCGTTCTCTCCGACGGACTGGAGGCACTCCCGGAGACGGTGGATGTGTTGGTTCTGGCTGGTATGGGCGGCCGCTTAATGAAGTCGCTTCTCTCCTCTGAAAAGGGCACGGCGCCCGGGATTATGGCCGGGCTTTCAGACTTGATTCTGCAGCCTCAGTCGGAGCTGAACGAGCTGTGGACCTTTTTGCCTGAGCTGGGCTTCCGGGTCACGGAGGAGATGGCTGTGTTTGACCGCGGCAAGTTCTATTTTGTCTGGCATGCGGTAAAGGCGGAAGGTCAGGACCTTCCTGCGAGCTTCGGCCGCACCCTCGCTGAGCGCAGGGACGGGGTCTACCGGGACTATCTCGAGGCCGAACTCATCAAAAAAGAGAAGCTTCTGCAGTCACTCCGGAAGAAGAACCGCGACTCCGTACAGGAGCGGGTGGAGGAGCTGGAACGCGAAAAAAACGCGCTTTCGGAGGAGCTGAATGTGTTTTATGAGGCAGTTTTGCCCAAGAGCTGAGCAAATGAGGTTCTGCATATGAATATAACAATCAACGGAAAGAAATACAGAGTACGCCAGGGCATCAGTCTTGCGGAGCTTGCCGCTCGCTTCGCACAGGGCGAGAGCCCGGTCATGGCCGCCTGCATCAACGGCCGCATTATTGACCTGGAGGACCATGTCACGGAGCCCTGCAGCGTGGATTTCATTCCGCTCTCGGATCCCGAGGGCTTCCGCGTTTACATCCGCACCCTTTCCTACGTCTTCGTGCTGGCGCTGTACCGGGTGCTGGGCCGTCAGGTGCGTGTGCGCATCATGCACTCCATCAACGGCAACCTGTACTGCGAGGTGCGCCGCAGCAGCGCAGACGGGGCGCCCGTTTATGTGCTGAACGCGGAGGAGCTTGACAAGGCCGAGGCTGAAATGAATGCCATCATCGCGGCCGACTACCCCATCAATCGCCGCCACGTCCTCATGAACGAGGCCATGTGGGCCTTCGCCTCCCATGATATGCCCGATATGGAGCGCCTGTTCCGCTACCGTTCGACCTCGGGTGTCAATCTGTATTATCTCGATAACGAATTCAATTATTTCTACGGCAGCATGCTGCCCTCTACGGGGCGTCTGTTCGAAGGCAGGCATCTGGCTCCCGCCGGCGACGGGCTGATGCTCCTGACGCCCAGCCGTGTACCGCCGCATCAGCTGCGTCCGCTCGTCATGTCCGAGAAGCTCTTCGAGGTCTTTGCCGAGAGCAAGAAGTGGAGCCGCGTCATCGGCATCGAGGATGTCGGTTCGCTGAACGATGTTATTTCGGCCGGCAAGATCAACGAGCTTATCCAGACCTCCGAAGCACTGCACGCCAAGAAAATCGCCGAAATCGGCGCGGAAATCGCCGCCCGCAAGACGGTCCGTCTCGTGCTGATCGCCGGCCCTTCCTCTTCGGGCAAGACCACCTTTGCGCAGCGTCTGATGGTTCAGCTGCGCGCGGAGGGCTACCTGCCCCACCTCATTTCGATGGACAACTATTTCGTCAACCGGACGGACACCCCACGGGACGAGGAGGGCAATTACGATTACGAATGTTTGGCCGCCGTGGATACCGCGCAGTTCAACGAGGACATGAGCCGTCTGATGAAGGGAGAAACGGTTGAGATCCCGACCTACGACTTCATCCTGGGCGAGCGCACCTACACGGGCAAGAACAGGTTCTGCCTGGGCGAGCGTGACATTCTGATCGTCGAAGGCATTCACTGCATGAACGAGGAGGTCTCCCGCCTGGTGCCGAAAGAAAACAAGTATAAGATCTTTATCAGCGCGCTGGCCTTCCTGAATGTCGATGACCACAACCGTATTTCCTCAACGGACGGCCGCCTGCTGCGCCGCATCATCCGCGACAATCAGCACCGCGGTCATTCCGCCGCGACCACCATTTCCATGTGGCCGAGCGTCCGCAAGGGAGAAGAAAAGAATATCTTCCCCTTCGAGGACGAGGCCGATGTGGCCGTCAATTCCGCGCATCTGTATGAGCTGGCCGTGCTGAAGCAGTTTGCCCTGCCGCTTCTTTATCAGATCCGGCCGGAGGAGACCGAGTACGCGGAGGCCCGCCGCCTGATCAAATTCCTGGATTTCTTCCTCGGCGTCAGTCCTGAGGCGATCCCGCGGGAATCTCTGCTGCGCGAGTTCATCGGCGGCGGTATCTTTGAGCAATAAGCGAGACTTAAATATTTTTGAAAGTATGGGTTAAAAATGGATCAAGAACTGAAAGTACCACGCAAATCACAGGCGGAGGAGGAACAGTATCTTCGCGATACGCAGGCAGAAATTCAGCAGCAGATCGACGAAAAAAGCGCGACGCTCAGCCTGATGAAGCAGGACATCGTGGAGCACCGCAAGTATGTCAATGAGGAAATTCCCCGCAACAAGCATGCGATGTTCATGGTAGACGACCCGGTCAAGGAAAAGCAGTACATCAGTCTGTACGAGCGTATCGGCCAGCTGAGCCGCATGTACTATACGCCTTATTTCGGCTCCATTCTTTATCAGCCGAAGGGCAGCGAGGAGCAGCAGGAGTACTACATCGGCAAGATGGGCTTTTCGGTCAACGCCGAGCCCCGCATCCTGGACTGGCGTACCCCCGTTGCATCCCTCTTCTATCAGCAGCGTCTGGGTGAGATGAGCTATACTGCGCCCTCCGGCAGCACCGAAGTCAATCTCCTGGGCCGCCGGCAGTATATCGTGAAAAAGGGCGAGCTGAAGGGACTGTTCGATTCCGAAATCGACATCAAGGACGATGTGCTGCAGATGGTTCTGTCCGGCAACAGCGGCAGCCGCCTGAAGGAGGTCATTTCCACCATTCAGAAGGAGCAGGATGACGTCATCCGACTGGATCCGGACTACAACATCATCCTGAACGGCGTTGCCGGCAGCGGCAAGACCACCATTGTGCTGCACCGGATTGCCTACCTGCTGTACAACTACCGGGAACGGCTGAACAACAACATCCTGATCCTGGGTCCGAACCGCCTGTTCATGGATTACATTTCGGATGTTCTGCCGGATCTGGGCGAAAGCGACAACACCTTCCAGGATACCGTAAAGGGGCTTAGCACGCGCATCCTGCGCCCGAAGCGCAATGTCATGCGCACGCGTGACTACTACGAGCGCATCCTGGCCGGCAAGGACAAGGCTTTCGCCGCGGAGGTCCGCTACAAGTCCTCGCTTGCCTTCAAGAACGAGCTGGACAAAGCCTTCAAGACCTTTGAGGAGGAGCAGAAGGCGGTGAAGGACATCACCTACCAGGATCATGTCATCATGAGCGCCGAGGAGCGGAACCAGCTCTTTTACAAGACCAACGCCCGCCTGCCCTATCTGCGCCGCGCTGACCGCGTCACCAGACTTACCCGCAACAAGCTGAAGGAGCTGCGCAACCAGACCGTCCGCCGCATCACCACCGCGTACCGCTACAAGATGAAGCAGGCCCGCGACGCCGGTGATTTCTTCCTGGCGAACGAGCTTATGCTCGAGGAGAACGAGGCCATCCGTGCCTACCTGCGCGATGTCTACAAGTTCTCGAAGACGCTGCGCACTCTGTACGCGGTGCCGGATCTGGAGGAGTGGTACGGCCGGATCGTCGGTAAGACCGAGAACGACTACTGGGTCGAGGACGATCTGATCGGTCTCCTTTACATCAAGACGAAGCTTGAAGGCAAGGGCTGCTATCCGGTCCGTCATCTCGTCATTGATGAGGCCCAGGACATCAGCGCCTTCGGCTTCCACGTTCTCAAGCAGATGACCGGCGCGGACAGCTACACCGTCGTCGGCGATGTCCGCCAGAAGATCCGCGGCGGCGACTATCATTCGATGATGGATGAGTGGGAGCAGGTCTTAAGCTCCGCCGAGCGCGAGCAGGTACGCCGCTTCGACCTCAAGCTGTCCTACCGCAGCACCCAGGAAATCATCGATTACTCGCGGGGTCTTCTGCACCGCGACAGCGATATCCATGCGGTCGAGCGTCACGGTGATCCTGTTGAGCACATGGTCTTTACGAATCCCTTCGACCTGCCCGACATGATCGTCAAGGCCTGCGAAAGCATCCGTGCGTCCGAGGAGGTTGAGCACGCGGCCATCCTTTGCCGCACTATCGCCGAGGCGACCATGCTGTACAACATGCTGAAGGACCGTCTGGATGTCGTTCTGGTCAGCCGCGAAGAAGAGGGCACCAATGCCGATCTGGTCATCATGCCCGTATACTTCGCAAAGGGCCTCGAGTTTGACGGCGTCATTGCGGTAGAGGCTGCCCCCTCCGATGATGACGGCGAGCTTTCCTACATTCTCTGCACGCGTGCACTGCACCGTCTGGTGCACATCACGGCCTGAGGAAAGGAAGGTTCATTTCTATGAAGAAAAAAATCTGGGCCAGCATCGGCATTGCGGTGCTTGTGCTTCTTGTTACCGGGCTTGTCTTCTGCGCCCTTCGTCCTGAATTGGTGGGAGAGGCATTCCGTATGCTCTTCCGAAATGAATTGCCTTATTAATGACTATGGAAAAGAATAAAAAAACTTGGTTGGATTGGCTTCGTATCGCAGCGATCGTCGTTTTCGCCGGAATTTTCCTTTTTGCCGGGTGGAAGGTTTACGGAATCATGAAGGAACGTGCGGACGCTCAGAAGCATTATCAGGAAATGCAGGAATCCTTTGTAACGCCTTACCCGCACGATTCCAAAAACGATTACGGCAAGGAATCCGGGCAGAATTCTGAGGATGACGGCACCATCGAAATCGAAACCGATGAGCGCCGCAACCCCTGGGGCGCACCCATTTGGGTTGATTTTGAGGCGCTGAAGGCTGTCAACTCCGACGTGATCGGCTGGCTCTACAGTGCCGATACGCCCATCAACTATCCGATTATGCAGGCCGATAACGATTCCTTCTACCTGTACCGCGACTTCAATAAGAACTACAGCACGGCCGGAAGTCTTTATATTCACTCTGATTTCGCAGGCGACTGGTCTGACCCGAATACCGTTGTTTACGGTCACAATCTGAAGGGCACTGATATCATGTTCGGAACCCTGACGGCCTATATGCGCCAGTCCTATTACAACAAGCATCAGATGATGTGGCTCTTCACGGAGGAGCATGTCTACAAGGTTCATCTGTATTCTGGCTATACCACGCGCTTTGTCACTGAATGCTATTCGAACTTCAGAAAGGATGCGAAGGGCTTCGCACAGTGGATCGAATGGGCGGCGGAGAACTCCGACTTCTCTGCCGGCATCGCGCCTACGGACGTGACGAAAACCATTACCTTTTCGACCTGTACGACCAACGCCGATAAAGGCTACCGTTACATTGTCGTCGGCAGCCTGGAGGAGGTCATCCCTGTTTACGAGGATTAACAAAATAACCGGATTCTAAGGCGGTGCTCATAAGGACAGATTGATTTTCACATTTCAAAAAAACAGAGGCCTTGCGCCGGCAAACAAATGCCGGCGCAAGGCCTTCATTAGATGAAATGAGAAATTTCCGGGTAAGAACCTTAAAAAGCGTTGTTTAGATGGACGGCAAGGAAGAGATTCGAAGCTGTACGCGGAACGTACAGTGAGAAGCTCTGACGAAGGCGTACGCTCAAAAATGCTTTATTAGGCAAACATGTCCTTAAGAACACCCGCTTAATCCGTTTTTTGTTCGCTTAAATTTTATTTTGCCTGAACCTTTTTCAGCTTGGCAAAGCGGGGCAGACCGTTTTCGGTCTTACGCTCGGGCTCGCCCTGAATCAAGGGAAGTGCGTAATCGAAGAAATCGTCGGTGATATCGTTGCCCTCGGCGTTGATCCATTCCAGGGGGAACTTCTTCTCGGTGTTGGCGACGCAGTCAAGGGGCAGCAGCTCCATTTCGCACTTGTAGGAGCCGTTTTCGTAAGCGCGCTTGAAGGCGACCATCTTGCCGGTGATACCGGAGACAGCGCTTTCGACGGCGCATTTGCCGGCGGCAAAGGCTTCGTTGACATCGGTAGCGGAGGCCAGGTGAGCACCGCAGCGCTGCAGCAGGGAGAGCTCGATGCCGCGGACCTTGGCGCCGGTCTTGGCCTTGACGGCAGAGGCCAGAATAGCTGCCAGACCGCCAAGCTGGGCGTGACCGAAGCCGTCGGTAGCGGAGGCCTTAGCCTCAGATACGGAGGAACCGTCAGCGTAGTGGATGCCTTCGGAGGCGGCGACGATGCAGTTGCCGTTCTTCTTGTAGATTTCGGCGACGTCCTCAAGGAACTTATCCATGTCGAAGTCGACCTCGGGCAGGTAGATCAGGTCAGGACCGCAGCCGCACTTGCGGGCGAGGGCAGCCGCTGCCGCCAGCCAGCCGGCGTGACGGCCCATGATCTCGAAGATGGTGATCATGCCGGTGTTGTAAACGTGGCAATCCTTGTAAACCTCGGCCACAGAGGTGGCGATGTACTTGGCAGCACTGGCATAGCCGGGGCAGTGATCGGTGCCGAACAGGTCGTTGTCGATGGTCTTCGGAACGCCCATTACGCGGCACTCGTAGCCGGCCTTGGACATGAAGCGGGAAATCTTGTTGCAGGTATCCATGGAATCGTTGCCGCCGTTGTAGAAGAAGTAGCGGACGTCATATTTCCTGAAGATTTCAAGGATGCGCTGATAGTCGGTGGAATCGGTGTCGGGATCGGCCATCTTGTAGCGGCAGGAGCCGAGCTCACTGGAGGGAGTCTGAAGCAGAAGAGCGAGCTCTTCGGGATCTTCTTCATCCATTACATATAATTTATCATTGAGAACGCCGACGATACCGTGGTCAGCACCGTAAACCTTGGTGATTTCGGGTGCATCCAGCGCGGTGCGGATAACGCCGTAAGCACTGGAGTTGATGACAGCGGTAGGGCCGCCGGACTGAGCGATGATGCAAGCACCTTTCAGGGTGTTAGACATAAAAGGAACCTCCTATAGGTATTTGGTGAAGCGAAAATACGCAATCTAAGGGGTATTATAATATGCGGCAGGCGTATTTGCAAATACTAATTTCGCTTTTTGCAAAGGCTTATCTCCCCTTGACAGTCCCTGCAGGCCTTTGTAAAATATAAGAAAGCTATGTAACGGGAGTAAGGTCATGATTGTCTATCATAATAAATGCTTTTTGCTGCGCGGCGAAAATTACGCCTATATGTTCCGCATCACCGAGGACGGTTTGCCGGAGCATCTTCATTTCGGCCGTCCCCGTGTGAATTTAGGCGATGCGGATGCGTTGGCGGCAAAAAACGTGCTTGATTACGGGAATCTGGTCAATTACGACGAGAAGCGTAAGTCGCTGGAGACGCTGCCGCTGGAGTGGGGGAGTGTCGGCCGGGGTGACTACCGCAGCCCCTCGCTTACGCTGGCGGATGAAAAAGGGACGGACTTTCGTTATGCGGCGCATCGCTTTCACAAGAAGACGATCTGCATGCAGGGCAGTCTTCCGCAGGCTCACGGTCTGGCGGAAACGCTGGAGATCCATTTCGGGGATTCCGCTGCCGGACTGGAGCTGATTCTGTATTACACGCCCTTCGATACCGCTCTTGTTCGGCGGGCCGTGCTTCGCAACGCCTCAGACCGTGAAATCTGCTTTACCGGACTTATGAGCAGCTGCCTCGATCTGATCGGAAACTATCGCGTGACCACACTGAACGGAGGCTGGATCGCCGAAGCGCGCCGAGCGGATGTGCCCTTGACCGGCGGCCGCTTTGTCAACTCATCCGTGACAGGCTTTTCGTCGAACCGTCATAATCCCGGCTTCCTTCTGAGCGACCCCGATGCGAGCGAAAGCGCGGGCCGGGTCTACGGCTTCAATCTGATATATTCCGGAAATCATTACGCCTGCGTTGAGCCAACCATTCAGAACATCACTCGGGTGGTCCAGGGCATCAATCCGGATCATTTTTCCAAAACACTACAGCCCGGTGAATGCTTCGAGGCGCCCGAGGCCGTGCTGGCCTTTTCGGACGAGGGCTTCGGCGGACTGTCCCGCAATATGCACCGCTTCGTGAATGAGCACATTGTGCCCGAAGCCTGGGCCGGACGCGAACGTCCTGTTCTGTATAACAGCTGGGAAGGCTGTATGTTCGATTTTAACGAGAGCAAGCTCCTGAAGCTGGCCGATAAAGCAAAGAATCTCGGCTGCGAGCTCTTTGTGCTTGATGACGGCTGGTTCGGGAAACGTAATAACGATTTGGCCGGCCTGGGTGATTACAGTGTGAACCGTAAAAAGCTTCCGTCCGGGCTGAAGGGCCTGGGCGATAAGCTCAGCAAGAAGGGACTGGATTTCGGTCTGTGGTTCGAGCCGGAGGCCGTCAATCCGGACAGTGAACTCTACCGTGCGCATCCGGACTGGGCGCTCACGGAGGAGGGCCGGCCGGACGCTCTGGGCCGTCACGAGCTCCTGCTTGACCTGACGCGGGCCGAGGTGCGCGATTATATCGTCGAGCAGCTCACTCAGACGCTTGACAGCGCGCCCATCCGTTATGTCAAATGGGATATGAACCGCAATTCCATCGCCCGGGGACTACGGGCGCACGAATATATTCTCGGCCTGTACGAGGTGCTTGACCGTGTCTTTGCGGCGCGACCCGATATTCTTCTGGAAAGCTGCGCCTCCGGCGGAAACCGTTTTGATCTCGGTATGATGTGCTTCTCACCGCAGGTCTGGACCTCCGACGATACCGACCCGGTCGAGCGCATGTCCATCCAGGAAAATCTGTCGCTGCTGTATCCGCAGTCCGTGATGGGGGCGCACGTTTCGGCTTCGCCGCACGCGCAGACGCTCCGCCATACGCCGCTTTCCACCCGCGGAAACGTCTCATTCTTCGGGATTCTGGGCTATGAGCTGGACCTGGAGGAGCTGCTGCCGGCCGAAGAGGCTGAGATCAGCGCGCAGATCCGCTACTATAAAGCTAACCGCAGGCTGTTCCAGTTCGGGGAGCTGATGCGTCTTCGCTGCACGCTGGGGCACGCCTGGCAGCTCTCTCTCGGAGACGAGCACGTGCTCGGCCTGTTCTACGAGCAGACTCCGGCGGTGCCCGGTTATGAGGAGGTGCGTCTTTCGGGACTTGATCCGGAGAAGCGCTACCGCATTCAGAGCCGCATGCAGCTGTTCCGCGTGGGCAATCTGGGCGGACTGTTGAAGCATGTAATGCCTGTCAAGGCCTCTTCCAACGGAGCTTTGGTGCGCAAGCTGGATGCTTCGTACCGTATGAAGGACGCGCAGGAGGTGCAGGAGGCGAGCGGCTCGGCACTTATGCAGGGCTTCCGCCCGAACCTCCGTTTTAACGGAACAGGCTATCATGAAGGAGTTCGTATGCAGGCCGATTTCAGCTCGACGCTGTACCGAATTTCTGCGATAAATACAAAATAAATGCTTGCATTCCGATTCTGTTTGTGATAAGATAACAAATGTGCTTATTGGTCGGAAATCAATAAGTGCTAAAATCCATGAAAGAGGTGACTCCCGTGCAGGAAGGTATTCATCCTAAGTATTATCAGGCAGTTGTCAAGTGCCACTGCGGTAACGAATTCGTAGTCGGTTCTACTTCTCCCGAAATCCGTGTTGAAATCTGCTCCAAGTGCCATCCGTTCTACACCGGTACTCAGAAGGCTGTAGCGGCTCGTGGTCGTATTGATAAGTTCAACCGCAAGTACAACCTGGGCAAATAATTTTATGATCGTCATGAACCGGCTAAAGCTTCCGCTTTGGCCGGTTTTTGCAAATAAGGAGATTTATGAGTCAGGATAGCAAGTTTTCGATGGGCGGTCAGGCGCTTCTGGAAGGCGTTATGATGAACGGCCCCTCTCATTATGCGGCAACGGTCCGCCGCACGGACGGGTCTCTCGTCTCCACCGTAGAGGAGCATCATTCCTTATCAGAAAGGAACGCTTTCTGGGCGCTTCCCGTCGTGCGCGGGGCCGTTCGCTTTGTGGAATCCCTTTCGCTGGGAATGAAGGCCCTTGATTTCTCCGCCGATGCCGCGATGGACGAGGCCGAGGCCGGAAAGGAGCTCAGCAAAAAAGAGCAGGCGGCAGTCATTTTCGCCTACGCACTGGGAACGCTGATGGCGGTTGCGCTCTTTGTCGTGCTGCCGGTCCTGATTTCCCGCTGGCTTCTGAAGCCCTTTATACAGGCAGCCTGGCTTCTCACTATCTGTGAAGGCATCGTGCGGCTTTTGCTGTTCTTCGGCTACATGCTTCTGGTATCCCGCATCCCGGAAATCGGCCGGACCTTTGAATATCATGGGGCCGAGCATAAAACCGTCGCCTGCTATGAGGCTGGGCTCGCGCTGACGGTCGAAAATGCGCGCATCCAAAGCCGCCTTAACAAGCGCTGCGGTACCAGCTTCATCTTCATTGTGATGATTATCAGCATCATCCTGTTTATGTTTATTCCCGTAGAAAATCCGCTTCTTCGTATTCTGTTCAAGCTGATGCTCCTGCCTATCACTGCGGGAGTATCGTACGAGCTTCTGAAGCTCTCAGCCCGCTCCGAATCGAAATTCATTAACGCGTTGGTTGCGCCCGGCCTCTGGTTCCAGAAAATTTCGACCCGCGAGCCGGATGATGCAGAAATCGAGGTGGCCCTGAATTCTGCCATTCTGATCCTGAAGGCCGAGAATCTTCCTCTGCCGGAGGGAACGGCCGAATTTCCCTTTGAGTGGTTTCAAAAGGTCGGTAAGTCATGACGAGAAGCTATCGCGACTGCCTTAAGGATGCGAAGCTTCGTCTTCATGAGCTTCCCGCAGACGAAGCCGAGTCAGACAGCTGGCTGTTGTTTTCGGCGGCCTTTCAGATGGATTTCAGTGCGTATCTTCTGCATCAGCTTGAGGAGGCCCCTAAGGAGGGCATCGGGCGCCTTGAGGATTACCTCCGGCAGCGCCTCAGGCGTCGTCCGGCCGCCTATATTCTCGGAAGCTGCGGCTTCTTTGATCTCGATTTCTATGTGGATGAGCGCGTGCTGATTCCCCGTCAGGATACGGAATGCCTGCTGGAGGAAGCTCTCGTCATGGCGGCCCGCAGCGGACGGACTGAGCTTTCGCTGCTCGATTTGTGCACCGGGAGCGGCTGCCTGGCGGTTTGTCTGGCGCACCGGCTTCCCGGGGCAGCGGTCTGGGCGACGGATCTGTCCGAGGGAGCTCTGGAGCTTGCCCGCCGCAACGCGGAGGCAAACGGCGTGACGCTTCAGCTTGCGCAGGGAGACCTGTTTGAGGCTCTGCCGGCAGGGCTGCTTTTTGACGGGATCGTGTCGAATCCGCCTTATGTTACGGCTGAGGAATATCAGACGCTTCAGCCTGAAATCATCGGTTATGAGCCGGAAATGGCTCTGCTTGCGGAGGAAGAGGGCCTTGCCTTTTATCGCCGCATCGCGCAGGAGGCTCCGGCCTATCTGCGTCCGTCGGGCTTCCTATGCCTGGAAATCGGAGAGACGCAGGCCGAGGCGGTTTGTCAGCTGTTAAAGGAGCAGGGCGTATATGAGGACCCTATGGTAATACTGGATTTAGGAGGTCAGAAGCGCGTCGTCCGGACGCAGCTGAGCGAGCATGTTTGAAAATCTGCCTGAGCTCGTGAGCCGCCGTGAGGAGCTGGCCGAGCGCCTGAATGACCCGGTTTTGATTGCGGATCCGTCCGCGTGGCAGAAATGCGTAAAGGATATGAACGCCCTGATTCCGGTTACGGACGCCTATCTGCAGTATGAGAAGCTCTTAGCGGAGCTTGCGGAAAACCGCGAGCTTCTCGAAAGCGAAAGTGACGAGGAGCTGCGCAGCCTCCTGAAGGAGGAGATCGCTTCCGGAGAAGCGGCGGTATCAAAGGCGGAACGAGACCTCATTATTCTCCTGCTGCCCAAGGACCCGAATGACGGGAAAAACGTCTTTGTGGAAATCCGCGCAGGTGCGGGCGGTGATGAGGCGGCTCTCTTCGCAGGCGACATCTACCGCATGTATCAGCGCTACGCGGAGCGCATCGGCTGGAAAAGCGAGTTCGTCAGCGCCAGCGAGGGTGCGATGGGCGGCTTCAAGGAGGTCATTTTCTCTGTGAAGGGGGAGGGCGCCTATTCAAGGCTGAAGTTCGAGAGCGGCGTTCACCGTGTGCAGCGCGTGCCTGAGACCGAGGCCGGCGGCCGTATCCACACGTCCACTGCCACCGTCGCAGTCATGCCCGAGGTGGAGGACGTTGATGTCGAGATCGACCCGAATGATCTGCGCATCGATATCTTCCGCTCGAGCGGAGCGGGCGGCCAGAAGGTCAACAAGACCTCCAGTGCGATCCGAATCACGCATCTTCCGAGCGGCATCGTCGTGCAGTGTCAGAATGAGCGCAGCCAGTATCAGAACAAGGATATGGCGATGTCCATGCTGCGAGCCCGCCTGTACGAAATCGAGCTTGACAAGCAGCGAAGCGCTGTCTCGGCTGATCGGAAAAGCCAGGTCGGCAGCGGAGACCGCAGCGAAAAAATCCGCACCTACAATTTCCCGCAAAGCCGCGTCACCGATCATCGCATCGGCTTCACCACGCATCGCCTGGAGGAGACCCTCGACGGCGACCTCGATGAGCTGATCGAAGCTCTTGTCACGACCGACCGCGCCGAGAAGCTGAAAAGCGCCGGGATTGCTTAAATTTTTTCTTTATTTTTTTTTGAAAGTATGATAAAGTAAAAAAAGAGACGTTTTTTTGTGATAAAACGAATAAAATATATTGGAGGAACCATCTTATGAATGTCTACACCTCAGACAAGGTGCGCAACGTCGTATTATTAGGCCACGGAGGCGTCGGAAAGACGACGATCGCCGAGGCTATGCTGTTTGCCTCCGGAGCCATTTCCCGTCAGGGTAAGGTTTCTGACGGTAATACGGTCAGTGACTATGATTCCGAGGAAATCAAGAGAAAGTTCTCGATCAACGCCTCCCTCATTCCCGTAGAATGGAAGGGCTATAAGATCAATGTTCTGGATACCCCCGGTTATTTTGACTTCGTCGGTGAGGTGCAGGAAGCTCTTTCCGTAGCGGATGCCGCCATCATCGTTGTATCCGGCAAGAGCGGCGTCGAGGTCGGCACCGAGCTGGCCTGGGAAAAGGTTGCCGAGGCCGGCCTTCCCTGCTTCTTCTTCGTCAACGGCATGGATGATCCCGATGCCAATATCGATAACGTTCTGGCTCAGCTGAAGGATAAGTTCGGCACCGCCATTGCGCCCTTCCAGGTTCCTATCAAAGAGGGCGGCAAGTTCGTCGGCTTCGTTGATATCCCCACCATGACCGGCCGTAAGTTTGAAGGCAACAAGGTCGTAGACTGCGAGGTTCCCGCTTCTATGGCCGGTGAGGTTGCCGATGTGCATCAGTCTCTGATGGAAGACGCCGTTGCCAACATCAGTGAGGAACTGATGGAGCGCATCCTGATGGATGACGAAATCAGCCCCGAAGAACTGATGGATGCCCTTCTGGAGGGCACCAGCAACAACGTTGTTGTTCCTGTTCTCTGCGGCATCGCGCCCCAGGGCACCGGTATCGGCGTTCTGATGGATTCCGTTACCAAGTACTTCCCCTCTCCCGCTCAGAAGAACGAGGTCAACGTAGCCCTCACCTTCGAAGGCGAAAAGAAGGGCCTGAAGTGCGACGATTCCGAGCAGGTTTCCGCCTACATCTTCAAGACCACCATCGATCCCCAGTTCGGTAAGATCAACTACTTCAAGGTTATGTCCGGCATCATGAAGCCCGACTCCTATACCAACGTCAACAAGGGCTCCGACGAGCGTATCGCTAAGCTGAGCGTTCAGCGCGGCAAGACTCAGAACGAGGTCCCCGAACTTCACGCCGGCGATATCGGCACCACTACCAAGCTGAGCGTCACCTCCACCGGTGATACGCTGGGCGCTAAGGGTCTGGGCCTGCATTTCGCTCCCGCCGTCTATGACGAGCCCCGTCTGGAAATGGCCATCGCTCCCGCCACCAAGGGTGAGGAAGACAAGATGGCTCAGGGCCTCAACAAGATCATGGACGAGGATCCCACCATCAAGACCATGGTTGATACGGAAATGAGCCAGCAGCTTATCTTCGGTATCGGCGAACAGCATCTGGACGTTGTCTGCAGCAAGCTGCTCAACAAGTATAAGACCGGCGTTGTTCTGTCCAAGCCCAAGGTCTCCTACCGTGAGACCATCCGCGGCAACATCACCGTCCAGGGCAAGCACAAGAAGCAGTCCGGCGGTCATGGCCAGTACGGTGACGTTCATATCCGCTTTGAGCCGTCCGGCTCTGATGAGAACGTTTTCGCCGAGGAAGTTTTCGGCGGCTCCGTTCCCAAGAACTATTTCCCCGCTGTTGAAAAGGGCTTCATGGAGTGCGTACAGCACGGCGTGCTGGCCGGCTGCCCCATGGTCGGCGTAAAAGCGACCCTGACCGACGGCTCTTACCATCCGGTTGACTCCTCCGAAATGGCTTTCAAGATCGCTACCTCCCTTGCCTTCAAGGACGGTGTTCCGAAGGCCAGCCCCGCCATTCTTGAGCCCATTATGACCGCTCATGTTACCGTTGACAGCGACTACGTCGGTGATGTTATGTCCGATATGAACAAGCGCCGCGGCCGTGTTCTCGGTATGGAGCATGTCGGCAAGAAGACCATTCTGGAGGCCGAGGTTCCCATGGCTGAAATGTTCAGCTATCCCACCGACCTTCGTTCCATGACTCAGGGCCGCGGCCGCTATACCATCGAGTTCGCGCGCTACGAGGATACTCCCAGAGATATTATGAACAAGATCATGGAAGAAGCCAAGGCTGCTGCCGAGGAAGATAAGTAAGATCAGTTAAATGAACAGACGCCCTCTCGGCTGAGGACGTCTGTTTTTTTGTACGTGAGTTGACTTTTCGGCGTGCCTGTGCTACAGTGTCATCCAATCATTTTGACCCTTTCGGAGGCAAGTATGAACGAAAAGAAAATCGGCATCGGAATTATCGGTCTCGGGTCCCGGGGCATATATTTCGGTGCGGAGGATTTTGTCAAAAGCGATTTTCGGCTGGCGGCCGGCTGCGATCCTGTGCCGGAAAAGTGCGAGGCAGCCAGGGCGCTGTTCGGACGGGAGGTCCGGACCTATTCGGATTATCGAGAGCTCTTGAAGGATCCCGAGGTGGAAGCCGTAGTGGTTACCTCGCCTGATTTTACTCATGCTGAGGTGGCGGTTGCCGCGCTTGAGGCAGGCAAGCATCTGTACCTGGAAAAGCCTATGGCGCAGACCGTTGAGGACTGCGACCGCATCATCCGCGCGTGGGAGGGGAGCGGCACAGTTTTTATGGTCGGGCTGGAGCTTCGCTACTGCACGCTCTTTCGCGAGATGAAGCGGCTGATCGATGCCGGTGAGATCGGACAGATCCGCATCGGCACTGTCATTGACAACGTATCTGTCGGCGGTAACTACTTCTTCCACAATAAATACCGCTACCAGGACTTTGTGAAGACACTCGTGCTGCAGAAGGGCACTCATTCCCTGGATCTGTGCAACTGGTTTGTGAATTCGACGCCCAAAAAGGTGTACGCAACCGCATCGCTGGATGTTCTGGGCGGCAATGAACCGCCGGAAAAGCGCTGTGCCGAGTGCGAAAAGGGCGCCGTCTGCCCTTATTATATCGATCCCGCTGGCTTCCGTCTGGACTACGGCCAGATCATCATGGACACCTCCGATTATTGCGTTTACGCGAGCGATTGCGATGTATCCGACAATTCACTGGTTACCGTCGAATATGAAAACGGCGCGCGCGTCACCTATATGGAGTGTCATTTCACGCCGGAATATACGCGTGAATTCATGTTCGTCGGCGATAAAGGCAAAATCGAGGGCTTCTTCGACAATGAGCAGAATTTCAAAATCAAGCTTTGGAAGCGCTTTGAAAAAGAACCGCTTTATCTCTATCCTGAGAAGGTGAACAGCGGACACGGGGGCGGCGATGCCGGTATCATTGAAGAGTTCCGCCGGCTCATCCGTGCCGGAAAGCCGATTATGAAGGGCGTGAAGGGTGCTAGGGACAGTGCCGCAATTGCCATCGCCTCCTATGAAAGCGAGAAAACCGGGCTTCCGGTTGAGATTCCGCCCGTCGAATACCCGGCAGGCAGTGAAAACTGAAGCTGCAAAAAACATGCCTCCCTTTAGACACAGGAAGCGGTCTTAGGGAGGCATGTATTTTTTTTCATCAGATGTCGTATTTTGCGAGGATCTGCGCGGGTGTTTTTCTTAGCAGCAGGAGCACCGGCAGAATGGAGCAGACAAGCGAGACGACGAACAAAAGCACAAGGAGGGCCACCGCCAGCCACAGGGGGTAGAAGAACATGCCGGCCATCGCTGCGGAATAGTTCAGCCAGAACCACAGGATCACACTTGCGCCCAGGAATCCGAGGAAGACGGTCAGGGCAAAGAGCACAAGCGCCTCAACAGCGAAGCGGAAGAGAAGATTGCTGCGGGACACGCCGATAGCGCGGTAGATGCCGACCTCACGGATGCGGCTCATCAGCGACGAGCGCATCATGAAATACATGCAGAGGCTCATCAGGGAGAGGAGCACGATCAAGGTGACGATATCGGTGGTGACCTTTGACTTGTAGTTCATCATGTAGTCGTCATAGCGGTCCTGAGGCGTGACGATGGCGGGCGGGTAATCCACGGACTCATCGATGATGATGTTCTGCTTCAGCCAGCTTTCGGTGCGGGCGGGATCGGAGGAGAGCACCTGCGCGTAGTCATACATGCTGCGCTCATATTCATTAATGCTGTTGGGGCCGTTGGTATAGGCCATCGTCCCATAATCGGCGGGATTCAGGATGGCCGCATAGTCACTGCTCAGGTAGTGCGGATTATCCTGGATGTACTGATTGTAGAGACCTTCTTCCCATTCCAGCGTGTTCAGATCCATCCACAGTTCGCAGGGGTGGTCGGAGGACCATTCTTCGAGTTCGGACAGGGAGGGGAAGCGGCCGTTTTCCTTGCGGAAGCAATAGGCCGGGTACATGCTGTCATTCATAAAGTAGGCACGGCCGGCGTCATAGCCCTTCAGCGCCAGCCAGACCTCACAATCGGGGCTGACATAGTAGCGGACATCTAAATACTCGTCGAAGTAGGCGTAGTAGATGTTCTCGTAGTAGCTGAACATTTCCTCATCCATCCGCTTTTTCAGCTCTTCCGGCTGATCCGAAAGCTCGGGATATTGGGACAGGAAATATTCATTTGCAGTGGGAAGCTTGTAGCCGCAGCGGTTGACGTAGCCTTCATAGTCGTACTCATAGAATTTGACATCCGCGACCCTGAACTGCCTTCCGCGCAGCGTGATGCTGCCGCCGGTGGTGGGTATCTGCGACAGGTTGCCCTGATAGATGATAAGGACGGTGCATTCGCCTTCCTTCACGCTGTAGGGGCTGTCCGTTGACAGACGGACGGGACTGTAATCGGCGTAGGAAAGGGCCAGCTTGGTCAGATCGATATCGCTGACATAGAAGAGGTTTTCGTCCGAGCGGACGATGGCCGCGACGCGCAGCGGCACCTCACGCGAGCCGATGTAGCGGCCGCAGTTCTGGAGCCCGATCAGGTCGTCGTAGTCGTGGATGAAGCTGAAGGGGGAGGCATCAAGAAGGGTGTCGGCTGCGGCGGTCGTGATGACGAGATCGCCTTCGCCGAGCCCGTCGAGCGAGCCCGCGACAGCGCTGGCGCCCTCCAGGAGACGGGCGGGAACGTAGTAGCCTCCGACGGTGAAATCCTCGTTGTAGACGGTGGTATCGAAGGTTTCGAAGTAGCCCGGGGTGAAGCTGATGGAGCTGGCATCGGAACGGTAGGTCTGAAAGCTGACGGCCAGAATGCCGGAGTCCTTGCGGCCGACGGCGTCAGTCAGAAGCTTTACGTTTTCGTCGCTTCCGGCGGTCACATAGAATACGCTTTTGCCGGCAATGCGCTTGGCCTTCCGGATGTCCTGGAAGGCGGTTCCGAACATGGCGACCATTACCACCTGTATGGCGGCAAACAGAATCAGGCAGGCCTTAAGTGCCTTGCTGCCCTTTTTCTTTTTCTTGCCGAACTGCTGCGCATAGCCGCTTTTGACCGCTGTTTTCAGCGTGAAGAGGCGGCCGAAGTGCTTGCCCTCAAATGCGGGCAGTGCGCTCATGTCGATATGCGCGCTGAGCTCGTTCTTCTGATCAGGCTGCTGCTGAAAGCTGCCCTCGCGCAGACGGACCTCACTGGTCTCATCCAGAAAATGCAGATTCGGGGCTTCCAGATAATAGCGGCCGTTCTGCGCGACGATGCGCAGGCTGAGCGGAGCATCAGGCTTGGGCCCGTAAAAATCCACGGTTGCGAATTCCAGTGTTTCCCGGCTGTGGTCAAGCTCGCCCAGCCAGATGTCGTTTTTGCTTCGGGCGGCGTAGGCGCTGTCGCCGGAAAGGGTGCGTTCGCCGACCAGACGGCCATCGGAAAGCTCGATCACGCGGTCGCAGTAGCTGTCGACCAGGTCGCCCTCGTGCGTGACCAGAACGACCAGATGGTCGCGGGAGATTTCCTTCAGTAGGTCCATGACCATGACGGTGTTGGCCTCATCCAGGTTGCCGGTCGGTTCATCGGCCAGAATGATGGAGGGGTTCTTGACGATGGCCCGGGCGATGGCGACGCGCTGCTGCTGGCCGCCGGAAAGGGTGTCAGGCGTGCGGCTGATGTACTTTTCCATGCCGACATTGGCGAGGGCAGCACGGACGCGTGCCTCGATGACGGCCTCATCTCTCATGCCGCAAAGGCGGAGTGCATTCGCGACGTTGTTTCCGACGGTTTCGCCGTTTAAGAGATTGTAGTTCTGAAAAATGTAGCCGATGGAACGGTTGCGGATGGTGTCGGTGTCCCGGAGGATGTCTTCGCCGGCGACCTCTGCGCTGCCGGAATCGAAGCCGTCCAGGCCGCCGATTACATTAAGAAGCGTGGTTTTGCCGCAGCCGCTTTGTCCGAAGAGAGCAACCAGACCTTTTTCGGGCAGGGCAAGTGTCATGTCGTTGATGACATGGATTTCGTTGCTGCGGCCCTTGTTGAAATACTTATGAAGGGATTTCAGGTCGATCATTTGCTGTCGCCTCCTTTCAGCGTCTTTTTGACGCTTTCACCGAAAAGGCGTTTGATCTGCCGCGCGGTAATGCGGAGCGTCAGAATGACCATGCCGATCAGGATGACCAGATAGCTCCAAAGGGGCAGGTAGCTGAAGCGCTGATTGAGCGTGGGGGTGCGGAAGATGATCACGGCCGTAAGCAGCATGATAACGGTAGCAATGAGCATGGCTATGAACATCCGGACATAGATGCTTAAGCGTATGGTTTTGACGGGGATGCCCATGGAACGCAGGATGGCCAGGTCGCCCTGCAGGCTGGCCATCGAACGGCCCATGCACAGATTGATGAAGAAGGCCAGAAAAACGACCGTAGCCAGCCAGACGACCAGCAGACCGAAGAGCGCCAGCGAGCTCAGAATCGTTTCGAGTACGGGCGGTGTGTAGGTTTCGCTGCTGCTGACGGCGATATAGCCGGCATCCTTCAGCGCGGGGAGCGCCTTTCGGGCAGCGCGGAAGGAGGGGTAGAAGAGCGATGCCTGGCCGTATTGCGCATCGTTTCCGTTTGCGAAGAGCTGCGAGTAAGCCATGAAGCCGTCGCGCGAAAAATAGATGCGGTTCGGCTCGGTGTTGTCTAAGGTATAGTAGATGCCGGTGACGATGAAATTGCTTTTTGAGTCGCTGGTGCCGATGTGGGCGCAGCTGTTCCGGATGCTGTCGGTGCCAAAATTGTCTCTTTCTCCGATCGGAAGGTACAGAAGGATTTCGCCGGGGTGCATTGGATAGTGTCCGATGGACGGCGTGAAATCCGGCTTATCGTCTGTCAGGAAGAGGTAAGTGCCGGACAGAGACTGCGTTGTGCCGCCGTCAGTGAAATAAAGGCGGCAATTGCTGACCGTGCTGCTCTTGTCGAGCAGATAGTCATAATGCAGGAAGTCGGCAGCGCCGGTTTTTTCTGCGAGGGCCTTAAGCTTCTCGTCGGAAAGCTCGGCAGGATTCTGACTGGCCACAACGACTCGGCCTTCCATGGGCTCGAAGAGGGTTCTCTTTTCGAACAGCTCGCCGAAGCTGCACAGGGAGGTGACGGCGAAGATGCCGAGCGCCCCCAGAGTCATAAAGAGGCAGAGGAAGAAGGAGAGCAGAGGCTTGGCAGAAAAAAGGGCCAGACCCAGGGTAATGCCGTCCTTAAGCGTCTTCAGGAAGCTTTTTTTTTCGGGAGCCTTGGGCGCTGCTTCCTCGGAAACGGGGCGGCTTTCGCGGATGATCCGGTCGGATTCCACCGCACCGTCAAAGATGCGGACATGGCGTGTGGCATAATCCTCAACCTGGTCGAAATTATGCGTCACGACGATCAGCAGCTTATCCTTGGAGACCTCATCCAGCAGGGCGATGATATCCTTGGCGGTTTCGGAATCAAGATTGCCGGTCGGCTCATCGGCCAGAATGATGGGGCTGTCCTTGGCCAGGGCGCGGGCGATGACGGTACGCTGCTTTTGGCCGCCGGACAGCTTGCTGCCCTTTTGATGCAGCCATTTGGTCAGGCCTACGCGGTCGATGAGCTCGAGTGCGCGGGCGCGGCGCTCCTTTCGGTCCTCGATATTCATCAGCGCCAGTTCAACGTTCTGCAGCACGGTAAAGCTGTCGATGATATTGTAATCCTGGAAAATAAAGGAAATATAGTTTTCGCGGTACAGCTCCCAGTCGGCCTGGATGTAGTGGGAGGTGGGGCGGCCCTCGATGAAAAGCTCGCCCTCCTCATAGCTGTCCATACCGCTGATGACGTTCAGAAGGGTCGATTTGCCCGAGCCGGATTTACCGGTTACGGCGACGAATTCCCCGCGGTCGAAGTCAAGATTTACCCCGCGGATACCGACGGCGACGCTGTTTTCGGACACGTAGATTTTGCCGATATCACGAAGAGAGAGTAAAGACATTTTTCCGTTCCTTTCATGAAAAAATAGGTCCTTATATTGTACACGATATCCTTCGTTTTGACAAGCTTTTCACATCGGATATGGCCGTCTCTATGAGTTGACAATCGTCATCGGAGGACGTATAATAGCACAGATAATATTTGCCGCGCAAGGACTGCTTAGCGTGACAAAGGGAATCGCAGCGCTTAAGTGAAAGTCCTCCCGGCTTTTCACTGCGGCTTCCGGCCGCAAGGCGTGAAAGAAAGGATGCTTTCAACCCGGAAAGCAAAGGTAAGAACTGTGACTGACGAGGATAGAGAGATTGTTGACCTCTGGGCCAATGACGAGGAAAAACCGATGAAGAACAGTGCAAAGACAAAGAAAAGCACCGGCGCGAAGAAAAACGCCGGCACAGGGAAGGCGAAAGCTTCAAAGGCCGAGCGCATAAAGGAAAGAAAGCAAGCCCGTGCGGTTTTCTTCCTGATCGTGGCCGCCCTGGGCATTGCAGCGCTTCTGCAGGCGGTTGTTCTGCCGCTTGTCAACATCAGCTCCGGCAATAAGCTGATGAAGGAAGGCAAATACGAGGAGGCCATCGCGAAATTCGACCGCGCCGGCAGCTTCTACCGTGCCGCAGATAAGAAGGCCAAGGCTCAGGAAGCTTCGTACGAGCGTAATTATCAGAACGCGCTTGCCGCGTTTGAGGCCGGCAAATACGCAGAGGCCAAAGAAGCCTTCCGCAAGCTGAACGGCTATAAGGACAGTCCCGAATATATGAAGAAATGCGACTACGTGCTGGCAGAAAATCTGCTGGCTGAGGGAGACTTTGATGCCGCCAAGGCTGCTTTTGAAGCCATTTCCGATTTCAGTGACAGCGCCGAGCGCATGAAGGAATGCGACTTCGCCAAGGCAAACAAGCTGGCGTCGGTCGGTTATTATCAGGCTGCCTGGGAGCTGATCGAGCCCCTGGCTGACTATGAGGCCGGCAAGGAATTCCGCGCCCGCATCCAGGCTTTGGCAGAGCGCGAAATCATCCTGAACGCCGAGGTCGGCGCAAAGGTGATTTTCGGCCGTTACGAGCAGGACGGCCTGCCCGAAACAGCTGACGAAAGCATCGTCTGGATCGTTCTGGATAAGGATGAGGAGGAGGGCCGCATTCTGCTTGTGGCCGAATACGTCCTTGACTGCCGCGTTTACAACACGCTGAATGCGGTCAACAACAGCTACTACGCCGTAACCTGGGAAAAATCCGATCTGCGCAGCTGGATGAACACGAGCTTTATGGATGCCGCGTTCTCGGCCGATGAAAAGGCCCTGATTTCGACGGTCACCCTTTCCACCGCCAAGAATCCGAATTCCGGCGTCTCCGGCGGAAACGCAACCGAGGACCGGGTCTTCATCCTGAGCTTTGACGCCGCCCGCACCTATTTCAGCGACGATACGGCTCGCATCGCGTCCGCCACGCCCTATGCGGCTGCCAACGGCGTTTACGTCAACAGCTACACCGACAGCTGCTATTGGTGGCTGAGAAATCCCGGCGGCTTTGACTATTACGCCTGCTTCGTCGACTACGACGGTCTGGTCCAGACCGAGCGAGGCTTAAGCTGCGGCTATGTCAACTGCGGCGTCCGTCCCGCTCTGTGGATTTCCATGAACTGATAAATCAAAACCGAAAAAGAGGTTTTTCATATGATCACGTACAATCATAAAGTTATTGAGAAAAAGTGGCAGGATATCTGGGACGAAAAGCAGCCCTTTGCCGCCACAGAAGACTATACCAAGCCGAAGTTCTACGCACTGGTCGAGTTCCCTTATCCCTCCGGTCAGGGCCTTCACGTAGGCCATCCCCGCAGCTATACCGCGCTCGATGTGGTAGCCCGTAAGCGCCGTTTGGAGGGCTTCAACGTGCTCTATCCCATGGGCTGGGACGCGTTCGGTCTGCCTACTGAAAACTTTGCCATCAAGAATCATATTCATCCCCGCACCGTCACGGCGCAGAACGTAGCTCATTTCAAGCAGCAGCTGAAGAGCATCGGCTTCTCCTTTGACTGGAACCGCGAGGTCAATACCACCGA
Organism: Bianqueaceae bacterium; assembly: GCA_045599825.1. Lineage (GTDB taxonomy): Bacteria > Bacillota > Clostridia > Lachnospirales > Bianqueaceae > JAZQNF01. The sequence goes on along the minus strand of JAZRWR010000102.1, from coordinate 17,036 downwards.
TCCTGAGTACTTCAAGTGGACTCAGTGGATCTTCCTGAAGCTCTTCGAAAAGGGTCTTGCCTATAAGAAGGAAATGGCCGTCAACTGGTGTCCCTCCTGCAAGGTAGGTCTTGCCAACGAAGAGGTCGTCAACGGCTGCTGTGAACGCTGCGGCGCTACGGTGGAACGCCGCATGAAGAGCCAGTGGATGCTGAAGATCACGGCTTATGCCGAGCGACTGCTCGATGACCTGGATGACGTCAACTATATCGAGCGCGTCAAGGTCCAGCAGCGCAACTGGATCGGCCGTTCCGAAGGCGCTGAGGTGGATTTCTCCGTCGGCGATAAAAAGCTCCGCATCTATACCACCCGTCCCGATACGCTTTTCGGCGCCACCTACATGGTCATGAGCCCCGAGCATCCCTATATCGACGAGTGGAAGGACAAAATCGAAAACTACGACGAGGTTATGGCTTACCGTGCCTTTGCCAACTCCAAGTCCGATTTTGAGCGTACTGAGCTCAGCAAGGAAAAGACCGGCGTTGAGCTGAAGGGCATCCGCGCCATCAACCCCGTTACCGGTACCGAGATTCCGATCTGGATCTCCGACTATGTTCTCATCACCTACGGCACCGGTGCCATTATGGCCGTTCCCGCCCACGATACCCGCGACTGGGAATTCGCCAAGAAATTCGGCCTGCCCATCATTGAGGTCGTCGCCGGCGGCAATGTCACGGAAGAAGCCTTTACCGACATCACCGAGGGTACTATGGTCAATTCCGGCTTCCTGAACGGAATGACCGTGGCTGAGGCCAAGAAGGCCATCATCGCCTATCTGAGTGAGCAGGGCATCGGCGAAAAGAAGGTCAATTTCAAGCTGCGCGACTGGGTCTTCTCCCGTCAGCGCTACTGGGGCGAGCCCATTCCGCTGGTTTACTGTGAGCATTGCGGCAAATGGGTCGGCCTGCCTGAGGAGCAGCTGCCCCTGACTCTTCCTGAGGTGGAGTCCTACGAGCCCGGCCCCAACGGCGAAAGCCCGCTGGCTGTCATGACCGAATGGATCAATACGACCTGCCCCGTCTGCGGCGGCCCTGCTACGCGCGAGACCGATACCATGCCTCAGTGGGCCGGTTCCTCCTGGTACTTCCTCCGCTACATGGATCCGCATAACAAGAGTGCGCTGGCCGGCAATGAGGCCCTGAAATACTGGGGCCAGGTCGACTGGTACAACGGCGGCATGGAGCATACCACCCTGCATCTTCTGTATTCCCGATTCTGGCATAAATTCCTGTACGACATCGGTGTTGTTCCCAACAAGGAGCCCTATGCCAAGCGTACCTCTCACGGCATGATCCTCGGCGAGAACGGCGAGAAGATGTCCAAGTCCCGCGGCAACGTAGTCAATCCCGATGAGGTCATCGACGAATTCGGCGCCGATACGCTGCGCCTGTACGAGATGTTCATCGGCGACTTTGAAAAGGCCGCTCCCTGGCAGACCACCGGCGTTAAGGGCTGCCGCCGCTTTGTCGAGCGTGTCTGGAAGCTGCAGGAAATCGCTACGGATGAAAGCGGCTACTCCAAGGAGCTGGAGCACGCGATGCACCGCACTGTCAAGAAGGTCGCCAATGACTATGAGACGCTGAAGGGCAATACCGCCATCGCCGCGCTCATGGAGCTCATCAACGCCTTCTTCGGGAAGGGCAGCATCACCAGGGACGAGTTCAAGACCTTCCTGATTCTTTTGAATCCCGCGGCGCCTCATGTCACTGAGGAGCTGTGGCAGACGATGGGCTACGAGGGCTATCTCTTTGAGCAGAAGTGGCCCGAGTACGACGAAGCGCTGACGGTTGAGGACACGGTTTCTCTGGCCATTCAGATCTGCGGCAAGACCAAGGGCAGCATTGAGGTGCCCAAGGATGCCGATCAGGCCGCTGTAAAGGAAGCGGTGCTGGCCGACGAGCGTCTGGCCCGTCAGCTGGAGGGTAAGACCATCATTAAGGAAATCTTTGTTCCGGGCCGTATCTATAATTTAGTTGTTCGATAAATTTATGACAGGGGATGCCGGCAAGGACATCCCCTGATATTATTATGAGAGAGGTAGCTGTATGAAAATGCTTGGTTTTGGTTTAATGCGCCCGCCTATGGTGAACGGCGAGGCTGACCTCGAGCAGGTTTGCAAAATGGTAGACCGTTTCATGGAGAGCGGGTTTACCTATTTTGACACCGCCCGGGCCTATTTTGACGGCGGAAACGAACGAATGATTCGTAAAGCTCTGGTTGAACGCTATCCCCGCGACTCCTTTACGCTCGCGGACAAGCTGCCTATCTGGCTGATGAAGGAAAAGGGCTTTACGGCAGCGGAAATTCTGCATCAGTCGCTGGAGAATGCCGGAGTATCCTATTTCGACTATTATCTGATTCATGCGCTGAGCGGTGAGAAGATCGTGGACGCCGAAAATTACGGTCTGTGGGAATTTATGCGTCAGGCGAAGGAGGAGGGGCTGGTAAAGTCCATCGGCTTCTCGTATCATGACAGTGCGGAAAAGCTGGAGGAGCTTCTGAGCCTTCATCCGGAGGCTGAATTCGTTCAGCTTCAGATCAACTATGCGGACTGGGAGGACGAGCGCGTCCAGTCGCGGGCCTGCTACGAGGTTGCGCGGCGTTTCAACAAGCCTGTTGTCATCATGGAGCCCGTTAAGGGCGGTACTCTGTCAGACCTGGGCTCGGATGTGGCTGAGCCCTTTGCAGCGCTTGAGCCCGCCATGAGTCTGTCGGCGCGGGCGCTTCGCTTTGCGGCCTCTCTGCCCGGCATCCGTGTCGTTCTGTCCGGCATGAGCAGCCTGGAACAGATGGAAGAAAATCTCCTGACCCTTGCCGAGAAGCCCATCCTGTCCGACGACGAAAAGGAGGCTTACCGCCAGGTTCAGCAAAAGCTTGCCGCAGCCAATACCGTGCCCTGCACAGCCTGCCGCTACTGCGTGGATAACTGCCCCGTCGGCATGGAAATTCCGCGGCTCTTCCGTATTCTTAACCAATACCGCATCTTCGGAAGCCTGGACAAGGCCAAGCAGAATTATGAAAAGGCGACGGTCGAGCATCCGAAGGCGAGCGAGTGCCTGCAGTGCTACGCCTGCGCGGACCACTGCCCCCAGCATCTCGATATTCCCGAACTGCTGCAGCAGGTCGCGGAGACATTGGAGTAAATCAAAAAGACGGATACTCACGGGTATCCGTCTTTTCAAATTTATATTCTGTCTTTCAGGAGCTTTGAGCAGGGGACCAGCACAAGCCACATCAGAAGTACCTCAATGGGAAGCAGGGCCACGTTTTTGAGGAGCCGGCTGGGAAGCATTGCCCAGAAAGCCGAGCCGTACAGTAGATTCAGCCAGAGGGAGTTCAGGACCAGATTGAGCAGCAGATTGACCAGCGCTTTGGAGGCGATCATCCGCCAGAGCTCTGTCCTGAACCGGTAGAGGAAAAGACCGAAGATAAAACCCGTCAGCGCGGTGGTCAGGGTAAAGCCCGGAAAGTAAGGGCCGCTGGGCTTCAGAACGAAGCAGATGAGGTCAGCTGCGGCACCGGCCGCGAATCCGCACACAGGCCCGTAGACCATGCCGATGAGGGAGAGGATGAGAAAGCCGAGGCTGAGCTTTAAGGTCGTTGTAATATAAAAAGAGCCGAAAAGCGTAAGGACAATCAAAAGCGCCAGGCACATTCCGAGACCTGCTAAAGAACGCAGGCGGCTGAATTCAGCGGCGGATTCTTTAAAGATACTGTTTTTCATTCAGAGTTTCCTTGTTCAATACTTGCATTTATTCTATTATACCATATCGGAAAGCGCGAGAAAAGAGCGTTTTTTTAAATCCGAGTACAAAAGTCGGGATTGACATTTTTGTATTTCTTTGATACAATATATCCGACAAAAATGCTCGGGTATTTTTATGTGCGCTTTTGTGCCCGGGTATTTGCCGCAAAGAAAGGAATGTCACATCCATGAAAATCACGACTAAGGGTCAGTACAGCCTGAAGGCTATGGTTGTTCTGGCCGCGGCGGACGGAGAAGAGCCTATCAGCATCTCGCAGCTGGCGGCTGAAACCTTCGTCTCCGAAAATTATCTGGAGCAGCTGCTTCCCAGGCTGCGCACCGCCGGTCTGATCGAAAGTGTCCGCGGGGCCATGGGCGGCTATCGGCTGGCCCGTCCGGCGTACGCAATTTCGGTCGGTGATGTGCTTCGCGCGGGTGAGGGTGACCTGATTCCCGTCGATTGCAGCCTGACCAGTGATAAGCCTTGTGAAAAAGAAGACGGCTGCGTCGTCAAGTACGTCTGGAAACGCATGATGGACTCGTTGAACGAAACGGTGGATTCCATTTCGCTCGAGGAGCTTGTTCATATGAAAGAAGAGAATTAGCAGAAAGAAGGAGAATGCTCATGAAGCGTTTTGTTTATGCTGACCATTCCGCTACGACGGCCGTCCGGCCGGAGGTGCTGGAGGCCATGCTTCCATATTTTACTGAAAAATACGGTAATCCGTCCACTATTTACGCCCTGGGTCAGGAAAACCGCGACGCGCTGGATACGGCCCGTCATCAGGTCGCCAAGGCGCTTGGCGCGGCTGATGGCGAAATTTATTTTACCGGCTGCGGTACGGAATCCGACAACTGGGCCATCAAGGGCACTGCGGAAAATTATGCTGTGAAAGGCCGTCACATTATCACCAGCGCGGTGGAGCATCATGCGGTGCTGCACACCTGCCAGTGGCTGGAAAAGAACGGCTTTGAGGTCACGTATCTGCCGGTTGATGCCGAAGGGAAGGTCCTTCCCGAGACGCTTCAGGCCGCTATCCGTCCCGACACCATCCTGGTTTCCATCATGTATGCCAACAACGAGATCGGTACGGTCAACCCCGTTGAGGAACTCGGCGCTATCTGCGCGGAGAAGGGCATTCTTTTCCACGTTGACGCGGTGCAGGCGGTCGGCACGCTGCCAATCGACGTCAAAAAGCAGCACATTGATATGCTTTCTTTGAGTGCGCATAAGTTCTACGGACCCAAGGGCGTCGGCGCGCTGTATGTGCGTAAGGGCATCCGTCTGCCGTCCTTTGTCCACGGCGGAGCGCAGGAGCGTTCGCGCCGCGCCGGTACCGAGAATGTGCCCGGCATCGTCGGTCTGGGCAAGGCAATCGAGCTGGCCACGGAGGAAATGGAAGAGAACGCGGCAAAACTTCAGGCGATGCGAGACCGGCTGATTTCCGGTATCGAGGAGCGCATTCCCTACTGCCGTCTCAACGGCTCCCGCAGTGAGCGCCTGCCCGGCCATGTCAATTTCAGCTTTGAATTTATCGAAGGCGAATCCATGCTGATGCTTTTGGATTCCGTCGGCATCTGCGGCTCCAGCGGCTCGGCCTGCACCTCCGGCTCCCTTGATCCCTCCCATGTGCTTTTGGCGATCGGTCTTCCGCACGCCATTGCGCACGGAAGCCTGCGGCTCAGTCTGGGACGCGAAAACACGATGGAGGATGTGGATTATATTCTGGAAAAGCTTCCGCCTATTGTCGAGCGGCTGCGCGCCATGTCCCCACTGTACGAAGATTTTCTGCATAAAAACGAGCAATAAAGGAGATTGAAGCATGTATTCCGAAAAAGTAATGGATCATTTTATGAATCCCCGCAATGTGGGTGAAATTGAGAATGCGGACGGCGTCGGCACCGTCGGCAACGCCAAGTGCGGCGATATTATGCGTATTTTTCTGAAGGTGAATGATGAGGGCATCATCGAGGATGTCAAATTCAAGACCTTCGGCTGCGGTGCGGCTGTCGCGACCTCCAGCATGGCCACGGAGCTCGTCATCGGAAAGAGTATCCAGGAGGCCCTTCTGGTTACCAATAAGGCCGTTATGGAGGCACTTGACGGACTGCCCCCCGTCAAGGTGCATTGCTCCCTCCTGGCAGAGCAGGCGATCCATGCTGCTCTGTGGGACTATGCGGAAAAGAAGGGGATCACCATCGAAAGCCTTGACAAGCCCGTCAACGATATTGAAGAGCTGGAAGAAGAATAATGTTTTCCTACGAAGAATTTTATAAACTGTACAATGCCCGCCGCGAAAGCGATTATCTGGAAAGTCTGAATAAGCTGGACCGGATCCTTACGAGTCTGTCCGAGGCTCGCGAAAAGGGCTTCCGCGAGAAGATCAATGCCTATTTGCTGGCACAGGGTAAGCTTTTGAAAAATCTTTCCCTGCTTGAAAAGAAGCGTGATGAGGTTTATTTCCGTAAGGCTTCTCTCAAAGAACTGCAGGCCGACCAGGAGCTTCTGTGGGGTGACATCCTGCCCGGAAACTACGGAAAAAGCTTTACGAATCCGGCTTTTTGCTGTGACTGCTTCGGGAAGCTTCTGGGTCCGGTCATGGCTGTCCTCGCCGCGTATTTCCGCCGCGGCACGGCCGATGTGGACACCCATCGCCGCTTTATGCTTGCGGCGCGGCTGCGCTTCTTTTTCACGATCCACTATCATATGACGCATGAGCGCGTTTTGGCCGAAAATGTCACAGTGCTTCTGCGGAAGCAGCTGATGAATCTCCTGTCTGAAGAAATCGGCCTCAGCATGACGGAATTCTATGTACCGCTCAACAGCGGTCGGCTGGACCGCATTGAAAGCGCGAAGCTGAACGAGCCCTACTATCTGTATACCCTCGGCGTTTATGTCACGGATGAAGCGCTCAGCCTGAACAAATTCATGAATGAGCTGAGCGAGGACAAGCTCACTCAGCTAAGCCGCGCCTTTACCAAGGCCTACCGGGACGCGTTCACCCGCGACCGCAAGGACCTGCGCCGCAAGTCGAGCGTCGGAATTATTTACCCTCTCGGCATGGAGCGCTTTGCCTATGCTGCGGCCGCTGATTTCCGCGAAAGCTACCGTTTCGTCCCCTATATTCAGGAAATCGAATTCACTCATCCCAACCGTCAGTATGTATACGACCATCGCTTTGACCTGGCAGCGGTCCTTGATGAGGACTATCTGAAGGCCTATCTGGCGGAGTACGGAAAGTGGTGCGAGGACAACGCAGCAGTGCTTAAGGCCTTCGCCGGCCCGGCCGTTCTGTCGACCTTCGGTGAGGAGCCCTTTATCCCCCAGGCAAACAACCGGGCTCTTTCCTTCAGCAGCGAGCAGCAGGCGCTGTACTCTCAGCTGGAGCAGGGCCGTAACGCGTCCCTGCGCACCTTCGCCGATGAGGCAAACGAGGCCTTCACGATGGCAGCCTATCCCTCACCGCTTATCGGAGACCGCTTTGCGGAGCTCTTTGACCGGATGTTCGAGATCAACACGCTGGACGGCACCCGTTATGAACGCGTTCAAAGCGCCCTGATCAACGCGCTGGATAAGGGCAGCTCCGTCAGCATCAAGGGCAAGGCACCCAACGAAACGGAACTGACCGTAGCGCTCCAGCCGATTGCGAACCCGCACCGGCAGACGAATTTCTACAATCTGCTGGCGGACTGCAATGTTCCGCTGGGCGAGGTCTACACCAGTCCGCAGCTGGCCGGCACCAACGGCCTTCTGCACGCCGAGAGCATCTATCTGGACGGCCTGCATTTTGAAAACCTGAAGCTCAGCTTCAAAGAGGGCTATATCAGCGATTACAGCTGCACGAATTTCGCAAGCGAGGAGGAGAACCGCCGGTACATCGCGGAAAACCTGCTCCTTCCCTTTGAGACCCTGCCGATGGGCGAGTTCGCCATCGGAACGAACACGACGGCCTACTGCATGGCCGAGGAATTCGGCATCGTCCGCCTGCTGCCCATTCTCATTATGGAGAAAACGGGTCCGCATTTCGCCATCGGCGATACCTGCTACGCCGAATGCGAGGATATTGCGGTCTACAACCCCGACCGCAAAGAGGTTCTGGCGCGCGAAAACGAGAAGACTGCCCAGCGCCGAGAAAATCCGGAGCTGGCCTACACCTATCTGCATACCGATATCACGCTGCCCTATGACAGCATCGAGCGCATCACGGTCAACACCGAGCGCGGCGGCATCGATCTCATCCGGAGCGGGCGCTTTGTCCTGCCCGGAACGGACATCCTGAACGAGCCGATGATCCGCCGCGACATCAGGCTTCAGCAGAATACAGGAGAATAATATGGCTTCCAAAATCAAAGAAAAACTGCAGAAAATGCTGGATCGACTCCCGGAGGAGGGCTTCTTTGCCCTGAAATCCAACGGAACGACCTGGCTGAAGGAAGCAGCCGCGGGTCTTACGACCTTTATGGCGATGGCCTACATTCTGGCCGTCAACCCGGCTATCGTATCCGCAACGGGCATGCCCGCCGATGAGCTTTTTACGGCGACGGCTCTGGCTGCGGTCATCGGCACCCTGACGATGGGTCTGCTGGCCAATCTGCCCTACGGCCTTGCACCCGGCATGGGGCTGAACGTCTTTTTTGTCACCGTATGCGTGCTTCAGGGTCATTCCTGGAAGTTTGCCCTGTTCTGCATCCTGGTGGAGGGCCTGATCTTCATGATCCTGAGCCTGCTTCGCGTCCGTGAAGCCATTCTCGATGCGATTCCGCTGCAGCTCAGACGCGGCATTTCCGCCGGTATCGGCCTGCTGATCGTGTATTGCGGCCTCTCGAACGCCGGCATCATCAGCGTCACGGACGGCAGCCTCGTCCTCGGCAGCATGAAGGAGCTGACCGTGCTGCTGGCTCTGTTCGGCATCGTGCTGGTCACGGTGCTGAACTACTTCCATGTGGGCGGTGCGATGCTCATCAGCATCTTCGCGGTCTGGGCGCTGGGTATCGGCGCACAGCTCATGGGCTTCTATGTGCCCTCCGAAACGCAGCCCTCGCTCATTCCGACGGGTGTGGTAGCGATTCCGACCTGGGTCGAGACGATCGGCGGCGCCTGCTTTGATTTCAAGACCATCGGTCGTGAGTTCGCCTCGGTAGGCGAGATGCTCCTGAGCATGGCGGTGCTTTTGTTCGCTTTCTTCTATTCGGACTTCTTCGACACGATGGGCACACTTGTGGCTGTCTCCGAGAAGAGCGGTCTGAAGGATGAGAACGGTAATCCCGCGCATGCGAAGCTTGCCTTCTTCTCCGATGCACTTGCGACCACTGTGGGCGCACTCCTGGGCACGACCACGACGACTACCTATATCGAAAGCGCGGCCGGTGTCGCGCAGGGCGGCCGTACCGGTCTGACCGCGGTATTTACGGCCTTCTTCTTCCTGCTTTCGCTTTTCTTCTCGCCGCTGTTTCTGGCGATTCCGTCCTTCGCCATCGCGCCGATCCTGATTTTTGTCGGAATTTTGATGATGGAACCCATGCTGAAGCTGGAAATTTCGGACCTGGGAGAGGCGGTACCGGCCATTCTGGCAGCGCTGATCATGCCTTTTACCGGCAGCATCGCCAACGGCATCGTCGCAGGCGTCCTGAGCTATACCCTGGTCAATACCCTGGTCGGCCGTATCAAAAAGGTGGGCTGGATCATGTGGATTCTGAGCGTTTTGTTCGTTTTGTACTTCATATTTGTCAATTAAGAGGTTACTTATGGAAGATAATTTCTCGATGGAAGATTTTGAGGCGATGCTTTCCGCCTCCTTTGAGCGCGTCAACAACGGTGATGTAAAAGAAGCCAAGGTTATGGCCGTGACGCCCGATTATCTGCTGGTGGATGTCGGCTCCTACATGGACGGCATCGTCGCCAAGGAAGAGCTGCTGGAGGAGGGCGAGAGCATGAGCGACTATCATGTCGGCGATGTGCTGACGCTCACCGTTACTCATGTGGATACCCGCGAGGGGCAGATCACGCTTTCCAGGAAGGCAGCGCGCAAGGTGCTGGTCTGGAGCGAGTTGGCGGCCCGTCAGAAGGCAGGTGATGTAATCGAGGCCAAGGTTACGAAGGCCGTCAAGGGCGGACTTCGGGTTACGGCCGGCGGAGCGGACGGCTTCATCCCCGCATCCCAGGCTGCGGCCACCTATGTGGAGGACCTTGCGCCCTTTGAGGGCCAGACCCTCAGCTGCGTCATTCTGGAAATCAATGAAGAAAAGAAGGAATTTACTGCTTCCGCCCGCCGTGCGATCGAAATCGAGCGTAAGGCCAAGCGCGACCGCCTTTTTGCAACCCTGCAGGAAGGCGATAAGCTGACCGGCAAGGTGGTCCGCCTCACCGACTACGGTGCCTTTGTGCAGCTCGAGGACGGTGTTGACGGTCTGATCCATATCGGTGATCTGTCCTGGGCCCGCGTAAAGCATCCTTCCGATATTCTGAGCGAGGGTGATCTGGTTACGGTCAGCATCAAGGGCGTCGATGCCGAAAAGGGACGCATTTCCCTGCGGCTGAAGGATCTTGAGGCCGATCCCTGGGAGAATCTGAATCTGGTCGTAGGCGAGTACCGCGAGGCCTGTCCCGTCGTCAGCATGATCGACAGCGGTGCCTTTGTGACGGTCGCTCCCGGCATTGACGGCTTCCTGCCCATCTCGCAGATCAGCGAGAAGAAGCTGAGAAGTGTCCGCGACGTGCTGGCCATCGGCGATGAAATCACGGTCCGCATCACGCGTATCGACCGCGAGAAGCGCCAGATGTCGCTGTCCATGCGTGAGGTTTCCCAGGAGCCAGAAACGCCTGAGGAGGCAACCCACTACGAGGACGAGGAGGGCGCCTCCACCAAGCTTTCTGGTCTTTTCAGCGGACTTGAGTTAAAGGACTGAGCATGAAAACAATTCGCTTTCCCTACGGGAAATCGTATTTGCAGGGAACATTCGCGGAAGATGAGCTAAAGGATGTGCTCTGTTCGCGGCTTGAGAGCTATGTGCCGGAGGCATCTGAGGAGGAGCTGGTGGAGCGTGCGCTCGCGCAGCCTATCGGAAGCGAGCGGCTCTGCGAGCTGGTTAAAGGGAAGCAGCGCGTGGTCGTAATTGCGAGCGACCATACGCGCCCCGTGCCCAGCAAAATCCTGATGCCAAGGCTGCTTCGGGAGATCCGCCGCGGAAACCCTGACGCGCAGATCACGATCCTCATTGCGACCGGCTGCCACAGGAGCACGAGCGGCAAGGAGCTTTTTGAGAAATTCGGACCCGAAATCGTTATCAATGAGCGCATTGCCGTTCATGACTGTGAGGATGAATCGCAGCTGGTGAGCCTCGGGAGACTTCCCTCCGGTGCGGAGCTTTGTGTGAACCGCCTGGTTGCGGAAGCTGACTTTGTCTGCTCTGAGGGCTTTATCGAGCCGCATTTCTTTGCCGGCTTTTCAGGCGGCCGCAAGAGCGTGCTGCCCGGTGTCTGCGCCCGAAAAACGGTGATGGCCAACCATTGCGCGGCTTTTATTGATGACCCTCATGCGCGCAGCGGCATTCTGGAGGGCAATCCGATTCACCGAGATATGCTTTTCGCTGCGCGGGCGGTTAAGCTCGGCTTTATCCTGAACGTGGTGCTGAATTCCGCGCATCAGGTGATCTATGCTTCGGCCGGTGACTGCGATGCAGCGCATCAGGCGGGCGTCGCCTTCCTGAACCGCTGGTGCCGCGTGAAAGCCGCCCCTGCCGATATCGTGCTTTCCACCAACGGCGGCTATCCGCTGGATCAGAACATCTATCAGGCGGTCAAGGGTATGACGGCCGCGGAGGCGATTGTCCGTCCCGGCGGTATCATTATTATGATGGCTGCCTCCGGCGATGGTCACGGCGGAGCTCGTTTTTACGAAACCTTCCGTGACGAAAAGGACCTTTCCGCGATGATGGCCCGTTTCAGGGCCACACCGGCTGAGGAGACCATTCCGGACCAGTGGCAGTCCCAGATTTTTAACCGTGTTCTGTCCAAAGCCTCTGTCATCTATATTTCCGAGACCCCGGATGAGATTGTGTCCGACCTGCACATGATTCCCGCCCACAGCGTGGAGGAAGCCATGACGCTTGCCCGCCAGCTGCTGAGACAGGAGCATGTTCGTGTTGCGGCCATCCCCGACGGCGTATCGGTCATCGCAGAATCCAATGAATAAAAAAGAGAATGAAGACGGGCATAGATATGTCCGGATTCATTCTCTCTTATTTTGCGCTGTTTTGTCCTTATTTGGGCCTTATGTCAAAGGGACGGGTATTTTACCGTTTCGAGTGATTCCGGCCCGATTTGGGCCCTTTTTGACGGTTTTACGGGCATGCGGAAGCATTCAGTCGCTGAGCTCGCTGAGTTCGACACCCTTCCGGCTAAGAAGAAGCGGCAGATAGGCGTCCCAGATTCGTCCTGGCTCCTTATCGAGGGAGAAGGCCTTGTCTGATTCGGCGGTGATCAGAAGCAGGACGCCTTTTTCATACTGGATGTTCAGTGTGAAGGCGTCGATAAAATCACGTGCGGCATCGGGCACCAGCTCCTTGGGATAGGCAAGCGCCAGGTGCAGGAGCGCGGGCGTCTGCCTGCCGCGGATTAAAGCGAATAGCTTTTCCTGAATTTCAGGCCAAAGCAGATAGTCGCTTTCGTGCTCGGGCAGATAGGTATGCTCAGCCAAGGGCGAGAAGCTGATTTTGCATTCGACGCTGAGCTCTGCTCCGCGGAACTGCCACTCCGAGAACAGATCGCCCGACAAAAGGCCGGCCATGAAGGGCTTGATGTTGCTGACGGTAAAGGATTTCATAAAGACTCCCGATTAGTAGTGTGACCCTGGGTCTTAGTTTAAGGAATTAACTTCGGTCCTTAGTCTATTGTACCCCCTTTCGCCCGGAAAATCAATTCGCGCGTTTGCAAGAACGGGCATCTATGATATAATCAGTCAAAAGGAGGAGCAAGCGATGCCGTTTTTTTTGATTCGTCAGGATATTACCAAAATGCATACGGATGCAATCGTCAATGCCGCGAACCGCTCGCTTCTGGGCGGCGGCGGAGTCGACGGCGCCATTCATAGGGCAGCCGGCCCCGGTCTTCTTGAGGAGTGCCGGACGCTTTGCGGCTGTGAGACAGGTGATGCCAAGCTGACGGGCGCCTATCAGCTTCCCTGCCGCTACGTCATTCATACTGTCGGTCCGATCTGGTCCGGCGGTGCAAGCAAAGAGGAGGAGCTGCTCCGCAGCTGCTACCGGAAGAGCCTTTTGCTTGCGGCAGGGCACGCGCTCGAAAGCATAGCCTTCCCTCTCATTTCCGGCGGCATTTACGGCTATCCGAAGCAGGAGGCCCTCCGCATTGCGCAGGAGGAGATCACTGCCTTTCTGGATTCGCACGATATGCTGGTCTACCTCTGTCTCTTTGACCGCGAGGCCCTTTCCTATGCCTGCGATGTAAAGTCATTTGTTTCCGACCGCTATGTGGAGGAAAAGCTTCATGCATGCCGCCGGGAAGATGTGGCGCCGAGCTTTCATAAGGCGAAGGCAGGCATCCTTCCGCGTCCAGCCAAGGAGGCGCTTCATGCTGATGCGGATGAATACGCAGTCATGGCAGAGTCACAGCCCCGCCCTGTAAGCGGCGGGAATCTGGAGGAACGCATCCGGAAGATGGACCAGCCCTTTTCCAAGCGCCTGTTCCGTTTGATCGACGAGAAGGGCATAAGCGATGTGGAATGCTACACCCGGGCCAATCTCGACCGCCGTCATTTTTCGAAAATCCGCTCGAATGAAGATTACCGGCCGAGCAAGGAGACGGTGCTGGCCCTGTGCTTCGGACTGGGTCTTTGCGTTTCCGAGGCGGAGGCCCTTTTGAAGTCCGCGGGCTACGCACTGTCCGACAGCACGCTCAGCGATGTTATCGTCCGCTATTATCTGGAAAAAAAGATATACGATATTTTTGAGGTCAATCAGGCCCTTTTCGACTGGGACCAGCGCCTACTCGGCAGTGCCTGAGCAAGATAAGGAGATCACATGGAAAACGCTTTTGAAAGCTTCGGCCTGATGATCGACTGCTCGCGCAATGCAGTCGCTTCTCCGGCTTTTCTAAAGGGTTATATTGAACTGATCGCGAGGATGGGCTACAACAGCCTGCTGCTCTACACCGAGGATACCTATGAGGTAGACGGGGAGCCGTATTTCGGTTATCAGCGCGGACGCTACACGAAGGATGAGCTGAAAATGCTTGATCAATATGCGAGCGAGCGCGGCGTCACACTCATCCCCTGCATTCAGACCCTGGCGCATCTCGAGCGCATTTTCCACTGGGACTGCTATGACAGCCTGGTGGACTGCGGCAATATTCTTTTGTGCGGGGAGGAGGAGACCTATCGCTTTATTGACCGCCTTTTCCGGAGTGTTTCCGAATGCTTTTCGTCCAAAACCGTGCATATCGGCATGGATGAGGCGCACATGATCGGCCGCGGCCGCTATCAGGACATCCACGGGAGCGAGGACCATACTCAGATTCTTCTGCGGCATCTAGGCCGCATTTCAGCGCTCGGCCGGAAATACGGCTTCTCGATGATCATGTGGAGCGATATGTTTTTCCGCCTGGGAAACGGGGGAGGCTTCCTGAGCGATGAGCCCTTCCCCGGGGTGCCCGACGAGGTCAGGGCGCAGATCCCGGATAACATCGAGCTGGTCTATTGGGACTACTATTTCACGGAGAAGGCGCATTTTCTCAATCAAATGGACTATCATGACCGTATCAAAAAGACAGATTGGTATGCGGGCGGGCTCTGGTCCTGGCTTGGCTTTGCACCGCATAATCTTTTCTCCGTAGCGGAGGTGAAGGCATCGCTTGCGGCTGCGCGTGAGCATGGAGTAAAGCACGTTTTCCTGACCCTGTGGGGCGATGACGGCGGCGAGTGTGCGCGCCTCAGCCTTCTGCCGTCTATGTGGTATGCTGCCTGTCTGGCGCGCGGTATTGAAAGCGAGGAGGAGATCCGTGCGTCCTTCCTCGAGCAGTTCGGCGTCGCCTACGAGACCTTCCTGCTCCTGGACCTTCCCGGCACGCCGCAGGAGCGCGGTGACCTGCGGGTTGACGCGGACAAGTTCATGCTTTACAACGATCCCTTCCTCGGTCTGATCGATGACGCGGTTGAGGAAGGAGGTGCGCAGGCCTTTGCCGAAGCGGCGGAACGGCTGGCGGAGGCTTCGGCGGGCGACTATGCCTATCTGTTCCGCACAATGGAGATGCTGTGCCGCGTTCTGGCGGTAAAATATGACCTTGGGGTCCGCACCCGTGCGGCATACCGTGCCGGCGACCGAGCGCAGCTTCGGGCAATTGCCGGCGATTACGGGGAGGCCGTCAAGCGGCTCGACGCGTTTTATGAGGCCTTTGAGGCGCAGTGGATGCGTGAAAACAAGCCTCAGGGCTTTGAGGTGCAGGACACCCGTCTGGGCGGTCTGGAGAAGCGCTTAAAGCACTGCCGCAAGCAGCTGCTGGCCTATCTGGACGGC
Source organism: Bianqueaceae bacterium (assembly GCA_045599825.1). Taxonomy (GTDB): domain Bacteria; phylum Bacillota; class Clostridia; order Lachnospirales; family Bianqueaceae; genus JAZQNF01. The sequence continues at coordinate 1,726 of JAZRWR010000102.1, read as the reverse complement.
AGCCTCGAGGAGATTCCGGAGCTTCTTGAGACTCCCTTGCCCTTCCGGACAAAGGGAAATCCGCCCTATCTTGCGAACCGTTATCAGCAGGTCATCAGCGTGAACCCCATTTGACGATTTGTCGCCCAGCAGGCGACCTGCTTCCTCCCAAGGACTGCTATCATATAGCCATAAGCTGAATAAGCGCTATATCAACAGCCTTTGGGAGGTATTTTTATGAAGAACAATATTACGGAAATGGTTTTCATTCTGGATAAGAGCGGCTCGATGGGAGGTCTTGAGGAGGACACCATCGGCGGCTTCAACGCGATGATCGAGAAGCAGAAGAAGACGGAGGGCACGTGCTTCGTGTCAACCGTTCTCTTTAATCACGAGATCGATGTCATTCACGACCGCATCCCGCTGGAGGAGGTACCGAAGCTGAACGACAGGGAGTACAGCGTAGGCGGCTGCACGGCGCTTACGGACGCCATCGGCGGAGCCGTTTCCCATGTTAAGAAGGTGCACCGCTACATCCGTCCGGAGGACGTGCCGGAGCACACCGTCTTTGTCATCACCACGGACGGGCTGGAAAATGCCAGCAAACAGTATTCCTCCGGCGAGGTCAAGCGAATGATCGAAGAGGCACAGAAGGAGAGAGGATGGGAATTCGTCTTTGTGGGCGCGAACATCGACGCGGTCGAGACGGCGGCTCAGTACAGCATCCGTCCGGAGCGCACGGTGAATTATCATTCCGACAAGGGCGGAACGAAGGCGCTGTACGGCTCCATCGACCGACTTGTAAGATCCGTCCGCTCATGCGGGAAAGTGGCGGAGGACTGGTGCGCGGAAATTACCGCAGACAACGAAAGCAGACAGTAGTAAAAAGGACCCCGAAAGATATCCCGGTGGTCGTAAAACAGTTTCATACGCGTTCGGTGTAATTCCAAATAGGTACTCTCTTTGTGATAAATTAATACAAAACAACCCGGACACTTATGTGTTCGGGCTGTTTGATCTCATTGAGCGCACATACGGACATACGGGATATAACCTGTATAGAAGGGCGCCATTGTGTTTGCTCAACAAACCGGGAATTATATTATAAATCGATTGCCGGACGATTTCCGGACCTCATGTCTCCGTTGTTTCCATCCGCTCGATGGCGGGATATGGTCTGATATGTGGTCATGAAAAAACCCCGTCGGATTCTTCATCGGCGATGATCGCATTTCGCACGTTCTTTCTTCAGCCGACTGCCGCAATAGGCTTGACACTGTATACCATATCCGCTCCGCTTTTTCAAGGTGTTTCACATTTTTCAGTTTTTCAGAGTGCGGGAAATGGGACGCAAAAGACAAAGAAAAAGGACACGATAACACTAAAAATCCCGAACCAGGTTCTGACAATAAGTTAAAAAGGGATCGCTTGTATATGATTCTTGAGATGTTGCCATACGAAGCGCAACATTATATTGAAAAGTCGTATTATTGTTTTTGAAAATGTATTGAATTGTCAGAAACAGTGCGCTATAATATACTTGAAAAATTGACTGGAGGTGTTGATATGCTCTATAGAAAGATTGAGTCCTTCATTGAAGAACACTTGAGATCCGGCTCACCGAAGATCCTTTTGGTGGACGGAGCGCGTCAGGTCGGCAAAACGTATATTATCCGGCACGTTGGGGAGAAGCTGTTCCCGAACTATATTGAAATCAACATGGTCGAGGATTCACTCGGCGCAAGGC
>JAZRWR010000101.1:0-31173 GCA_045599825.1 Bianqueaceae bacterium | reverse complement strand
CTACGCCGGTCTGCTCCACGAATTCTACGGCCTCGGCGGGTGTGGTGTAGTTGTCGCTTACCGCACCGTCGTTCGTGGCGGCCTCGCCGACGTGGCCGATTTCGCCTTCGATGGTCGCGCCCAGCGAATGGGCGATGCGGGCAAGCTCGGCGGTCTGCTGCAGGTTGACTTCGCGCTCGGCGGCGGAGCCGTCATACATGATGCTCGTGAAGCCCAGCTTGAGGGCCTCCAGGCAGCGCCCGAAGCTCAGACCGTGGTCGTAATGCACGACGACGGGCACGCGGGCTGCTTTCGCGCGGGCGATCAGGGCAGGCGCGATGAGTGAGAGCTCGCCATAGGGCAGCAGGACCTCCGCCGTGCCGATGATGACCGGCGCGCGAAGCTCCTCGGCGGCCGAAATGACGGCCTCCAGCATATCGGTGTCGGTGGTGTTGAACAGGCCCACCGCGTAGCCGCCCTTCTGGGCGTCCTTCAAAACGTCATTCAGATTGACAAGCATAGCTGATTCCTCTTTAAGCAAAATTCCGGCGGGGATAGCGGGCCATTAGCTCGCGGATGCCCGCCTCGCTTCTCATGCCGTCCACGGAGTTGTCCGCGAAGAGATTGCACGCGGCGGCCGCGGAGGCGAATTCCAGAAGCTCGCGGTCCGGGAAGCCCTTGTGCAGGGCATACAGGGCTCCGGCGCAGAAGGCGTCGCCCGCGCCCACGCTGCCGCGGATCTCCTCCGGCGGAATCGCCAGCGAAGGCACCGCGGTGAAGGCGCCGGAGGCATCCAGCACAAAGCCGGCCTCCTTGCAGTGCACGATGACCTTTTCCTTTACGCCGGCCATAAGGGAAAGCTCCATGGCGCGGCGGACGGCGTCAAAATCCGTCCGGCCGTCCTTTTCGGGGGAGAGGCCCCAGGTGCGGCAGCACTCGAGCTCGTTGACGATGAGATAGTTCAGGTACGGCAGGACCGGGCGGACCTTGCCGGGGTAGTCGCCCTTGGCGCTTGAGACGACGTCCGCGCTGGTTTTGAGGCCTGAGGCCTGAGCCCGGTGCAGGAAGCGGGCCATGACTGTGCCGTATTCGGGGTCGTCCGCATCAAAGCGGTCCAGCAGCAGGATGTAGCCGATGTGCAGGAGGCGCGAGCGGACGGACGGCAGGTCGATGTCGTCCGGGGAAAAGAGCGCGTTCGCGCCCGCGGCGGTGAAGAAGGTGCGCTCGCCGGAGGGCAGGCTCATGACGTCCGTGAAGCCCGTCGGGACGCCCGGAAGGGTCTTCATTCCGCTCGTGTCGATGCCGTAGGTCTCATACTGCGCGCGCAGGAAGGCGCCGGACGGATCGTCGCCCACGCAGCCGATGGCCGCGACGGGCATGTCCGGATCAATCCGGGCGACGTCGATGGCGGTGTTTGAGACGAGGCCGCCGACCGCCGGCCTGACCGAGGCGATGTTCGCCAGCTCGCCGGGGGAAGGGTATTGGTCAATGGTCTTCACGATGTCGGCGATCATGCTGCCGGCGAAGGTGATGCCTTTTCTATCCATGGGTGCCGCCTCTTAATTGCACTCCGCGGTCAGGGGACCGGCCAGCTCCTTCAGGTAGAAGAGACGGCCGGGCAGGGTGGGAATGTAGCTGGAGGTGATGTGGCGGTCCGGACCGTAGTGCAGGGTGGTCAGGAAGCTCATGCCCTGCCAGCCCATGCCGCGGCCCAGCGCACCGTCCGCGCCGCCGATGGCGTAGTCCGCCTGCAGGAAGAGGCCGGGGCCGATGGTGTTCGCGCGGCAGGGCACCAGCGTGGTGCGGCTTTTGAAGCTTGTGATGGCGTTCTGCTCGATGGTCAGCGGATGCAGCTTCGCGCCCAGGCGGTAGGGGGCCTGCTTCCATTCCTCGTCGCTTGCGAAATCGACGGCGAAATGGGGCTCCCAGAAGGCGATGTGGCACATGCGGCCGATGCCGTAGACGAGGACGAGCTTGGCGCCCTCGGCCTTCAGGCGGGCGATTTTTTCAGGGTAGGTGGGCAGGTTGGTGCGGGTGGCGAAGTTGCGCTGGCCCTCGGGCACGGTCTGCTCGATCTTATTGAAGAAGGCCTCCTTCATCGAGTATTCGAAGGAAGCGGGGTTCGCGGGATCCAGGGTGCAGCCCTCGCCGTCGGCCCACTCATCCATGTTGAAGGTGGTGACGTGGTCGCAGTTTACCTTCCACTCGTTCAGGAAGTAGGAGGCCCAGCGATACATGCCCATCGGGCCGACGGGCAGGATGATGGCGAGCTTGCGGCCCTCCTCGCGGGTATTTTTGATCTGGAGGGCGATCTCATGGCCCATGAAGGTGTCGAAATCGTGGATGTCGGCGCATTCAACGGGCGTAAAGCCGGGGTTCCAGAAGTCCTCGCGCGCGATGCCCTTTTCACAGCAGGCATCGATGCGGGCCATGTCCCAGCCTTCCGGGTAGAAGTTTTCCAGAAGAGAACCCTTGACAGTACTCATAAAATCCATAATATATGTCTCCTTTTGCAGTGGTGATAATCGGATTTACGGAAGCAGACGCTTCGGAAGGACCTTGTGGTCGCAGTATTCCTGACAGAAGGCCTCGGCGTACTGCACACCGCACTGGATGCCGCGGAAGCGCGAGGAAACGCGAAGCTGCTCGGCGACGTCCACGTTATCGTGCTCCATCAGCCATTTGAACTGGCTCCGGTGGCAGGCCAGCATCTGCATTTTCGTCTCGATGACGTCGGAAATGTCGACGTATTCGGTCGGCACGAAATTCAGTCCTGCGGAGGTCTCAAAATAGTAGAGCGGCGTGGTGGGCGTGGCCTCGCCCAGCTCGGGCTCATAGTGCGGGACGCTGGCGATGAAGGAGGCCTTGAAGACCAGCTCGGATACCGCGCGGTGATCGATCATGTAGTCCTGGGGCGCGTGTGTGATGATGAAATCCGGCTTTTCCTCGCGGATGACGCGGACGACCTCGTTCAGCTGATTCAGGTCGCTTTCGTAGACGCGCAGGTCGCCCACATCGACGGTGCGGACCTTGAAGCCGCCGATCTTTCCGGCGTTCTGCGCCTCCTGGGCGCGGATGGCGCGGAGCTCGTCCGGCATGATCTGCACGTGCCCCAGATTGCCGTTGGCGACGTGGCAGACCGTGACCTCATCGCCGCGCTGCCTGCATTTGAGCAGGGTGCCGCAGCAGTAGATCTCGGCATCGTCCGGATGGCAGGAAATGACTAAAACCTTCATGTTTTTTCTCCTTCATTCAAGTGGCATTCTTTCCTCTATTTTACTCTTTTTGCGGCAAAAAACAAATAAAAATTACGCGGGAAGCAAAAGAAAGGCCCGCAGATTTTCTTCTGCGGGCCGCGGAGCCGGAAAGGGAGTTACAGGCTGGCGAGATCGCTGCCGGCGGTTTCCCGGACGCCCAGCCAGATCATCACCGTGGAGATGATGAGGAAGGGCAGGCAGATGAACATGCTGATGATGCCCAGGGATTCGGCACCCCAGATGGTCTGCGCGCCGACAAACAGAATGATGGAGAGGAGTGAGCCGAAGGCGACCAGCAGGGAGACGGAGCCCACGATGGACGCGCGCAGCTTGGTGGGCGCGGATTCGGCGGGCATCACGATGACGAGGGTATCGGAGACGGACCACAGGGTTCCGATGAAGAAGCCGTAGAAGAGGCCGACCAGAAGGCCGCTCCAGCCCAGGCGGGAGCCGAAAACGAAGCCGGCCAGACCCAGCGCGGCTGCGGCGTTCAGCGCCAGGCAGCATTTCTTGCGGCCCAGGGCATCGCTGACGAAGCCGCACGCGACGGTGGTCACCGCGTTCGCCAGCGGGAAGACGATGGCGAAGATGTCGAGGTCCTCTTTGGTGAAGCTGCCGAGGCTCTTCGCGGATTCCATGATGGTGGTGTAGTAATTCGTCACGCCGGTCGCAACGCAGAAGACGATGCAGGCGAAGACGATGTTGCGCAGCTGCTTGTGCCGGAAAATGTACTTGATGGCCGGGAAGACGCCGATTTTCTCTTCCTCGGCGCTCTTGGCGGCTTCGGCGTCAGCCAGCTTCTTGGCTGTGCGCTCTTCCTCGCCGGTCTTCAGGAAGGCGATGCGCTGCTTCAGGAAGACGGGCGTTTCCTTGACGAAGGGAATGGCCAGGAGACTGACGGCGACGCCCAGAATGGCGGGGATCAGGATGACATAGCGCCAGGAGGAGGGAACCGCGTCGGAGTAGAAGAGGGAGCGGGCGACACCGATCAGCGAGCAGCTGGCCAGCGCCAGACCCTTGGTCAGGGAGCAGAGCTTTGCGCGGTGCTCCGCGGGGGCGGTCTCCATGATATACATGACCTGCATGTCGTTCGACTGTACGAAGAGCACCATCAGGACGCCCAGGGAGTAGATGATCCAGTGAGGAGCGATCATCATGACAAAGAGGCCGAGGCCCATGATGAGCGTGTTGAGGATGAGGAAGAGGCGGCGGCCCAGCTTGTCCGCCAGGGACTTGTAGAAGGGCGTGACGAGCATGAAGAGGTAGCCGGGGATGGTGACGATGGCCATTTTGCCGACGGCCTCGCCGTATGCGGGATCGTTGACGTCGTGGTTCTGGATTTTGAAGAGGTCCAGGATCATGTAGGGCTGGATGGCGCTGTTCATGCTGGAGGCCAGCTCGTCGACGATGTAGATGACGGTCAGGGCGATCAGAAGGACCAGGAAGTAGGAGCGTCCGGCGGGCTTGGCAGCGGCCTTTTCCAGACGGGCAAGCTCCTTCGCTTCTTTTTCCTTGCGTTTCGCTAAGGCTTCGGGCGTTTCGCTTTTCATATTCATTTTTCCTTTCTTCCGCACAGCCGGACGGCGCCCGGCGATGCGTTTGTACACGGTTTTGCTGAGTAAATTATATACAATAGTTCCGGGTTTGGCAAGCCTTCAAAAGCCTGCAAAAAACCTGAAAAAGCTTGCAAAAACCGCTTGTCAGCATCCGCTTGATATTGTATAATGAAGCTTACCACTGATTGCGAGGTTAACAGGAATGGCCAAAATCTCTTTTCCCGCCGAATGGACGGCCCGGTGGATCACGCCGGAAAAACTTCCCCCTCTCATGGGGCAGAGAAGTGTCGCCGCCTATCTGCGGAAGGCTTTTACATATGAAAAGACCGATGCCGAGCCCGTGCTTTTCGCCACGGCCCACGGTGTTTATCAAATCAAATTAAACGGAGAACGGATCGCAGGAAACGAGGTCCTTGCTCCTTTTTCATCTGACTTCAGTGAGCGCTTACAGGTCCAGAGCTATCCTCTGGGCTCTCTTCTGCGTGAAGGCGAAAACACCCTTGAGGTGCTTCTGGCCGACGGCAGCTGGCGCGGCTCCGTCAGCACGGGCCTCTTGAAGAAGGTCTACGGCTGTGATGTCGCTTTTTTCGCCGAGCTGAAGGCCGGTGAGGAAAGCCTTTTGCTTACCGATGCCGACTGGGAAGCCATGCACGAGGGTGCGCTCTTTCAGAACGACCCCATTCTGGGCGAGGTTTACGACGCCCGTTATGAAGAGCCTGCTCTGTATCATCTTGAGCCTGTCTGGGAGCCCGTGCGCGTGCTGAAGCGCCTCGGCACGAAGAATTTTGTGCAGGCAGAAGGCCCCGCCATCGCAGAACACGAAACCTACGCCCCCGTCCTTATGCAGGACGCTGACGGCAGCACCCTGCTTGACTTCGGCAAAAAGCTGGCCGGCTACGTGCGCGTACAGATCCCGGCCGATGTCTGCTATCCCGGCGAGCCGCTGGTCATGACCTTCGGCGAAGCGCTCTCCGAGGCCGGAAGCTTCATTCCCAACGCCTACCTTGACCCTGATACGGCCGAAATGAAGGAGCAGGGCGTCCATTATATCTGCCGCAAGGAAGCCAATGACTACCGTCCCGCCAGCTGCTGGTTCGGCTTCCGCTATGTAAAGCTCGAGACCACGCTGGACGTGAAGCCCGAGTGGTTCAGCGCCGTCGCCGTCTATACCGATTTCCCCTTCACCGCCGAATTCTCCTGCGGCAGTGACGAGGTCAACGCTCTCTTCGCCGAGTCCGTCGACCGTCTGAAGCACGAATTCGTGGGTCTGCCCACCGAGGGCAAGCGCCGCATCGGCTGCGCCGCCCACGCCCAGCTGAACGCCCGCAGCGCCCTCTTCCTGGCCGACTGCGCCGCGTCCTACCGGGACTGGCTGGCCGATTATACCGCCTCGCAGGACTTCCTCGGCAATCTGCCCGGCTGGGCCCCCGGCCGAAAGCCTTCCCTTCTGTGGGAGACGCCTGCCGGCTTCGCCGATGCCGTCGTCCTGATTCCCGCTTACCTGTATCAGTTCAGCGGAAACACCGAGGCTGCCGAGGCTTGTTATGAAAGCGCCAAAAAGTGGCTGAGCTTCCGCGGCAAGTGCATCGACCGCTGCATCAAAAAGCATAAGGCAGAAGAAAGAGAGGCGGCCTACCGCTTCCTGAGCCTGCATGAAATGGCCGGGCTTGCCGAAGCGCTTGGCCATGACGACGATGTCCGTGCCTACGCCGAGGCTGCCGCCGCTATCCGTGAGGATTACCGTGCCTGCTTCCTGGAGGGCGGCCGCGTCTTCGCCGCAAATGACGGCGCCTATGTCCGTCCCCTTGTGTTCGGCCTTCTCGACCGTTACGAATATCCCCGCGTTGCGCAGGATCTGGCCGTCAAGCTGGAGCGCAATGCCTTCCTGCCGGACGCTGATGATTTCGCCGCGCCGGACATTCTGCGCGCCCTCGCGGACAACGGCCAGGCCGACATCGCCTACCGTGTTCTTACCGAGCAGGGCCGCGCCGCCGCCGAGGCCGGCACCCTTGTTCCCGCAAGCTTCCTGATGGACAGCGTTCTCGGACTTCGCTTCGACGCCGGCCGTCTCACCCTCGCTCCCCGGCCCTCCAGGCTTCTGGGTCACGCCGAGGGTGCCTATGAATCCGCCTTCGGCCGCATCGAAAGCGCCTGGCGCTTTGACGGTGATTTCCTCACGCTTCGCTTCTCCCTGCCTGCCGGGCTGAGCGCGGAGCTCATCCTTCCCGACGGCACCCACAGAACCGTCAGCGGCGCCGCGGAAATCAAGCTGTAAAACAATACCGCAGTCTGAAGCTTCAGGCTGCGGTGTTTTTTTCCGAAAAGGCAGAAGCCCCGGGGTCTGGTGCGTGCGCACCCTCTCCCGGAGCTCCTGCTGTGGATTCGGTATTGTCAGCTTTTAGTAATTTTCGGCGTGGACCTCGAAGTAGGCCTGCGGATGAGCGCAGACGGGGCAGACCTCGGGCGCGTTGGTGCCGACCACGATGTGGCCGCAGTTGCGGCATTCCCAGACCTTGACCTCGCTCTTGGCGAAGACCTCCTGGGCTTCTACGTTGTGCAGCAGCGCACGGTAGCGCTCCTCGTGGCGCTTCTCGATCGCGGCGACACCGCGGGACTTGGCGGCCAGCTCCGCAAAGCCCTCGGCCTCGGCCGTCTTTGCGAAGTTCTCGGACATGTCGGTCCACTCGTAGTTTTCACCGGCAGCAGCGGCGGCCAGGTTTTCGGCGGTGGTGCCGATGCCGTTCAGCTCCTTGAACCACAGCTTTGCGTGCTCCTTCTCATTGTTGGCCGTGGTCTCGAAGAGGGCCGCGATCTGCTCGAAGCCTTCCTTACGGGCCTTGGAGGCAAAGTAGGTATACTTGTTGCGGGCCTGGGATTCGCCGGCGAAGGCGGCCTCCAGGTTCTTTTCGGTCTGTGTGCCGGCATAGGGATTGGTTTTTTCTTCAATCAGCACCAGCTGATCTCCGCGTGCGCCGCAAACGGGGCAGATGGCCTCTTCGCCTTCGGCGACCTGAAATACTTCATTGCAAAGCGTGCATTTGTAGGTTTTCATGGGGTTTCCTCTTTTCGAATGTATTTTATTCCTTGAAGTCAGATGCGCCGGAAAGACCCTGGCAGGCGGGGCAGAGGCCCTCAAAAACGGTCAGATGACGTTTGATCCTGTAGCCTGTGGCCTCGGCGACCTGCCGGTCCTTTTCGTCCTCGTAGGGCAGGGGCACATCGATCAGCTGCCGGCATTTCGTGCAGAGCAGATGGTAGTGATGCGCCAGCGTGGAATCAAAGCGGTCCGCGCCGGGCACCTTGACATGACGGATTTCACCGCGCTCGGCGAGCAGCTTCAGGTTGCGGTAGACGGTGGCCTTGCTGACCCTGGGGTCGGCCTCGTGCACCTCCTGATAGATGTCCTCCGCGCTTGGGTGGTCCAGGCGATGGCTGACGCTGTCTAAAACCAGCTTGCGCTGACGTGTTTCGCGCTGCTGCCGTTCCGGGTCATTCATGGAGCATCCTCTTACAAATAGGAATTATTATCAATAACATAATACAATACGGGTCTTCTTTTGTCAAGGGATGTCTTTCTCTTTTTTTGCGGCTGTGGTACAATTGTGCTGCAAAAAAGGAAAAAGGAGGCAGTCGATGAAGAAAAAACGTATTGCGCGAAGCCTCGCAGCGGGACTGACGGCTCTTCTTCTGCTGGCCGCGGCCCTTCCGCAGGCGCGAAGCCTCGCGGTCATGAGCGTCTACAGCCGGATGAACGAGCGCGACAGCCTGATGCGTGAGCGAGGCCTTCGCATCCGCATGCCGGGCGGCTTCTCCACTCTGAAAAAGGACTGGTACCCCTTCGTAATGACCTTTGAAGCCGGCCGCTATTTCGGCCGCAGCATCGGCCAAAGCGACGTCCGCCTCACCATCCTCTACAACTTCGGTGCCTTCGGCCTGAGCCCCCGCTCCTCGCTGTACAACACGGCCTCGCCCTATTACAACAGCTTCTACGGCGCCTATCTGGTCAGTCAGGATGAGGGGCTGTACGGCTTTGACGCGGACGGCGCCCTGCTTCCCGAGGCGATGGCCGCCGTCCCCCGCTACGACTTCTTCCAGCTCGTGCTGGGCGATTTCGGCCTCCGCTCCGCGGACCGCGTCTTCGACTGGGCTATCACCGCTCAGGAGGAGGGCGTGAGCCTGGCCGGCTTTGACGGCTGGACCCGCCTGACGGCCACCCTCAGGGTGAACGGCAGCGCCCACGCGCGCGAAGGCTTCGTGCAGAGCTACCTGCAGTACGGCGCCCCCCAAAAGCGCTGCAGCGCCTCCTTCGAGCCCGTCGACCTTACGGCTGTCCTCTACGTGCGCCCCTTCCCCGAAGAAGGCGTGAGCGTCTTTCTGTACGCCCTCTGCGCCGACGGGGACGCTCTGGCCGAAACCGACACTCTGTTCCTCCAAAAGACGAAAATCGTGCAAAAACATTGAAATTTGCGCCGGAATGACCTATAATCAACAGATACTTTCGAAGACTTCAAAAGAAAGAGAGCTAACAGCATGAAAACGAAAATCGCGGTGCTTTTCGGCGGAAAATCCTCCGAGCATGACATTTCACTGATTTCGGCAGGGACCGTCCTCCGTTCAATTGACCGTGAAAAATATGAAGTTTATCAAATCTACGTCGGACGCGACGGCATGTGGTTCCTGTGGGAAAAGGACTATGCCGATTTCAGCGTCGAAGAGGCCCGCAAGTGCCCCTCCGCCGGTCTTCTGCCCGGCCGCCACAAGCGCGCCCGCCTCTTCCGCGACAACGAGCTGGTCTGCGGCATCGACGTCTGCTTCCCCGTCTTCCACGGCATGAACGGAGAGGACGGCACCATCCAGGGCTACTTTGAGATCCTGGGCGTGCCCTACGTCGGCTGCGGCGTGCTGGCCTCCGCGGGCGGCATGGACAAGCTGACCACCAAGCGCATCGTGGCGCCCCTCGGCATCCGCCAGGCGCGCTTCGTGAGCATCGCCGGGACCGAAATCAACGAGCGCGAGGCCAAGATGGACGAGGCCGAGCAAAGCCTCGGCTACCCTATGTTCGTCAAGCCCTCCAATGCCGGCTCCTCCATCGGCGTCAGCCGCGCCGCGAACCGCGCCGAGCTTGACGCGGCCATCAGCCTGGCCGCCGAAAACGACAGCCGCATCCTCATTGAAGAGGAGATCGTCGGCCGCGAAATCGAGTGCGCGGTCCTCGGCAATCTGGACATCAAGGCCTCCGGCGTGGGTGAGATTCTGGCTGCCGATACCTTCTATACCTTTGACGCCAAATACGCGAACGCGGATTCCCGCACCGTGGTCGACCCGGACCTGCCCGCCGAAACCGTGGAGGAGATCCGCTCCGACGCCATCCGCATCTTCCGCGCGCTGAACGGCCGCGGTCTGTCCCGCGTCGACTTCTTCGTCGAAAAAGCGACGGGTGAGGTCGTCTTCAACGAAATCAACACCATGCCGGGCTTCACTTCCATCAGCATGTATCCCATGCTGTGGCGCGCCCGCGGCCTGGATACGCCTGAGCTGGTCGAGGAGCTGATCCGGCTCGCCTTCACCCGCTGATAAGGGGGCTTCATGGACAATCGACCCATTGGTGTATTTGATTCCGGCGTGGGCGGTCTGACGGTCGTCCGGGAGCTCAAAAAAGAGCTGCCCGGCGAAAGCGTCGTCTACTTCGGCGACCTGGCGCGCCTGCCCTACGGAAGCAAATCCAAGGAGAACATCATCACCTATTCCCGCCAGATCATCCGTTTTCTGCAGCAGCAGAACGTGAAGGCGGTCATCATCGCCTGCGGAACGGCCAGCGCGAATGCCCTCCCTACCGTGAAGGGCGAATTTGAGCTGCCCATTATGGGCGTCGTCGAGCCCGGTGCCCGCGCGGCCGTTGCCGCTACGAAAAACGGGCGCATCGGCATCATCGGCACCCTGGCCACCGTGCGCTCCGGCGAATACCCCCGCCTGATCGGAGAAATGGTCCCGCAGGATCAGGTCTTTTCGAAGGCATGCCCTCTTTTCGTGCCGCTGGCCGAGGAGGAGCATCCCGACTGCGACGTCGCCGCGGAGGTGGCCGAGCTCTACCTCAGCGAGCTGAAGGCGCAGAACGTCGACACCCTCGTGCTGGGCTGCACGCACTATCCGCTCCTGTCCGATATCATCGCGCGTGAAATGGGCGGGGGCGTTAAGCTGGTAAATCCGTCCCACGCGGCCGTGCTCGAGGCGAAAGCCTTCCTCCGGAAACGGGGTCTGCTTTCCGACGCGAAGCAGGGCAGCTGCCGCTTCTACGTGACCGACAACACCGAGCACTTCGAGAATCTGGCCATGCGCATTCTGGACGTCCCGATGACCCCCACCGAAAAGCTTTCCCTGGCCGAGCTCTGGAACCCGGCCGCGGGTGACAACGCATGAGCCGCGCCGTCCTGACCCTCTCCGGCGGCGAAGGACGTCTGGAGCTTCCCGCCGAGCTGAGCCTGCGCGGACATCTGCTTCGCCTGAGCTACCGTCTTCCGGACGCGGACGCCGACGAGCGCCTTCTCTTCAGTCTGGACGCGGAGGGGCGGCCTCTCAGCCTGCGCCGCAGTTCTCCGGCCGTATTGATGTTCTTTTTGCCCGGCGAGAGCCGCAAGGGCTTTTTGATGACTTCTGCCGGCCGGCTGGACCTGGAGGTCCGGACCGGGAGCCTGGACGGTCTGATGGAGAAAGCCCGGGGCAGCGCGAAGATCCGCTATTGCCTTTTGATGGGGGAGGAGGAGCTTCCGACGGAACTTCACATTGAGTACAAAAAAATAAAGCAGCCATAAGGCGGAGTGCTCTAAAGGACAGATTGATTTTCTCATTTCATAAAAACAGAGGCCTTGCGCCGGCAAACAAATGCCGGCGCAAGGCCTTCATTAGTTGAAATGAGAAAATTTCGGGTAAGAACACCCGCCCAAGGCTGCTTTTTCTTACTTGTTTTTCTTGGTGAAAAGTTTCTTGATTTTTTCCTTGAACGTCGGCTTCTTGGGGGGCTCAGGCTTCTTCTCGCCCTTCTTGGCGGTGCTGAAGGAGGTAATGTAGGCGCCGGCCACTTCGATCTTGACGATCTTCTTAACGGGCAGAGCCTTGAACACAGAAGGATCGCAGATAAGCGTCGTGATCTGAGGGCCGACCTTGACCTTGGCCATGGGGAACTTGCCGTTGCGCATGTACCAGGGCACCTGCGCCAGAGCGGACGCGGGGAAGTTGGCATCCTTCATCTTCATTTTTTTCTTATCGATAATGAGTGCGGAAAGCACCTGCTTGTTCTGCTCCATTACCACGCTGGCTTCGTCCTGCTTCTTCTGCAGCCTGCGGCCGATAAAATAGAGGATGACCAGAATGACAGCCAAAACGGCGAGGACGGTGAAAACAATTTCCCATGCAGTCATATATATTCTTTCCTTTCGGTTGCAATCGTATCTATTAGTTTAGACGAAAAGCGCGGATAAGTCAAGAAATTTGGCCCCTACGCTTTCTTTTTTTTCGTGTAGCGTTCTTCCTCGCTGAAAATGCAGCCGCAGTATTTCTGTCGGTAGAGCCCAAGCGCTGAAGCCTTGTCCTGGCCCTCCTTGAAATAAGGGCGGAAGTCGCGGTAGAGGAAGCTGAGGCCGCGGTCGGCGGCCAGGCATTCTCCCAGCTCGCGGATCAGCTCGTGGTTCTGGTAGGGCGAGATAAGCAGGGTCGTCGAGAAGGAGTCAAAGCCGTGCGCCGCGGCGAAGTCGGCCGTTTCGCTCAGACGGCGGGTGTAGCAGTATTCGCAGCGGTTGTCGAAGTCCGGGCACAGGTCCGTGATGAAGGAGCGCAGACCGTATTCGTCCTCCATCACAAGCTCAAGCCCGATGGATTTCGCGTAGTCGACCAGGGTGTTGCGGCGGGTTTTGTACTCGTACTTGCCGTGGATGTTCGGGTTGTACCAGAAGCCGGTGGGCTCGATGCCTTCGGCGCGCAGCGTCTCGATGCACATGACCGAGCAGGGCGCGCAGCAGATGTGAAGCAGGGTTGACATGGACGGTAAACGCTCTCCTTTCCTTTTTTGCCGGGGATATTATCGCACTTTCGGCCGGCTTTTTCAAGTAAGCTTGCGATTTCTTTCAAACTGTGCTATGCTGATATCTTAATCGGGAATACTATAAAGGATTTATTTATGCAGGACAAACATATTCGGCGCTTAGCCTTCGCGGGCATGATGGCCGTGGTGGTGGCACTCGCGACCCTGGTGGTGCGGGTGGCTTCACCCATGGGCGGCTACATCAACCTCGGCGATTGCTTCGTGCTTTTGAGCGGCTTTCTGCTGGGCCCTGTCTGGGGCGCGGCGGCCGCGGGTCTGGGCGCGGCGCTCGCGGATCTTCTGAGCGGCTGCGCGTATTTTGCACCGGGTACGCTGGTGATCAAGGCCCTGATGGCGGTCATCGCCTGGGCCGTGAGAAAGGCCCTGTCCGGGCGGACATCCAATCGGACATTCGCCGGGGCATCCGGCCGCGCAAAGGCCGGGAAAAGGGGCATCTGGCCGCTTCTGGCGGGCTCCTTCTGCGCGGAGCTCTTCATGGTGGCCGGCTACTTCGGCTACAGTGCACTCATCCTCGGGCGCGGCAGCGCGGCGCTGCTTTCGGTGCCGGGCAATCTGCTGCAGGGGGGCGCGGCCGTGACGCTGGGCGTGCTTCTCATGCTGGTGCTTGAGAAAATACCGGACTTCAGAAAAGAAGAAAAAGGCGATTGATCGCCGGGAGGCAATATATGGACAATTTGAAAGAAGAGCTGCGCGCCGCAGCAAGCGAGCTGATCGAGCGCGCGGGCCTTACGGAGGGCAGTGTCGTAGTCGTCGGCTGCTCCACGAGCGAGGTGCTGGGCTCCCGCATCGGGACGGCCTCCGCACCTGAAACCGGCAAGGAGATTGCCGAAACGCTTCTGGAGGTCTTTTCGGCCCGCGGCATTTTTCTGGCGGCGCAGTGCTGCGAGCATCTGAACCGCGCGCTCATTCTGGAGCGGGCGGCATTAGCTGCGGCCGGATGCCGCGACATCGTGAATGTGGTGCCCCAGCCTAAGGCGGGCGGCTCCTTCGCGACCGCGGTCTACGGCGCGCTCAAGGACCCCGTGGCGGTGGAGGAGATCCGCGCCGACGCCGGTCTTGACATCGGCGGCACGCTGATCGGCATGCACCTGAAGCCCGTCGCGGTACCGCTTCGTCTGGCGCAGAATCATATCGGCGAGGCCATCCTGCTGGCGGCCCGCACGCGTCCCAAGTTCATCGGCGGCGCCCGCGCCGTCTACGATCAGGAGCTCTTATGATCAGTCTCCTGCTGGCGCTGATTTACCTGGCGTTCATCAGCCTGGGACTTCCGGACCCGCTTCTGGGCGCGGCCTGGCCGGTGATGTATCCGGAGCTTGGCGCTGAGCTTTCGCGCGCCGGCCTCGTTTCGCTCGTCATCTGCGCCGGGACGGTGACGTCCAGTCTGCTTTCGGAGCGGCTCACCAAGCGTCTCGGCACCGGGTTGGTGACGGCGCTTTCGACGGCGCTCAGCGCGGCGGCCCTCCTGGGCTTTTCGCGCGTCCAAAGCTTCACGGGCCTTATTCTCTGGGCCATCCCCTACGGCCTTGGCGCGGGCGGCATCGATTCCGCCCTCAACAACTACGTTTCCCTGCATTATTCCACCCGCGACATGAGCTGGCTGCACGCCTTCTGGGGCGTCGGCACGATGCTGAGCCCATACATCATGAGCTACGCGCTGAGCGCGCAGAAGGGCTGGCGGCGCGGCTATGAGTGGGTATTTCTGCTCCAGCTCGGTCTGGCGCTCCTTCTGTTCGCCGCTCTTCCCCTGTGGAGGAGGGCCGGCCGCCTCTTCGCTGAAAAAGAAGGAACTCCGGTGCAGCGGCAGGCTCAGGCGAAGGAGCCGCTCGGGCTTTCCGGTGCGCTTCGTGTGCCCGGAGTGCCCTTCGTCCTGCTGGCCTTCTTCTGCTATTGCTCCTTTGAATCGACGACGGGTCTGTGGGCCGCCAGCTTCCTGGTAGAAGGCCGCGGCCTTCCGGAGGAGCTGGCCGCAGCCTTCTGCTCCCTCTATTTTATCGGTATCACCCTGGGACGCTTTGCGAGCGGCTTCGCGGCCAACCGTCTGGGCGACCGGAGGCTCGTCCGCCTGGGCGAAACGGTCATGCTGGCCGGCTGCGTGCTCTTGAGCGCGGGACTATGGTGGACCCCCGCCGCGCTGGCCGGACTGGTCATTTCGGGCCTGGGCTGCGCCCCTGTTTTTCCTTCTCTGATCCACGCGACGCCCGCCAATTTCGGCGCGGACAAATCGCCCGGCATCGTCGGCGTGCAGATGGCGAGCGCCTACGTCGGCAGCGCCCTGATGCCGCCCCTCTTCGGACTTCTGGCGCAGCAGCTGAGTCCCCGGCTCTATCCGTTCTTTCTGCTTCTTCTGGCCGCCCTGCTTCTGGCCATGACGGAGCTTCTCAACAAAAAAATCATTGCTTTGCAAAAGGAGGCCTGAGATGGACGACAAGCTATACGTTCTGGGAACGGGCAACGCGCAGGCAATCAACTGCTTCAACACCTGCTTCGCCCTGCGCCGCGGCGATGACTGCCTCCTCGTGGACGCAGGCGGCGGCAACGGTATCCTGCGCGCCCTGCGCGACGCCGGCCTCGCTCTCCCGCAGATTCATCAGATGATCGTTACGCACGAGCACACGGATCACGTTCTGGGCGTCGTCTGGATCGTCCGCATGATCGCTACGGACATGCTGGCCGGTCGTTACGAGGGCAGCTTTACCATCTACGCGCACAGCCGCCTCTGCGAAATCATCCGCACCCTCTGCCGCCTCACGCTGCAGGGCAAGCACTTCAGGCTGGTCGACGAGCGCATTCAGCTGGTCGAGGTCGGCGACGGTCAAACGGAGGAGCTGCTCGGCCGCCCTGTCACCTTCTTCGATATCCGCTCCACCAAGGCTCTTCAATTCGGCTTCACCACGAGCTTAAGCGACGGCCGCGTCCTGACCTGCCTGGGCGACGAGCCCTTCAACCCCGCCTGCCGTGCCTACGCGGAGGGAGCCGACTGGCTCCTGTGTGAGGCCTTCTGCCTCTACAGCGAGCGCGACATCTTCAAGCCCTACGAAAAGAACCACTCCACCGTGCTGGACGCCGCGCGCCTGGCCGCCGAGCTGGGCGTGGGGAATCTTGTGCTCTGGCATACGGAGGATAAAAGCCTGGCCACCCGCAGGGAGCGCTACAGCGCCGAGGCCCGCGAGGCCTTCTCCGGCGGGCTCTTCGTCCCCGATGACGGTGACATCATTGATCTGTAAAGCAAAAGCCGGCGGCTTCCTTCCCGAAGCAGCCGGCTTGTTTTCGGCACGAAAAAAGCGGCACACCGTGTGTACCGCTTAGAGCGCGAAACGAGATTCGAACTCGCGACCCTCGCCTTGGCAAGGCGATGCTCTACCACTGAGCCATTCGCGCTTAACGAACGTTAATGAGTATATCTGTTTTCCTGTGAAAAGTCAAGCACAAAAACGGAATTTTTTGGGTTTTTCCGCAGAAAACGCAAAAGCTGCTTGCGAAAGCTGCTTTCCTGCGATATAATGAACGAACAGTGCATGAGTAGTTCAATGGCAGAACGTCAGCTTCCCAAGCTGAACACGCGGGTTCGATTCCCGTCTCGTGCTTTTTTTCATCTTCATCGCAGCACGTTCCGCTTTGCTTTTTGCAGAAAGGCTAATCTATGAAAATTCAGATCAACGAGGAAAAGGGTCTTAGGTTCCTGCTGGGGCTCGGGCTGTTTATCGGCGGCATCGCCTGGCTTCTGTCCAAGGTCTATGTCATGACGCCCTTCCACACCGGTGAAATTTCCGTCGGCGGCGTTTATCTTCGCTCCGGCATCTTCATTCTGCCCCTGGTTATCGGTCTGGTTTTCTGGTTTCTGAAGCCCTCCCGCAAGTGGCCGAAGCTCCTGTGTGCGGCAGCCGTTCTTCTGATCGTCATTCTGATGATCACTTCTGTCACCGTTCGCCTGAAGAGTGTCCCGCTGTTTCAGTGGGTGCTCATCCTCTGCATGATCGTCGGCGGAGCCGCCATGATGCTCATGGCATGCGAAAGAAAGAAAAAATAAGGCTCCGGCTCAGCCCCGGAATCACCTGAAAGCGCAAACGGAAAGAAATGCCCCGGCGGCCTGTAAAAAGGCTTCCGGGGCTTTTGGTTTGGCGGGCAGGATTTCAGTCCTCGTCCTCGTACTCCTCGACGAAGTATTCGTCCTTTTTGGCGGCCTTCTTCACGCTGATCAGGGCGAAGATGAAAAGCAGAATGACGCCGGGCAGGAAGAGCAGGGTGCTGAGAGCGCTTTCGGAGGTGGCGATAAAATCGTAGAGGCCGTGAATGAGGCCGGGCAGCAGCACGGAGAGGGTGAGCGCGCGCTTGGCCTCTGCCTCAAGACCGGAGGTCTTGTAGTCGCGGGCGTTTCCGTACCAGATGCCCATGAAGACGCCGAAGGCGCAGTGGCCGGGGACGGCGGTCAGCGCACGGACCAGAGCGGTCTCAAAGCCGTAAATCAGCACATATTGAACGTTTTCCCACAGCGCAAAGCCCAGGGCCACGAAGACTGCGTAGACCACGCCGTCGTAGCGGCAGTTGAATTCGGGGCTGTTCCAGCTGCGGCTTTTGAGCAGCAGAAACTTGCACAGCTCCTCGCCCAGGCCGACGACTACGAAGTACAGAAGGACACGGTAGACGAAGTTGCTGCGGCAGAAATAGGCAAGGAGCAGCTCGCCGACCTGCTCCAGCACCGAGGCCAGCGCAGTCGACAGCATGCCGAAGAAGGCCAGCTTCAGCAGGAAGGGCAGCGATTCGCGCTCCAGCTTGTCGGAGCGGTAGACCAGGATCATCAGGACAAGGGCGGGAATCACCGCAGCGGCGATGAGAAAAATATTGAAGTTTCCGTTAAAGAACAACATGGTGACTCCTTACAGTCGGTAGGTTTCGGTGGGGGCGGTGAAGGAGGAGAAGCTGGCCTCGGCGTCTTCGAAATAGAGGACCTGAGTGTTGCCGTCGTCCTCGTGGTACATGCCGCGCAGGTTCGGGTAGGCGTCGAGCATGGCCTTGCGCGCCTCGCGGCGCTCGTCCTCGACCAAACGGCCGGACAGGCGGAGCCACTGGCCCTTATGGAAGGCGCAGAGCTCGACGCGCGGATTTGCGGCGATCTGGCGGGATACGGCCTTGATCCGGCCGGTCTGGATATAGAGACGCCCCTCAAAAATCAGGACCGTGCCGAAGGGACGCACCCGCGGCTGACCGTCTTCGACGGTGGCCAGATAATAGGTTTCGGCGGCCTTTAAAAATTCATAGACTCTTTCCATGGCAGACTCCTTTTATTCAATAAAATGCACGTATTTTTCTTTGTACTGATCGCGGGGCGCGGGAGTTTCGGCCGGATGCCCCAGATAGATGATATTGAGCGGTACGTGGGTGAGCGGGGCGCCCAGGACCTCGCGGACCTTCTTCACGGACTCCTTCTGCGGGTAAACACCGCACCAGACGGCGCCCAGGCCCAGATCGACCGCGCGCAGCAGAATGTTTTCGGTTGCGGCGCTGGTGTCCTGCACCCAGTATTCGGCCAGCTTCAGCGGGAGGGCCCGGCCCAGATTGCCGCAGACCACGATGGCCAGCGGGGCAATGATTTTGGAATAGTGTGTGCAGCCGCGCAGCGCGTTCAGCTTATCCTCGCCGCTGACGACGTAGAATTCCCAGGGGGTAGCGTTGACGGCGCTCGGGCCGCTCATGGCGGCGTGCAGGAGCGCGTCGATCTGTTCGGCGCTGACGGCCTCGCCGGTAAATTTGCGGACACTGCGGCGTGTCTGCAAGGCATCGTTTACTTCCATATTTTCTCCTTTTTACGGGACTTAACCCGGGATACGTTGCTGTCTATATTCTATCATATTTTTCTCAAACAGTCCAAGGTCTTTCTCGGAACTTTCCATGGAGGCAATGCTTTTTTGTCTTGTTTTCATGCGGCTGCTCTTCTATAATAAAGATAACGCGCGGTCTATCGGGACGCCTATGCCCGTCGACCGCTTTCAAAGGAGAATTCACATGGCTTCAGAGGTATATTTTGCGGATCTGCGCGCAACAGGTCAGGAGAACCTGCAGCAGAAGCTTACGCGTCTTTTGGAGACCGCCGGTATGGGCGGTATCGATTTTCAGGGCAAATTCGTCGCCATCAAGATGCATTTCGGTGAGCAGGGGAACCTCTCCTTCCTGCGGCCGAACTGGGCGCGTACGGTAGCGGACTTTATCCGCGAGCGCGGCGGCCGCCCCTTCCTGACGGACTGCAACACCCTTTATGTAGGCAGCCGCAAGAACGCGCTGGACCATCTGGACTGCGCCATGATGAACGGCTTCAGCCCGCTCTCGACCGGCTGCCAGATCATCATCGCCGACGGTCTGAAGGGCACGGACGATGTCGCGGTGCCTGTCGCCGGGGGCGAATATGTCAAGGAGGCCCGCATCGGCCGCGCCGTGATGGACGCGGATATCGTCATCTCGCTGACGCATTTCAAGGGCCACGAGGAAGCGGGCTTCGGCGGCGCGCTGAAGGACCTCGGCATGGGCTGCGGCAGCCGTGCCGGCAAGATGGAGCAGCACTGCGAGGGCAAGCCCTATGTAAACGCCGGGCTCTGCATCGGCTGCGGAAGCTGTCAGGGCATCTGCGCGCACGACGCCCCTCAGCTGGTCGAGGACAAGTGCCTGATCGACCACACGAAGTGCGTGGGCTGCGGCCGCTGTATCGCCGTCTGCCCCGTGGGTGCCATC
The DNA here is from genome assembly GCA_045599825.1 of Bianqueaceae bacterium. Classification (GTDB taxonomy): domain Bacteria; phylum Bacillota; class Clostridia; order Lachnospirales; family Bianqueaceae; genus JAZQNF01. The sequence continues at coordinate 11,566 of JAZRWR010000101.1, read as the reverse complement.
GACCCCGCCGATGACGGCAGCTTCGACATCCTGAACCGCAAAATCGCCGAGTACACCAAGGCGGTCGTGGACGGCCGCCCGAGCTTCCACATCTCCCTCGTTATCGACGTTTCGCCCAACTGCGACTGCCACAGCGAGAACGACGCGGCCATCGTTCCGAACGTCGGCATGTTCGCGAGCTTCGACCCGGTCGCTCTGGATGTGGCCTGCGCCGACGCCGTAAACGCCCAGCCGGCCCTTACGACCAGTGCCCTCGGCGACAGTGACTGCGCGGAAGGCGACCACTTCCACCGCGTGCATCCGGACACCGACTGGAGGTCCGCCGTCGAGCACGCCGAGAAAATCGGCCTCGGCAGCCGCGAGTACCGGCTCATCCGGATTTAAGTGCCGTGGCTTCGAGCAGGAGTGCTTATGAAAAAAACACGTGACCTTCTGGTCATTCTGGTCATTTATCTCTTCGCCTTCGTGCTGGGCTATTTTGCCGCGCAGCATGTGAGCGGACTCATCGCGCGGTATTTCGCCTTCGATATCATTGCTACGCTGGTTGTCTTCGTCTTTTCGCTCATCTTCAAAAACTCCAGCGTCTACGATGCCTATTGGTCCGCGGCGCCGCTGGTCATGGCCCTCTGCCTCTTTGTGACGCAGAAAGCAGGCAGCCCGATGCAGCTGTGCTTCCTGACTGTCTTCCTGCTGTGGGCCGTCCGCCTGACCGTGAACTGGGTCACCGTCTTCACGGATTTTTCCTACGAGGATTGGCGCTACCGCAAATACCGCGACGAAACGTCGGCCCTGCTGTGGCCCTTCGTGAATTTCTTCGGCATCCATCTGATGCCCACGCTCGTCGTTTTTGCCGGCATGCTGCCGCTGTTTGAGCTGGCCGCGCAGCCCCTCGATTGGCGGGTCATCCCGGGTGTATGTGTGATGGGCTTCGGCATCGCGCTGGAGTTCTTTGCCGACCGGCAGATGCACGCCTTCCTGGAGGATGGGCAGAACCGGGGCAAGGTCATCGACGTCGGACTGTGGCGCTATTCGCGTCATCCGAACTATCTGGGCGAGATTTCGTTCTGGTTCGGCGTTTTCTTCGCGATGCTGCCCTTCGCGCCCGGGCGCTGGTACTACGGCGTCGGCGCGGTTTCGGTCGCGCTCCTCTTCAATGTGGTTTCGATTCCTCTCATGGAGCAGCGGCAGCTGGCGCGGCGGGAGGAATACGGGCAGTACTGCGAGACGACCTCGCGGCTGCTTCTGAAGCCCCGAAAATAATGAACAGGTCCTGTTTCGGCATCCGTGAACTGCTTCCCGTCTTGCCGGCACAGGACCTTTTTGCGGAAGTTCCGCATGCGGAAGTTCCGCATGCGGTGGGGCCGCATGAACAGCGTCCTTCTTTCCACGAAAAAAGGCCATGAGCTCATGCTTCATGACCTTGCTTTTCTCCGTTCGGAAATGGAGATGAGGGGAATCGGACCCCTGTCCGAAAGCCCATCCGCCCCGGGCGCTACCATCATAGTCAATCATTTGCATTTCCCCTTAGAGGCTCCGGTTGACAGGATCCTCCTTGGGTAGCTTCATTCGACACTCCGCTTTCCTCAAAGCTTTGGGCGGCGGGTTCCCTACATCGGTTTACGCCCCGCACCGCAGAGGTAGGCACTGCAGTGCGGCACGGCTGCTGATTAATTAAGCAGCGAACGCAAGAGCGTTGTTATTGTTGTTAGCGTTTATATTTAGGTTTGGATTGTAACGCAGACCAACCTGCGGATGGCTCCCAAGACTTCAACGACCCCCGTCGAAACCTTTACACCCCCGAAAAAAGGGCACGGCTCGCTAACAGCTATATTATACCACGAAAATCGCCGACGGGCAAGCCCGGCGGTTTACAAATCAGCGGAAAGCTTCTATAATGAGGAAAACATGGAAAAGGAGGGTCCTATGGATACACGTCGTCCCCTGCGTCGGAAGCTGACGGAGCTGGTGGAGCGGCTGGCCGCTCTGTTCGGGGCGCAGAAGCCTGCGATCAGCGAGTACCGGCTGCCGATTGAGGACCTTCCGGAGCCGCTCGCGGGTCTGAAGCTGGTGCAGCTGTCGGACCTGCACGCGCGCCGCTTCGGAGCGGAGCAGCGCTTTCTGCGGGAGGCTGTTGCATCGCTCGAGCCGGATGCGATCCTTCTGACCGGTGATTTTGTAGAGGCGGCCGACGAGGCGGAGCTGAACGCGTTGGAGGCGCTTTTGCGCGAGCTTTGCGCCCTGGCGCCCGTCTATTTTGCGCCGGGCAATCATGAGGCGCGCCTGAGCGGCGAGCGGATCGGCCGGCTCGAGTCTATGATGAAGGCCTGCGGCGTGGAATATCTGGCGGGAGCGACCGTGCCCTTCGGCGGAGGCGAGGCCGTCATCGGCGGTCTGCGCTCCAAGCCCGGAAGTGCGCTCACCGCGGATACGCGGATGGACGAAACGGAGCTTCTCAGCCTTGCGTCAGTGACGGAGGAGGCGCGCGGCCGCTTCCTGATTCTTCTTTCGCACCGGCCGGAGCTGTACGAGGCCTACCGCGGCAGCGGGGCGAGGCTGGTCTTTTCGGGCCACGCGCACGGCGGTCTGATGCCGCTTGGAAGGAGGGCGCTGCTGGCGCCCGGTCAGGGCTGGTTTCCGGAACGCGTGCGCGGAGTTTTTCGGGAGGGCGCGATGACGCAGGTCATCAGCGTGGGCTTAGGAGGCCCCCGTATCTTCGTAAAAAGCGAAATTGTAAGCGTTGTGCTATATAAAAGTTATCCACAGCCCGAAAACCCTTTAAAATAGGGTTATGCAGATAGTTATCCACTTTATCCACAATTTCATCTTTTTTTGTCAACCCTATTGTTTTAAAGGTTTAGACAGGAATGAAAGTTATCCACAAATTTTCTGTGGATAACTTTTTTAGTAAGCGGCTGCTAACGAAAATATTCACCTCTTTTTCCGCGAGCCGAAACTAACGCGAATTCATTATGCAGAATGAATAATTCAGGAATTTTCGGAGAAGGGGTGACTTTTTTGCTTTAATGTGTTATAATAAAAATGTCAGAAGAGATTCTGGCAGAATACAGGGAAGCTGAGCGCTTCCCGGAATGGAGGCACTTATATGCAGTACAAATTTGTCGGCCGCAACATGGAAGTATCTCAGAAGCTTCGCAATATGACTGAGAAGAAGCTGGAGAGACTGAGCAAATTTTTTACTGATGACAGCTCCCTCATTGCCACCTTTAAGGAAGAGGGAAGAGGCTACCGTGTGGAGGTCACCATTCCCGTCAAAGGCTCTTCCATCCGGGCAGAGGTCTCCTGTGAAGACCCCTACACCGGTCTGGATGAAGTCATGGACAAGCTGGAGCGTCAGATCACGCGTTACCGCGCCCGTCTGACCGATAAGGCAAAAACAGACAAGAGCCTCAGGGCTGATTTCTTCGTCGCTGCCGACGAGCCTGAGGAAACAAGCAAGATTGCCCGCGTCAAGGAGGTCGAAGCCCCGCTTATGGATTTCGACGAAGCCGCGCTCGAGCTTGAACTCACGGGACACGATTTTTATATTTTCAAGGAAGCGTCGTCCGCCAAGGTCTGCGTCATCTACCGCCGCCGTGAGGTAAACGCGGGCGGCACGACCTACGGCGTACTGGAAGTTCAATAATAACAGCTTTATCACATAGAAAGCCGGCCGGAGAGATTTCTCCGGCCGGCTTCTTTACGGTTGGATTCACGCTGCGCGCGCCGAAAAAGCCTCGGGAAACCTGCCGCTCCGGGTCTTTTTCTGTTTTTGTCTCATTTTTTCGTAAGGAAGAAGAGGCGGCGTTTTGCGGTGTCGGCCTCGACGTCCCAGTGGAAATAGGCCAGCCGGTCCAGGACGAAATAGGGCGCAAAGCGCGCGAGCCATTCCTCGTCCGTGTGATTGTTCAGGCGCAGGATGCCGTTCTGAAAAAGGTAGGGGCCCTCCCAGACGACGCCCTCGCGCTTCGCCATCGCTTCCCGGTCAAAGCAGGGATTCGTGCCGATAAAGGCCTTCTGCCCGGGTCGGAGCACCCGCGCCAATCCGCGGATGATCCCGTCGGCCACCTCATCGGGTACGACGTCGATGACGTTGATGCAGAGCACATGGTCAAAGCTGCTTTCCGGCTGTGCGGACAGCCAGTCCCGGTCCACCTGCTCGTAGCGGACGTCGTTTTCTCCGAAGGCGGCGGCGTAGCGCCGGGCCGAGGCGATCCCGTTGGCCGACAGATCCACGCCCAGAATGTCGCGGCAGCCGAGGCGCTTCAGCACTACCTCGGCCCAGCCGCTGCCGCAGCCGTAGTTCAGCCAGTGATCGCGGCCTCCGAGCGCGTCAAAAAGCGCCAGCAGTGTGGCGCTGCCGATGTTTTTCCAATCCTTTTCCGGGTCGATGCCTTCGAACGCGGTCTCCTGCGTGAGGAGCGCGCGGTCCCAGAAGGCGCAGGCCTCCCGATATTTGCGGTCCAGTTCCTCTTCCATAAATCCTCCCGAAGCATTGATGCCCTCATTGTAGCAGACGGCCGGATTTTTGCAAGGCGGATTTCGGCATTTTTGCCCATGTAACGCTCGCCGGAAGCCGTTTCTCTTGTTCATTTCGCCGAAAAGGGAAAAATCCGCAAAAAACACTTTACAACTTTATCGCGGTGAAGTATAATGCGTTCATATTCAAACAAGGAGACCTCTATCATGAAGAAATTTCTTTCCTGCTTATTAGTAGTTTTTATCTTACTCAGCCTTTGCGCCTGCAAGAATGCGGAAAACAGCGACCTTGCCTATGTCAAAGAAAAGGGAACGCTGGTCGTCGGCATCACCGACTTCGCCCCCATGGACTATGAAGAGAACGGCCAGTGGGTCGGCTTCGACGCCGACATGGCCCGCGCCTTCGGCGAATACCTCGGCGTCAGCGTCGAGTTCATCATCGTCGACTGGGATTATAAGGCAACGGAGCTTGACGTCAAAAATGTGGACTGCATCTGGAACGGCATGACCCTCGACGACGAGGTAAGAGCCGCAATGGATTGCTCCAATCCCTACTGCAACAACTCCCAGATCGTTATCGTCAACAAGGACGTCGCTGCTCAGTACAGCACCCCCGAAGCCTGCAAGGCTCTGAAATTCGCCGTTGAAAACGGTTCTGCCGGCATGAAGCAGGCTGAGGCCTACGGCTTCAGCTACACGCCCGTTCCCTACCAGTCCGACGCGCTGCTGGAGGTTGCCTCCGGCACCTGCGACGCCGCCATCATCGACGCGCTGATGGCTCAGGCGATGGTCGGTGAGGGCACCTCCTTTGCGAACCTGACCTACACCTGCGGTCTGAACGACGAGCAGTACGGTGTCGGCTTCCGCAAGGGCTCCGATCTAGTTGCCAAGCTGAATGCCTTCCTGGCCAAGGCCTACAAGGACGGCACCACCCTGGAGATCGCCAACAAATACAAGGTCGGCGCCTCCATCATCGATCCCGGCAAATAAGCCGATCGGGAAATTCCTTCGACGGACATTTCGCTAATACAGCCGGAGCGTCTCCATGCGCTCCGGCTTTACGGAGTTTTTTATGCAATTTTTTGAACAGTTTCCTACCGTTTTCGAGGCCCTGAATGTCGGCTTTCTGCAGACGCTCCGGCTTTTCTTCGTGACGCTCCTCGGAGCGCTTCCCCTCGGCCTTCTGATTGCGCTGGGCCTCCTTTCGAAGCTCAAGCCCCTGCAGTATTTCTGCCGCTTTGTGGTATGGATCGTCCGCGGCACCCCGCTCATGATCCAGCTCCTCATTTTCTTCTATTTTCCGGGCCTCGTCTTCGGCAACAACATCTGGGGCGGCGGCGAGAGCGGCCGTTTCGCGGCGGCGTCGATCGCCTTCATCTTTAACTACGCCTGTTACTTCGCGGAAATCTACCGCGGCGGTATCCAGAGCATCCCGCAGGGGCAGGAGGAGGCCGGGCTGGTGCTGGGCCTTTCCGAGCGGCAGATTTTCTTCCGCGTCAAGCTTCTGCAGGTGATCAAGCGCATCGTGGCGCCGATTTCCAACGAGGTCATTACGCTTGTCAAGGACACTTCACTCGCGCGCATCATCTCCCTCCAGGAGCTGATCTGGGCGGGCCAATCCTTCCTGAAGGGCTCGCACGGCATCGCCGGGCAGATCTGGCCCCTCTTCTTTACCGGCGTTTATTATCTGATTTTCAGCGGAATTCTGACCGTGCTCTTCGATAAGCTTGAGCGCCGGCTGAGTTATTTCGCATTCTGAAGGAGGCAAGCGATGGCATCGTTACGTGTTTCGGGACTGGGCAAAAGCTTCGGCAAAACCGAGGTCCTTTCGGATGTCAGCTTCTCGCTCCAACAGGGCGAGGTGCTGGCGATCATCGGCTCCTCCGGCGGCGGCAAGACCACGCTTCTGCGCTGTCTGAATTTTCTGGAGGCCCCCGACTGCGGACAAATCTGTCTGGACGGCGAGCTTCTGTGCGACGCGGCCGAGATGAAGAAGCTCTCCGCCGATGAGCTGCGCGCCTGCCGCCTGCATTTCGGCCTGGTCTTTCAGTCCTTCAATCTGTTTCCGCAATATACGGCTCTCGAAAACGTGAGCCTCGCCCCGAAGCTTCTGGGAAGGGGCACATCCTCCGAAATCGAGGCAAAATCGCGCGAGCTTCTGGGCCGCGTCGGCCTTTCGGACAAGCTCGGCAACTATCCCTGCCAGCTTTCAGGCGGCCAGCAGCAGCGCGTCGCCATCGCCCGGGCGCTTGCGCTTCAGCCGGACATCCTCTGCTTCGACGAGCCGACGAGCGCCCTCGACCCTGAGCTGACGCGCGAGGTGCTGCGCGTCATCCGCGAGCTGGCCGACGGCTCCCGCACGATGATCATCGTCACGCACGAGATGGAATTTGCCAGAAGCGTCGCGGACCGCGTTCTCTTCATCGCCGACGGAAGGGTCGAGGAGGAGGGCACGCCGGAAGAAATCTTCGGAAGCCCGAAATCGGCCGCCCTCAAAAATTTCTTGCAGAATTACGCCGAATGACGTAAACTAAAAGCAGTTTTGAGGAGGACGTGCCATGGAAAACCGAAAAATAACCCCTGCGATGATCGACTCGCTTTACGATGTCCTGCTTTCTCTGGAAAGCCGGGAGGACTGCGAGGCCCTGTTTGCGGACCTTTGCACCATGAAGGAGGTGCAGAACATGGCGCAGCGCCTGCATGCCGCCAAGCTCCTGATGGAGGGCAAGACCTATGTGCAGGTCATTGAGGAAACCGATATTTCCTCGGCTACCCTAAGCCGCGTATCCCGCTGTGTGCAGTACGGCAAGGGGTACCGCCGGGTGCTGGAGGATAAAATAAACCCGTAACGGGATCGGGAGGCCGGAAGCAGAAGGCCTCTTTTTTATTGGTTTTGGAGATTTTTTGCAAAGCGCTTGACGAGAAGCGGTTAGTAATGCTATAGTATACATAGATAATAACATGGGGCTATTCTAAGTTTTATTTTGTAGGAAGGGAGAAAAGTTATGAAAAAATGTGTATTAAGGTTAACCGGTTTATTCTGTCTTTTCTTGTTTTTGCTTTCGTGCTTCTGCAGGCTCGGCGGAGATCGGGAAGCTGACGTAAAAGATGACGCAGCGGCTAAGCTGTGCGCATTTCTGAACGCTCAGCTTTCCTCTGCGGAAGCCATAAAGGCAGATGCCGCAAAAGGAACGGACGAAGCGGAGTATCAGCTAAACTCTGCTTTCCTGCTGCTTCAGGACCGGATCGCGAAACAGGAGGATGACTTTGCCTCCCGTTTTGCCGGCCTCTATATCCAAGACAGAACGCTGTATGTGCTGGTGACGGAGAAAACGGAGGAGGATGAAGCGGACCTGTGCGGACTTCTCGGCGAGGTCCCCTTTTGTCTTCTGGAGGCTGAATTTACAAATGACGAGTTAAGCCGGGTCGCAGGAAGGCTGAATCAATTCATCGGCGGCCTCCTGGAAAAGAGAAACAACGGGGAGCTGTCCGGGGACCTGCTGGTTCTTTCGGATGCCTTTCCGGTATGCTGCTGCTCCGAAGCCCAAAACCGTGTCACGATCACTTTTGCCTGCGAGAAAGACAGTGAGGAGCTTGCGCGGCTGATCGGGATTTTTGAGGCCTATGCCGGCGAGTATGAGGCTGTGGTATACGCGGCGGACCCGGACTTTGAGCCGGCCCGGTATCAAACGTCGCCTGTATATTGTGGTTAGGGGATTACGGTTTTTAGTAATAATACTCATCTCCCTCTTTCGGAGTCCAGTGTGGGCTATCGAGCACGATACGATACCAGAAATGGTTATGTTATTAGCGGTCATGCGGCGGGTGCAGTTAATAATCCAGTTGGAACTTTGAGCTACTATTTGAGCTCAAATATTATTGGACAAATCCGGGGTATTCGCTATCAAAGCCAAACGGATACAGATGTTGCGTTCTTTTCGGTGGATAATTCGTCGTATACATCCTCAAACAATGTAAATGGAACTTCTATTTATCTTTCGTCTACAATTTGTGCGCCCGCTGTGGGTGCACGATTATATAAGTCAGGAATGACTTCGGGGCTTACATCTGCTGATGTTCTTGCAAGTAATGCGGGAGCATACTTTTCTGATGAATACGGAAATGTGAAATATTTCTTCGGCCTCCTGAAAACATCAGCTATGACGTCAGCGGGAGACAGTGGCGGACCTGCTTTTCTCTTGATGTCCAGTACTTCTGGACGAGTGGGTGGAATTGTTACAGGCGGAGATAGTGCATATTCGTATTTTACGCAAGCTGGTCCGATAGCTTATATGTTTGGAGCAGATATCTACTGATGAAAAGAATAAGACTGCTGGCTGCTGTAATGATCCTTTTGACCCTGCTGAGCGCGTGCCGGGGTCCGCAGTATCCGTCGGCCGAGGAGGCTCGCCGGTATCTGGAGCTCTGCGGCGCCGAAGGCAGCCGTCTGGTTTCGGCAAAATGGCAGCGGATCTGCCGCTATAAGCCTTCGGAGGCAAGGCCTCTTTACCGGGATGCCTTCGGCCTCGCTCGCGAGGCGCTGACGGAGCTCTTCCTTTACCGCTCCAAGAAGGAGGGCAGCCGCATCGAGAAGGGCGACTACGTCACCTTCCGCGTGGAGGTCAGGGAGGGACGCCGCTTGGTCCTGGAGGACGGACCCTTTTCGGTCCTCATCGGCGAGGGGCTTTTCGATCCGGAGATCGAGGCCGCTTTTATCGGCTGTGAGGTCGGCGCGGAAAAGCTTTTCGACGTGGCGTCGACGGGTCTGTACCGCAATCTGAGCGGGCAGGCCGCGGTGAAGGTGGAAAAGCTCGAGAGCCTGAGCCCCAAAAAAGAGGGGCTAGAGCTGGAGGAGGCCTACCGAAGTGCGGTGCAGGGCGCCTTCTGCGATGTGAATTATGACTTTTATTGGGAGGCCCGGGACGCCTTTTATGCCTTTGCGGCGGACCTGGCGGAGCTTGAGATCACCGAGGAGGATCTCCTGGCGGTGAGCCGGTTTTTGTCGGAAGAGGAGCTTCGGGGCATGAGCCTCGAGTCGTATCTGAGCTCGCGGGGGCATTCCGCGGAGGCCTATTCCCGGCAGCTGACGGAGCGCGCCGATGAGCTTCTCCGGCGTGTCCTTCTTCTGGGCGGTCTGGCTTCGCGGCTCGGGATCGGTTTTCCGGAGGAGCTGTGGGAGTGGTACCGTGAGGGCTATGAGGCGGACGTTCACCGCCCGCTTGATCCGGACGATGTGATCTGGCGTTATAAATGCCTGGAAAAAGCGGTGCTGGAGTTTCTGACGAAGCCGCTGCTTCCCGACAGGGTCTTTGCTTTATAGAACGATGCTTTTTCGGCCTCTGCGCCTTGGACGGGCGCGGAGGCTTTTTTAGCGGAGGCTTCCGGTTCGATCCTCCGGGCCCCGACGCCGCAGGCCGGAAGGCCCGGCTCGGCACGATTTATTTCTTGCCAAATGCCCCGGAAAATGGTAAAATAGGATATAATTCTGTAACTATGTATATACGAAGCAAGCCGCTCCCGGGCGGATCCGATATGAAGTACAACAAGGAGGTTTTTCTATGGGTTTTCTGGAAAAACTGTTCGGCAATTCTGCCGATAAGGAAATCAGGCGCATCCAGCCGATCGTCGATCAGATCCTTTCTTACGATGAAGCCATGCAGGCCTTAAGCGACGAAGAGCTTGGCGCCAAAACAGATGAATTTAAAAAGCGTCTCTCCGAGGGGGAGACGCTGGACGACATCCTTCCGGAGGCCTACGCGGTCGTCCGTGAGGCCGCCTGGCGTGTGCTGGGCGAAAAGCATTATCCCGTACAGCTGGAGGGCGGCATCATCCTGCATCAGGGACGTATCGCCGAGATGAGGACAGGTGAAGGCAAAACCCTTACCTCCACGCTGCCGGTCTATCTGAATGCGCTCGAGGGCAAGGGCGTCCATGTCGTCACCGTCAACGACTACCTGGCCTCCCGAGACGCCGAATGGATGGGCCGCGTCCACCGCTTCCTCGGCCTCAGCGTCGGCTGCATCCTGAACCAGATGCCGAACGATGAGCGCCGCAAGGCCTACGCCTGCGATATCACCTACGGTACCAACAACGAATTCGGCTTCGACTACCTGCGTGACAACATGGTCGTCTACAAAGAACAGATGGTACAGCGCGGCCTGCACTACGCCATCATCGACGAGGTCGACTCCGTCCTGATCGACGAAGCCCGTACGCCTCTGATCATCAGCGGCCGCAGCGGCAAGTCCACCTCCCTGTACAAGCAGGCTGATCTGCTGGCCTCCCGCATGAAGAAGGGACGCATTGTCGGCGACACCTCCAAAATGGCTCAGCTCATGATGGAGGAGGTCCAGGAGGAAGGCGATTTCGTCATTGACGAAAAGGAGAAGAGCTGCCAGCTCACCGGCGAAGGTATCCGCAAGGTCGAGGAATATTTCCGCATCGACAACCTGGGCGATCCGCAGAACGCCGAGATTTCGCATCACATCCGTCAGGCCCTGAAGGCCCGCTATATGATGTTCCGCGACCAGAACTACGTCGTACAGGACGGCCAGATCATCATCGTCGATGAATTCACCGGCCGTCTGATGCCCGGCCGCCGCTATTCCGACGGTCTGCATCAGGCCATCGAGGCCAAGGAAAACGTCGAGGTCAAGCGTGAATCCAAGACGCTGGCGACCATCACCTTCCAGAACTTTTTCAACAAATACGAGAAAAAATGCGGCATGACCGGTACGGCCAAGACCGAGGAAAACGAATTCGAGGCCATCTATTCGATGGATGTCGTCGAGATCCCGACCAACAAGCCGGTCGCCCGCGAGGACCTTCCCGACATGGTCTACCGCACCAAAAAAGAAAAATACCGCGCCGCCGTCCGCGACATCACGGACTGCTATCACCGCGGACAGCCCGTCCTGGTCGGCACCATCACCATCGAGGACTCCGAGCTTCTCTCCAAAATGCTCAAGCGCGAGGGCATCCCGCACAACGTCCTGAACGCCAAGTTCCACGAGCGCGAGGCCGGCATCGTCGCAGAAGCCGGACAGAAGGGACAGGTCACCATCGCCACCAACATGGCCGGCCGAGGCAC
>JAZRWR010000100.1:0-11686 GCA_045599825.1 Bianqueaceae bacterium | reverse complement strand
CATCGGCGACTACACCAACAAATACGTTCAGGCCTACTTCCAGTATGACTCCAAGAAGACCGGCGGCATCACCATCAGCCATCTGCGCTTCGGTGATAAGCCCATCAAGAGCCCCTACTACATCAACAAGGCCGACTTCGTTGCCTGCCATAACCCCAGCTACATCATCAAGGGCTACAAGATGGTCAACGATGTCAAGCCCGGCGGCGTCTTCCTGATCAACTGCCAGTGGAGCCCCGAGGAGCTGGCTGAGCATATGAACGCGGAAACCAAGCGCTACATTGCCAAGAACAACATCCAGCTGTACACCATCAACGCAATCGACCTGGCCGCCTCCATCGGCATGGGCAAGCGCACCAACACGACCCTGCAGTCCGCTTTCTTCGCGCTGGCCAAGGTCATGCCCATCGAGGAAGCCGTTCAGCATATGAAGGACGCGGCTACCAAGTCCTACCTGAAGAAGGGCCAGGATGTCGTTGACATGAACCACAAGGCCATTGACCTCGGTGTCAATGCTTATGTAAAGATCGACGTACCCGCTGACTGGGCAGACGCCGTTGACGCGCCCAAGGCTGCCACCGAGAACGGCCCCGCCAAGCTGGTCAAGCAGGTCGATACCATCATGAAGCCCGTCGGCGATATGAACGGCGACAGCCTGCCCGTTTCCGTCTTCGTCGATCATGCTGACGGTACCTGGGAGCAGGGTGCCTCCGCGTACGAGAAGCGCGGCGTTGCCGTGACCGTTCCCGCCTGGGAATCCGCCACCTGCGTCGCCTGCAACAAGTGCGCCTTTGTCTGCCCCCACGCCACCATCCGTCCCTACGCCCTGTCTGAAGAAGAAGCCGCCAAGGCTCCCGAAGGCATCGCCTACGCGCCCAAGGCCGCGCTGGTCAACAGAGCCGGCTACAAGTTCACCATGGCTGTTTCTCCTCTGGACTGCATGGGCTGCGGCGTCTGCATCGGCGTCTGCCCGACCGCTTCTCTGAAGATGGTTGCCCGCGAGGATCAGGAAGCCAAGCAGGCGATCTTCGACTACTGCGTCGCCAATGTTACCGAGAAGCCCGAGCTGGCTACCGCGGCCACCATCATCGGCTCTCAGTACAAGAAGCCGCTGCTTGAGTTCTCCGGCTCCTGCGCCGGCTGTGCCGAAACCTCCTACGCCCGCCTGATCACCCAGCTGTTCGGCGACCGTATGTATATCTCCAACGCGACCGGCTGCTCCTCCATCTGGGGCGGTCCCGCTGCTACCTCTCCCTACACCGTCAACGCGGAAGGCCACGGCCCCGCCTGGGCGAACTCCCTCTTCGAGGATAACGCCGAGCACGGTCTTGGTATGTACTACGGCCAGAAGGCCATCCGCGACCGCCTGAAGGGCATCGTCGAGGGCATCGCCGCCAAGGAAGAGGCTCCCGCTGAACTGAAGGCCGCGGCCGAAGAATATCTTGCCACCTTTGAGGACGGCGAGAAGAACGGCGCTGCCGCCAAGAAGCTCGTTGCGGCTCTGGAAGCTCAGACCTGCGATTGCGAATGCCGCAAGACCCTGCTTGCCAACAAGGAATACCTTGCCAAGAAGAGCGTTTGGATCTTCGGCGGTGACGGTTGGGCCTACGATATCGGCTTCGGCGGTCTGGACCACGTCCTTGCCTCCGGCAACGATGTCAACATCATGGTCTTCGATACCGAAGTTTACTCCAACACCGGCGGTCAGGCCTCCAAGGCCTCCCAGATCGGTCAGGTAGCTCAGTTCGCCGCTGCCGGTAAGGCCATCGCCAAGAAGAGCCTCGCCGAAATCGCCATGAGCTACGGCTACATCTACGTAGCCCAGATCGCGATGGGCGCCGACCAGAACCAGACCCTGAAGGCCCTCAAGGAAGCCGAAGCCTACCACGGTCCCTCCCTCATCATCGGCTACGCCCCCTGCGAGATGCACTCCATCAAGGGCGGCATGACCAACTGCCAGGCCGAAATGAAGAAGGCCGTCGACTGCGGTTACTGGAACATGTTCCGTTTCAACCCCGCGCTCAAGGCCGAGGACAAGAACCCCCTGACCATCGATTCCAAGCCCGCCACCACGGACTACAAGGAATTCATCATGGGTGAGGCCCGCTACAGCTCCCTGACCCGCTCCTTCCCCGAGCGCGCCGCCGAGCTCTTCGACAAGGCCGTCGAGCACTCCAAGGAATACCGCGAGCACCTGGAAGACCTCCAGAAGATGTACGCGCCCAAGGAATAATCTTCTTTCAAGCAGAAACAGCCGCTTCAAGGCGGAGTGCTCTAAAGGACAGATTGATTTTCTCGTTTCATAAAAACAGAGGCCTTGCGCCGGCAAACAAATGCCGGCGCAAGGCCTTCATTAGTTGAAATGAGAAAGGGAATCATGTCCTTTAGAGCACCCGCCCAATGAAGCGGCTGTTTTTAATGCAAAAAACGGGGAAAGCGGCGGAATTATCCCGGTTTTTGCCTGAATTGTCCGCGGTGAGGCCCAAATCGGTCAAGCCTCTTGCACCGTCCTGTGCGAGGGGATACAATATAGCAAAGTGCAGTTTATGCATTAAATGATTAAAGCGGAGGAACCAAAAATGAAAAAAACCTTATGCCTTGTTCTTAGCATGCTGATGCTTCTCGGAACGCTTTGCGGCTGCAGCCTGTTTACGTCCGGGAACGAAAGCGGAAATGCCGGCAGCACCGGTGATATCAAAATGACCGAAAAGTACAGCTTCAAGGATCCGAAGGATCTGGAATTTGCCAAACGTTACGCGCTTTACTGTGATGAGAACAGCCCCACGGTCGCCAGTGCTTCCGCTTTCGGCGTTCTGAGCATGTATGCGGTACTCTATGCGGATGCAGAGGATCAACCGCTTGCCTATTACGAATTCATGGTCTGCGACACCCCCGAAAACGCACAGACAGTCATCACGATGTATGCTGCCTTCGGCACCGCTTTGGTCCCTGTTGAAGAAGATCCCTGCGTAATTTTTGCCACGTCCGACGGTGATACCTTCGGAGCAATGCTGATCGCCCTTCAGGCCAGCGGCCTTCTTACGGATACGACGGCCAGCGCTTACGTTGACTACTACAAGACCTACAACGGAGGAACGGTCATCGAATAAGATACCGGGAAGCAGATGAAAAAAACAGAAAAAACCGGTAGTTGGAAGCTGTTTTTCGGAATGGTCCGCCGGATCGACCTGCCCTGGCTGGTTCTTCTGGTGTCCTTTGCCTTTGAAATGCTGTACAGTCGGTTTACGCTGCTTCTGCCGACCACGACCACCGCGCTCATGTCCGGAAGCCTGGACGAAAAGGCGCTGCGCGACGCAATCATCTACTACATTCTCTATGCTTTGGTTCTGCTGGTGGATTTCGGCTTTTTGGGGATTTCCAAAAACTGGACCGTCCGCAATGCCAGAAACAAGCTGTGGGGAGAGATGGTCCGCATCCGCCCGGATTACTATGACAGTCATTCGCCCGGCGGCCTGAGCTCGGCCGTTACCAATGACCTGGATGCCAGCGCGGGCGGTCTG
The DNA here is from genome assembly GCA_045599825.1 of Bianqueaceae bacterium. Classification (GTDB taxonomy): domain Bacteria; phylum Bacillota; class Clostridia; order Lachnospirales; family Bianqueaceae; genus JAZQNF01. The sequence continues at coordinate 8,165 of JAZRWR010000100.1, read as the reverse complement.
GCCAATCTGCTGGTCAGCGTCATCCCGACGCTCTACTATATCGTGGCAGCTCTTTTTGAGGTCAGCGAGTTCGACCGTCTTCTGCTGCTGCCGATACTGGTCCTTTTGCCGATCAAATATATTTACATGGTGGTGGTCAGCCGTTGGATGTATAAAGCGCAGGCCGGCATTTACAAGAGCATCGGTGAGTTAACAGCCTATCTCGGCGAGCGGGTCAAAAACCTGCCGCTTATCAAGCAGTTCTGCACGGAAAAGGAAGAGCTTGAAAACGGGCGAAATGCCTCGAAGGCCCTCTTCGATGCCCATCTGCGCAGCACCAAGGTGAATTGCGCAGATTCCGGCATTGCGACGGCAATCAATCTGCTTCAGCAAATAGCAAACGTTATTTTCGGTGCCGTTCTTCTGCAGAAGGGCCGGATCACAGCGACCGACTGGGTTGCGTTTTTCCTTTTCGCGACAACCATCAATTCGCGCTTCAGCGATCTGATCTATACCTGGCAAAAGCTGAAAAGTATTCAGGGCCAGGCGGCCCGTGTGGTCGGCATCGTGGACGCGCCCAAGGAAATGAGTGAGGCGGAAGCAGAGGAGGCTGCGACGGCCGAGATGCCGGAAGGCAGCTCGACGGCGGTCAGCTTCCGGGAGGTTTCCTTTGCGTACGGCGACAAGCAGGCGTTGAGGAATGTCTCCTTCACGGTGCCGGAGGGCAGCGCCGCGGCGATCGTCGGACTGACAGGCAGCGGCAAAACCACGGTTTTGAAGCTTCTGGAGCGTTTCTATGAGCCTGCGGAGGGAAGCATCCTGATGGGAGGGCGTCCCCTGGACGAGCTTTCGCTCGGACAGCTTCGCAGCAGCTATTCTTATGTACAGCAGGATGCCGGTGTTTTCAGCGGCAGCATCCGCGAAGCGCTGAGTTACGGTATCAAGCGGCCGCTGAACGATGAGGAAATCATCAAGGCGGCCGAGAGCGCCGGCGCCTGGGAGTTTATTCAGAAGATGCCCGGCGGGCTCGATGCGAAAATCGCGTCGGGCGGAGCTTCTCTGTCGGGCGGTCAGCGGCAGCGCCTTGTGCTTGCGCGCGAATTCCTGCGCAATGCGGATATTCTGCTTTTGGATGAACCGACCTCCGCGCTGGACGCCGAAACGGCTTTGAGCGTGAAAGACACGATTTTCCGCCTGTTTAAGGGGAAAACCCTGCTCATGGTTACCCATGATATGTCCCTGATCTCCAATATGGACCGAATCGTGGTGCTGCACGACGGCGAGGTAGTCGGACAAGGCTCCTACGAGGGTCTGCTGCATGACTGCCCTCTGTTCCGCGAGATGGTCAGCGCTCAGTTAAAGGAGGTTCAGCCGGCATGAAACGATATAGGAACATTTTTAAAGATGTCCGCATTCCATGGCTGATGCTTGCGGTTCTTCTGGTTTTGAACATACTGGAATCGTACGTCTTTCTGGAGCAGACGACTCTGACGGCGGATATCATTGATACAAGTCAGAAAGCCATTAACGCAGACAAGCTGGTGCACTTCGTCCTTGTTCTTCTGGTCCATTCCCTGCTGTCGATTTCCATTAGCTACATCAGCGGCTGGACAAGCCAGAAAATCAATCTCGGCGTCCGGAACAAGCTCTGGGACAAGCTGATGCGCCTTCCCGCCCGCCATTACGATGCGGAGAACGGCGATTCTCTGGTGAGCCGCGTAACAACGGACAGCGAGCACAGCTGCCGGTATTTTGATCTCTGCATCAGCTTGATCACAGCGGTTTACGCCGGAGTTGTCACGGTCAGACAGATGTACCGCTACAGTCCTAAGCTGTCGCTGTACATGCTGATCGCCATGCCGGCCATTCTGATTATCTCCGCTCTGATGGGGCGTCTGAGCTTCACCGCGAATAAAAAAGCCCAGCTTTCCTTTGCGGACTCCCTCGCCTACCTGGTTGAGCGGACCAGAAATCTTTGGCTGATCAAGGCGACCCGCATGGAGAGCACCGAGCAGCGCGAGGGCAAAAAGCTTTTTGACCGCCAGTTTCGCGTTAGCCTTCTGTCAACGCTTGTCAACAGCCTTTCGGCGGCGCTCATTCCGATTTTCGGAGGCATCGGCATCGTCGTAAGCTTTGTGGTTGGCGGTCAGCTGGTTAAGACGGGAGAAATCACCGTCGGCAAGCTGGTCGGCTTTTATACCCTGTCCAGCCTGTTAAGCGGCCGGCTTTTGACGCTGCTCAGCCTTTATACGTCCTATAAGGAGGCAAACGGCCGTCTGGAGAAGGTGGCCGCGCTCTTTGAAGCCTCGGATGAGAGCAGTGAAGGCGTCGAATTTGATGTGCCTGATGCCGATCTCGTGGCAGACAAGCTTTTCTTCGCCTACGGCGACATTCCGACGCTGGAGGACGTCAGCTTCCGTATCCCCAAAGGAGCGACCACGGCCATCGTCGGTCCCAACGGCGCAGGAAAGTCGACGATCTTCAAGCTTCTGGAGCGCATGTACGATCCGGACAGCGGATCGCTTCGTTTCGGCGAGGATGATATCCGCAAGTTCGCGCTGTCCTCCTGGCGCGGATCCTTCGCTATTGTATCTCAGGACAAGCCTCTTTTGTCCGGCAGCGTGCGCGACAATATTCTGTACGGCGTTCACCGGCGAGTCGAAGAGGACGAGCTGATTTATGTGGCTAAGCTTGCGAATGTGTACGACTTCGTCATGGCGACTCCCGGCGGCTTTGATGCACCGGTCGGCGTCGGCGGCTGCAATTTCTCCGGCGGTCAGTGTCAGTGCATTGCGATTGCCCGGGCCATGATGCGGAACCCCGACTATCTTCTTTTAGATGAGGCGACCTCCAATCTGGATGCCAAAAGCGAGCAGCTGGTCAGCCAGGCGCTGAGCAATCTGATGAAGGGACGCACCACCGTGATGATTGCGCATAACTACTCTGCGACCCGCGATGCGGCGCATATCATTGTAATGAATGACGGTAAGGTGGAGGCGGAGGGAAGTCCGGAGGAAATGCTGGCCTCCAACGCGTACTACCGCGCCTTTGCCGGCAAAGCTATGACAAGAAACAGTGAGGTGCCTGTATGAAATCAAGTGTTGTGAAGCTCTTTGACTATCTCTGCTGGGACGCTCCCGCAGAGCTGTGCCGCTGGCGCATTGCCGACGAGGAAATTCAGGCACGGCTGGAGCGGCTTTCACGCGATAAGGCCTACGAATTCGAGGCTGATTCGGTGGAGCTTTTCGACAGTGTATCCTGCCTGGGCGCGAGTGAATCGCCCCGCTGGAACCGTCGGCTCCTTTTTTACCCCGGCCGCAAGCTCTGCGAGGAGGCGCTGGAGACGGCGCTGCTTGGTGCCCGCCGGAATGAAAGTGTAAGCGTTGAGACGCCCGAGGGCAAGCTGACGCTTACGGTTCAGAATATCGTCCGACGCCGCGTCGTTCCCGTTGGCGACGAGCTCGTGCAGCTGTTGGGAATGGAGGGCGTCGGGACAGTGGAGGACTATTTCCGCTGGTACCGTGCGCAAAACGAGCCGGAGCGCCGCTCCAACGCGAAGATGTATATCGCCTATCAACTGCTCAAAAAAATCGCCGAGCAATCGGAGTACTGCTTCGATGAAGACGAGCGGCGGGAATGGCTGGACGACCGGATGGAGCGTTATTACAATGCGCTGCTTCTGGCCGGCGTCGATCCGACTGTGCCCAGCGAGGGGACCGATTTTCTGACCGAGGAAGAAGCAAAGGAAAAAATCAAGGCCGGCTTTGAACCGCAGTTCAAGGGGGCGGTCGCCTGCGCGCATATCGTTGAAAAGGCCTGCGGCGTGAGCGCCGATGCGTTCTGCGAGGAGGGGCTTCCTCAATTGGCGGAAACGTATCATATGAGTGCGGAAGCGTTCGTTGCCGCGAACGGACGGCAGGCGTGCTATGACAAATTGCTGCAGGATAAGACGCTGGAGCTTTTGTCTGCTTATACAGAGGTGTTTTTGGAGGATTAAGCCATGGTATATGAAGCAAGCGATGCGAATTTTGACGAGCTGCTGAAAACGGATTACGCGGCTGTGGATTTCTACGGAACCTTCTGCGGGCCCTGCAAATTGCTGGAGCCGATTTTCAACGAGATGAGCAATGATTATGCCATGCTTCGTTTTATCAAGGTCAATGTAGATCAGTGTCCTGAGTTGAAAGAGCGCTTTCGGATTTTTGCGGTACCCACGCTGAAGTACTTCCGGAACGGCGAGCTGTTTTACGAAGGCAGGCATCACGGAGAGCGCGAGGTGATGGACCGGGAACTGGCAAAGCTTTTGTACGATTGAGGTGACTATGGGAAAAATCAGACTGAACGAAAATATTGAGGTGGTCCGTACGGTCCGGGAGGGCCTGAAGGCCACCGGCGGCTTCTGTCCCTGCCGCACGGAACGGAAGGATGAATTCAAATGCGTGTGTCAGGAATTCAGACAGCAGTGTCAGGATCCGGACTTTGAAGGCTACTGCCACTGCAAGCTTTATTATAAAGAGAAATAAAAATCAGCCCGGCACAAGGCGGGTGTTCTTAAGAACATCCGCCTTGTGCCGGGCTTAAACAGCTTATCAGATGAACTGGATGCCCCGGCTGACCAGGAAGCTGCGGAGCTTCTGGTATTTGTCCCGGCTGACGGGCAGATTGACGCGGCAGTTCATCAACGCCTCGTAGGTCTTGCCGACCGCGGCCGGCTGCACGGAAAGAATGCCGGAAAGGGGCACCAGATAAGACTGGTGGATGCGGAAGAAGCCGAAGTCGGAGAAGACGGCTTCCATTTCGTCCATGCTGCGGCGCACAATGTATTCCACCCCGTTCGCACAGTATATTTTTACGACGCGCTTATCCTTGCCGATGTAGGCGATTTCGGACGGCGAAAGCAGCACGAAGCCGATGCTGGTCTCGACGGCGATTCTTTCGCGGGAGTAGTCGGCGCTTTCCGGCTGGCTATGCGCCTCAAAACGGTTCAGGGTCTTCTTAAGACGCATGAGGTCAATGGGCTTGGTCAGAAAGTCAAGGGGCTCATAGTCGAAGCTGCGGACCGCGAAATCCACATAGCCGGTCAGAAAAACATATTTGACCTGCGGCTGATTGTCCCGGATAAACTCGGCGATGGAGAAGCCGCTTGTCCCCGGCATGTCGATATCCAGAAACGCCAGATTGATTTTCTGACTTTTCAGGATTTCCAGTGTTTCCGCGGCGCTCTGTGCGCAGAAGATCCGCTCGGGAGCCACGAGCTCCGCCATGGCGCTGTAGGAAAGCTCGAGCGAGTTTTTGTCATCGTCGACGATGAGGACAGTAAGGGGATTCACGGTGCACCTCCTTGGATGCGCAGGGGGATTTTGGCGACAAAATGGATGATATCGTCGTCCATTCGGGAGTAAACGACGCCGCGGTAGCGGCTGAGCAGGTTCTGGATGCTGCTCAGACCGATTCCCTCGTGGCCTTCCTTGGTGGAATGGCCGGACTTATAGATGTCTTGCAGAAAATTGGCTGTATCTTCCCGGGGGGCGAGCTTGTTGGCAACGTGAATGATGCAGTCCTCCCCGCGCTTCAGGATGTACAGGTGGATACCGAAAGACTTGTCCTTGTGCGTGCGGACCTCATCAATAGCGTTCTGGAGCAGGTTGCCGATGATTTTGTTGGTTTCGTATACGCTGGTGACCACGCCGGAAAGGTCGGTCTGGATGTCCATGTGCAGCTCGATACCGTATTCGGCGGCCATGGTCCGGAAGCTGAAGATGAGCGCAGCGATGGCGGGGTCCTTGATGGGCAGATAGGTGTTCAGCTCGGAAGAATCGCGTACCAGATTGTCAAGATAGGCGCGGCATTCCTCCATATTGCCCTCGCGGAAGAGACCGGCCAGGGCCTGGACGTGAAAGTTGTAGTCGTGCCGCTGTGAACGGATGACACTCATAAAGGCCTGCATTTCGTTGCGGTAGTCCTGTTCGACCAAGGTGGAAAGCCGCTCCCGGCGATAGGCGACCATCAGACAGACCGCATAGACGGCGCAGATATACAGAACGGCATTGATAAGGCCGGCTGCAATCAGGGCGAAGGCCTGAAGCCGAGGGGCGACCGCATAGTAAAACAGTCCCTCGCAAAGAGCCATCAGTCCCATGGTGACCCAGATGAAGAACTTGCGGATCGTAAAGCGCTCGGGACTTTTGCTTTCGAAAAAGATTTCCCAGTCGGCGGGAGGAAAGAAGTGCCGGCAGGAATATGCGCTCAGCACAAGCAGCGAGCAGACACACAGCGAGGCGATAATTGCCGTCGCGGGCTGCCATAATGCCGTGGCCCGGCGGCAGAATTCAGCCGGAAGACAGTAGCTTCCTGCCGAGAGCAGGCAGGCCAGCGCGCGGGTTTGCGGCGGCTGCTTCGGCAGCGGGAGCAGGAAGGCGAGCGGAAGCAAAAAGGCGGGCGTCAGGTCGACGGGGAAGGAAAAGCGTGATAAAATAAAGGCGAGGCTGGCACAGATGACAGCCGCGGGGAGAACGCCCTGAATGACCGATGAGCGGTCGCAGTGGAAGAAGAGACACACCACTGCCCATGCAGCCGCGGTGCACATAAAGACGAATGCGATTTGCACGGGAGCGTCACCTCGATCTATTTTCGGAATAAACAGTATATATGAATTATACCTTACAACTCATTTCAGCGCAAGAATGAATAAAAGTACATTTGGATTCAGGAGGCAGTTATGGAGAGAAATGACGTTCACTACGCTTGCTATGTGCAGATCCTGCGCGAGGAGCTGATTCCCGCGATGGGCTGCACGGAGCCCATCGCCATCGCCTACGCAGCGGCAAGGGCACGGGAGCTTCTCGGGGTGCTTCCGGAGAGTCTTAGCATCCGGGTCAGCGGAAATATCATCAAGAATGTCAAAAGTGTGGTAGTGCCGCACACGGACGGTTTGCGCGGAATCGCTTCCGCGGCGGCAGCCGGTGCGCTTGCCGGGCAGGCGGAGCGTGGGCTGGAGGTCCTGTCGGAGGTGAAGGAGGCGCAGATTGCGGAAATCCGGCGGTATCTGGAAGCTGTGCCCATCGAAGTGCTTCCCGCTGATTCGGAGCTGGTTTTCGATATCGGAATTACGGCTTTCGCCGGGGAAGAGTCTGCATTCGTCCGCCTTGCCGGGCATCACACTAATGTGGTGTGCATGAAGAAGAATGAGTCGGTGCTTCTGGAGCGGCCGGTCGAAAGCGGAGACAGCGGTCTGACGGACCGAAGCTGCCTGAGTATTGCAGGGATATGCGATTTTGCTGACCGTGTAAGGCTTGAGGATGTCCGCGAGCTGCTGTGCCGTCAGATCGAATATAATATGGCTATTGCGGAGGAAGGCTTAAAGCATTCTTACGGGGCCAATATCGGGAAGACGCTCCTGAAGAACCATGCAGGGGATCTCTCCTGCAAAATGCGCGCTTATGCGGCGGCCGCCAGCGATGCCCGCATGAACGGCTGCGAAAAGCCGGTCATCATCAATTCCGGGAGCGGAAATCAGGGCATCACCGCCAGCGTTCCGCTCATCGTTTTTGCGCAGGAGAAGGGCCTTTCCGAGGAGGAGCTTCTGCGGGGCCTTTGCGTGTCGAATCTGGTCACCGTGCACCTGAAGACGGGGATCGGACGTCTTTCGGCCTATTGCGGGGCGGTCAGCGCGGGCTGCGGCGCGGCAGCCGGCGTTGCCTATCTGCAGGGCGGACGCTATGAAATGATTGCGCACACGGTGGTGAACGCCCTCGCGATGGATTCGGGCATCATCTGCGACGGCGCCAAGGCCAGCTGCGCGGCCAAAATCTCCTCCGCTATCGACGCGGGCCTCTTGGGGCTGGAGATGTATCAGAACGGCGATCAGTTCTACGGCGGAGACGGGCTGGTCAAGAAGGGTGTAGAAAATACGATTGCGACGATCGGCAAGCTGGCTCAGGCCGGGATGAGCGAAACCGATAAGGAAATCATCCGGCTGATGATGGAATGAAAAAGAAGCTGCGTCCTTTGGCTGGTTGGATACCGGCCGGGGACGCAGCTTTTTTATTCGTTTTCAAAGGCGCGGTTCTTGGCGTTCCATCGCTTCCGGAAGCCCGGAGCCGTCCCGGCCGCGGGAAGCGATTCCGCCGTCCAGCCTGCGCAGAAGGCCTTTTCCTCGGCCGCGAAGTCGCGTCCATCGGGGGAGG
>JAZRWR010000099.1:0-2091 GCA_045599825.1 Bianqueaceae bacterium | reverse complement strand
CCGCGGCCTCCCGATGCCCAGGCTGTTCAGATAGGCCCAGCGCTCCACCAGGTCCCGGTTGTGCGCCTACCTCGCGGCGACGGGGTCGTCATCCACGCGGGAGGTGTCCAGAATGGCCGCCCACAGCGCCTCCACGGCCTGCTTTTTGCTGAGCGCCGGGAAGAGCTTCTTCGCCCAGGCCTCACCGGGAACGGCCGCGATGCACCACTGGTATTTGTTTTCGATCTGATCGCGGTAGCTGCGGATCAGCGGATATTTCGCGCGGCGCGCCTTGGCCAGCTTCTTCTGATTGATGCCCTTTGACCCGTTCGGGTCGTCGCTGTCCAGAAAAAGGCGGCAGGGAATCTTGTCCACGTAGTGCTTCCAGCGTGCCTCCTCCAAGTCATCCAGCCCGGAAAGGCTCTTCAGACTGCGGTAACGGATCTCCGTCTTAGCGAGGGGCTGATAGTCCCAGTCGACCACCACGCGGCTCGCGCCGGCCTTGTAGCACTCCTCCACCACCATCTGCACGAATTCAGGCTGGTCCAGTCCGACGGAGATGAAGACCTCCTGTCCCTTCCGGATATTCAGCCCCATCACGGCAATCAGTTCTGCGTATTTACGCAAACGTTTCTTCTGCATCATAGCCTCCTAAAAAACAAAATCGTTTTCCGCTTCCACCCAGGGGTCTCCCGGGCAGCGGCGTTCATAAAGCATTGTTAACGTCCGAAGCACCTCAGCCTTCGGAAGCGGCCGGTCCATGCGATGGCCGCACAGGATCCGCTCCGCCGGGGATGCCTGAAGGATCGCGAGCTGCCCCGCGAGTGCCTGGACATTATACACGGTCCGCCCGCCCTTCTGAGTCGGGCAGAAGGCGTCGCCCACGAGCACCGCCTCTCCGTCGAGCTCAAGCGCCAGACAGCCCTTCGCATGAGCGGAGGGGAAGGGAAAGAGCCGGAAATGCATACCGTCGTCCCAGCTTTTCTCCTCCGCGACCGTCTGCCCGCGCTTCGTGTAGCGGAGCGTGTGCGGGCTCAAAAGAAGCTCCGCCTCCGGAAGAAGCGGAAGGTTCCCCAGGTGGTCCGGGTGAAAATGGGACAGCATGATGACGGTCGGACGGGGATGCGCCAAAAGCTCCCGGAGCATCTCCGGCCGGGCGCCGACATCAAAAAGGTAGCGGCGCTCACGGCCCTCCATTACCGCCGCATCCGAGGACAGCGGCTCTTCGCTGCCGGGCAGAATCCTGAGCTCCGTCCTCACTTTAGCTCCTCCAGAAGCGGCAGCAGCTCCCACAGATTACGGATCTCATAATCCGGCTTGAGGTCGGATGTGTTCGGCTTTCCCTTCGGATTGTACCAGCAGGTACGGATGCCGTACGAGCTGCCGCCGGCCATGTCACTGGTCAGCGAATCGCCGATGATCATAACCTCTCCGCGCGTAACGGGCCCCTGCTCCGTCATCTTGGCAAATACCGCGTCGAAGAAGCCCGCCGAAGGTTTTTCAAAACCGATTTCGTCGGAAATAAAACAATAGTCGAACAGCCTGTCCAGGCCCGAGAGCGTAAGCTTTTTGTGCTGCGCGCGGGCAGTACCGTTCGAGGCCGCGTATTGGCGGAAGCGCCCCTTAAGCCCCGCGATCAGCTCGTAGGCGTCGTCATTAAAGCAGACGGTATCGCCCAGGTCCAGCTGATACTGACGGTTGAAGGCCTCGGCCTTTGCCGCGTCCAGTCCGTACTTTGCGAAGAATTCCCGGAAACGTCCGACCAGGATCTCGGGCTTGCTCATCTCGCCGCGCTCCAGACATTCCCAGTAGCGCACGTTGATGGCGGAGTAATCCGCCAGCATTTCGTCGCTGCATTCGCCAAAGTCCATGCGCGAAAAACCCGTGCGGACAGCGGCCGCCTCGGCTGCCTCGAAGTTGAGGACCGTCCCGTCAATATCCCACAGAAGGATGCTGAGCTTTTCCATATGCTCCTTGTATGATGATTTAGAAGCAGATCATCATCTCTTCCTTTCCTTTTTCTATCCTTGGCTATAATACATTCAGATACTATGGGACTTTTGATTTTATCCTGTAGCTTGACTACTTGAAGGAGTGTATTGCCGCTACTAT
>JAZRWR010000098.1:0-7195 GCA_045599825.1 Bianqueaceae bacterium | reverse complement strand
CTTCGCTCCCTTCTTTACAAACTTCCCTTTATCTGTTATACTACACAGGCTTGTATTAGTGTTCTGTAAGGAGGAAATCGTATGGCAGCAGCAGTCAAAACTGAAAACGGACGGATTATCATCGAAAACGATGTCATCGCCCGCGTAGCAGGCATGGCCGCAATGGAGTGCTACGGCGTGGTCGGTATGGCCGCGATTGAGCGCAGCGGCGGCTTCGTTCAGTTGCTGATGGGTGAAAATCTGACGAAGGGCATCAAGGTCAACACCGAGGATGAAAAGGTCAATATCGAATTTCACATCATCGTCGAATACGGCACCAATATTTCGGCTATCGCCGACAATCTGATCAGCACGGTTTCCTACAAAATCCGTGATATGCTCGGCCTCACGGTTAATGAGGTCAATGTCTTCGTTGAAGGCATTCGTACAGAAAATCATGAGGATTAAGGGCAGGAGGGTCTTAGCTTGAAATCAGTTAACGGCGCTGCGTTCCGGCGCATGCTGGTCTGTGCAGCCAACAGTCTTGAAGCAAACAAACATACGGTTGATGACATGAATGTCTTCCCGGTTCCCGACGGGGATACCGGTACCAACATGTCTCATACCTTTACCTCCGCTATTAAAGAGGTTATCAATACCGAGAGCAGCAAGGTCGGGGAAATCGCCGATGCGCTGTCCCGCGGGGCTCTTCGCGGCGCCCGCGGCAATTCCGGTGTTATTCTGTCACAGCTTTTGCGCGGTATGGCCAAGGGGCTGAAGGGCGATGAGGAAATGGATACCATCGCGCTGGCCATGGCTGTTTCCAACGGTGTCGAGATGGCGTATAAGGCCGTTATGAAGCCGAAGGAGGGCACGATTCTGACCGTTGCCAAGGCTATTTCGGATGCGGCTCTGTCACTTTCCGTAGAGGAAACCGAGGTGGAGGACCTTCTGGCCCATTCGCTGGCGGCCGGTGAAGCTATGCTGGCGAAGACGCCGGATATGCTGCCTGTACTGAAGGAGGCCGGCGTTGTGGATGCCGGCGGCCAGGGGCTTGTTTTCATCTATCGCGGTCTTCTGGAGGGCCTTACCGGCGATTCCGCCGAGGTCGCACCGGTTCTTGCGCTCAGTCAGAGCGAGGGCGCTGAGGCGGCGGAGGAGCATCGCGGGCCGGCTCAGGCAAATTTCGCGACGGAAAGCATCCTCTACACATATTGCACGGAATTCATCGCCGAAAAGGTGCAGGATGCCGAGTCGCACGAGGACGAGCTGCGTACCTTCCTGAGCGGCATCGGTGATTCGCTGGTCGTCGTGGCCGACGGTGATCTGCTCAAGGACCATGTCCATACGAACGATCCGGGTCTGGTCATCCGCAAGGCTACATCGCTGGGCGAGCTGACCAGTGTCAAGATTGAGAATATGCGTCTGCAGCACCAGAATATTCTGGAAATTGCGGGCCAGGATGCTGTGAAAAAGGCTCCTGCGGGTCCGCATAAGGATGTCGGTTTCATTGCCGTTTCTACCGGTGACGGTCTCAAGCAGGTCTTTGAGGACCTGGGCGTCGATGTCGTCATCAGCGGCGGACAGACCATGAATCCCAGCACTGAAGACATTCTGGAGGCGGCGGAGAGCATCAATGCCGATGTCATCTACGTTTTCCCCAACAACAAGAATATCATTCTGGCTGCGCAGCAGGCCGCTCTTATGACGGAGGACCGCAAGCTGATCGTGGTGCCGACCAAGTCCGTCCCTCAGGGCATTTCGGCCCTAATCAATTTCATGCCGACCGAGGATCCCGAGGATGCGGCGGCCGAAATGACCGAGGCTATCGGGGCCGTGAAGGACGGCCAGCTTACCTATGCGGTGCGCGATACCGTTATGGGCAAGTTCAAAATCAAGGAAAACGACATCCTGGGTCTGATGAACGGCGACATCAAGGAGGTCGGCAAGGATCTGAAGAAGACTGCCTGCCGCCTGCTCGATGACCTTCTGAAGGACGGCGGTGACTACCTCAGCATCTATTACGGCGAAGCGGTCGCCGAGGATGCAGCCGAGGAGCTGGCTGCCTATGTCGAAAAGAAGCATCCGGGCGTTTCCGTGGAGACCGTCTACGGCGGACAGGCCCTGTATTACTACCTGATTTCGGTTGAATAAGCAGATTGCCGGAGTCTTCCCTTCGGGGCGGGCTCCGGTTTTTTAGAATCAATGATGAATGAGTTTTTGAAGGATCCGGTAAGCTCTCTTTCGGGCGTCGGCCCGGCGCGCACGGCTCTTCTGGCGCGGGGCGGTATCGGTACGGTGGGGGAGCTGCTGGAGCATTATCCGCGGGAATACCTGGATCAGTCCCGGGCTGTTTCGGTGAGGGAGCTTCAGGAGGGAGAGGAGAATGTGGCGCGGCTCGAGCTTCTGCAGGCACCGCAAAATCTGCACACGCGCCGATATACGATTACGCGGGCGCTCTTCGGCGATACCTCAGGGACGGTCCGTGCGGTCTGGTTCAATCAGCCCTACCTGGTCAGGAGCCTTTCGGTCGGACAGCGCTATCTGCTGCGCGGGCGGGTGAAGCTCGTCGGCAGCGAAAAGCAGTTTTCCTCGCCCAAGATCAAGCGGCTGGAGGAAGTGTCCGGGGCTTTTCTTCCGGTCTATCCGCTGTGGGAGGGGATGACGCAGAAAATCCTTTCCGGGCTGATGGATGCGGCGCTCAAACGGGCGGCCGGCATGCAGGATCATCTGCCCGAGGAGCTCCGTGCGGAACACTCGCTCTGCACGCTGGAGGAAGCGCTGCGCGGCATTCACTTTCCCGAGGATGAGGCGGCGCTTCTCCGTGCACGCGCGCGCCTGGTTTTTGATGAATTTCTGATTCAGCAGCTGGCGCTTCTTCGTCAGAAAAGCGGGCTGGAGGAGCAGACGGGCGGTGCCCGCATTGATGTCAGCGATGCTGATGTTTCGGCGTATTTAAGCTGTTTCCGCTTCAGTCCGACCTCCGCGCAGCTGCGCGCCTGGGGCGAAATCCGCGAGGATCTGAGCTCTCCGCGCCCCATGAACCGGCTGGTGCAGGGCGATGTCGGCTGCGGCAAGACCTGGGTGGCGGAGACCGCGCTTTGGGCCGCTGCCAAAAGCGGTTTTCAGGCGGCCATGATGGCCCCGACGGAGGTCCTGGCCCGTCAGCATTACGAGGAGCTTTCCCGCACGCTCGCGCCCCTGGGCATCCGCGTCGGTCTTTTTGTCGGCAGCCAAAAGGCGGCCGAGAAAAGGCAGCTGCGCAAGGCGCTTGAGCTCGGGGAAATCGATATCGCCGTCGGTACGCATGCGCTGATTTCCGAGGGTGTTGAATATGCGCGCCTCGGCCTTGTAATCACGGATGAGCAGCATCGCTTCGGGGTGCGGCAGCGGCTGGCGCTGGCCCAAAAGGGCAGCCTGCCGAACGTGCTCATCATGACGGCGACCCCTATTCCGCGGACGCTGGCGATGGCCCTCTACGGCGACATGGCCGTGAGCGTGATCGACGAGCTCCCGCCGGGACGCACGCCCGTGCATACCTACTGTGTCAATTCGAGCTTCGACGAGCGCCTGTACGCTTTCATGCGTAAGCAGATGGATGCCGGTCATCAGGTGTATCTGATCTGTCCCGCTGTGGAGGAGAGCGAGGAGAGCGGCCTTGCCTCGGCCGAGGAGCGTGCCCGCACGCTGGCGGGGGACGTCTTCCCCGATTACCGTGTCGGCCTTTTGCACGGCCGCATGAGGCCGGAGGAAAAGGATGAGGTGATGGGCGCCTTCGCCGACGGAAGCGTGCAGCTTCTGGTGGCTACCACTGTCGTCGAGGTCGGCGTAAACGTCCCGAACGCCACGCTGATGGTTATCGAGAACGCTGAGCGCTTCGGCCTGGCCCAGCTGCACCAGCTGAGGGGCCGTGTCGGCCGCGGGCAGGAGGAGTCCTACTGTGTACTGAAAACCGATGCGGCTCAGCCCGAGACTCTCGAACGCATGAGGGTGCTGTGCGCCTCGACGGACGGCTTCCTGATCGCCGAAAAGGACATGGAGCTGCGCGGCTCGGGCGATCTCTTCGGCCTCCGCCAGTCCGGCCTTCCGGGCTTTAAGCTGGCCGATCCCTTCCGCGACGGCGAGATCCTCGGCCGTGCGCAGAAGGCGGCCCGTGCGCTGACGGCGGCCGATCCCGGGCTTTCCGGGCCGGAGCACCTGGCGCTGTCGGAGCTTCTTTCGGACTTTCTGGACCGTGCACTTACAAACGCTTAGGGCTTGATTTTTTCACTGAAATCCTGTACAATTAAGTATAAATATTCAGGAGGTTTCTCCATGCGTGTTATCGCCGGAAAGGCCAAAGGGCGCAGCCTTTTCAGCCGGGAAGGGGATGCAACCCGTCCCACGGCAGACTATTGCAAAGAACAGCTTTTTGACTGTCTGGCCTTTTCCATTCCCGGTTCGTCCTTTCTCGACCTCTTTTCCGGCAGCGGCGCCATTGCCATTGAGGCGCTCTCCCGCGGGGCCGAACGGGCCGTGCTGGTCGAAAAGGACCCCGAGGCGCTCAAAATCATCCGTGCCAATCTGCAGAAGACCGGCCTTGAGGCAGAGGCCTCTGTCGTGGCCGATACCGTGGAAAATGCGCTTGTCCGCCTGCAGAATGAAGGGAAAAGCTTCGACTTTATCTTCATGGACCCGCCTTACCGGCGGGGCTTTGAAGAGCTGGTCATTTCCCTGCATCCGGAGCGGCTCCTGAAGGAGGACGGCGTCTTTATCATCGAATCCGCGCGGGAAACCGAATTCGGCTTTCCGGGCTGGCAGCTAATCAAAACCAAAGGCAACAAGACCACCCGCTTCAGCTTTTTGGAGTATGTGGGGGAGGAAGCAGCCCATGAATAAAAAGAAAAAGACCGGTGTCTATCCCGGAAGCTTCGACCCGATCACCCTGGGCCATCTGGACATCATCGAGCGCGCGTCCCGCATGGTCGACCGTCTGGTGGTGGGCGTGCTCATCAACAGCTCGAAAAGCGCCATGTTCACGCTGGAGGAGCGGGTCGCGTTCATCAAAAAGGCCACCGCTCACCTGCCCAATGTCGAGGTCGTAAGCTTTAACGGCCTTCTCGTCGACTTCATGAAGGAGCAAAAGGCCGACATCAATTTCCGCGGGCTTCGCAGCGCGCAGGACTTTGATTCCGAGCTTCCGATGGCGCAGGCCAATCACGCAGTCTACCCCGAAATGGAAACCGTTTTCCTCGGGACCTCGCCCGAATACGCCTTCATCAGCTCCACCCTTGTCAAAGATCTTATCCGGTACAACGGCGATTTTTCCCTGTTTGTGCCGGCCGATGTCAGCGAAAGCATCAATCAAATCAGGAGGAATCAGTAATGGACAACCAAGCCGCAATCGAAGAAATTCTGGTCGAAATGGAGGATGAGCTCGAGCAGGCAAAAACCGTTCCGCTCAGTGACAAGGTTTTCATCGACCGTGAGAAATTCTATGAAATGATCACCCGCATCCGTCTGAACATGCCGAACGAGATCGAACAGTCCCGCTGGGTGCTGGACGAAAAGGAACGCATCATCGAAGATGCCCGCCACACCGCCAAGCTCACCTTAGCCGATGCGGAAGAGCAGCGCGCCAAGCTGGTCGATGAAAGCGAGGTCACCCAGGCTGCGCTTGCCCAGGCTGAAACCATCGTCGGCAATGCCGAAAGCGTTGCCAAAGAAATCAAGATGGGCGCCCGTGAATACGCCTCCGACCTGCTGACCCAGATGCAGGAGCAGATGAAGCAGCTGACCGCCTTCGCGGAGGAGGCCGCCGGCAAGTACCGCGATGCCATCGAGAAGCAGAGCAAGAGCCTGAACGATGAATTCGGCAAATTCTCCGAAAGCATCGGCAAGCAGTCCCGCACGCTGGTCGACGAAATCGGCAAGAAGGCTGAAATCGTCGAAAAGAACCGCCTCGAGCTTAGCGCGGACAGATAAAAAACATGTAAGCTATAAGCGCTAAGCTCGTGCGTAGCGCTGACAGATAAGAATCACGTAAGCTATAAGCGCTAAGCTCGTGCGTAGCGCTGGGCGCCGAACTCTTAAACAGCTTCACGCGCCGAAAATTTCTTGATATTTGAAATGGACTGTGATATACTCACAAAAGTTTCATTTACGTAAACAACAAATATATTTTTTGAAAGGCTGATTCGTTATGTCTGACACTGATGTAAAAATCGCAAAACGCCGCGAGGAAGCAAAAAAAGCAAAGGCCCGCAACGCGCGCCGCGCTAATGCCGCTATTCCTTATGCTGCCAAGAAAAAGATTGTAAAGGGCGTTGCGATCGCATTGGTCGCTATTCTGGCACTGGTTATCATCCTGCCGAATATCGGCCTTACCAAGCGTGCTGTCACCGCCATGAAGGTCGGCGACAACAAAATCAGTTCCGCTGAATTCTCCTATTACTACACTGAGCAGCTCAACGACCTGTACTACACCTATTATTCCTACGGCCTGACTGACTACTTCCCCATCGACCTCAATACCCCTCTGCGCAAGCAGACCTACAGCGGTGATCTTTCTTACGCCGATTATTTTGAGTCTCAGGCAATTGAAACCATCAAGCAGATGTACATTCTGTATTCCGAGGCAAAGGCCAACGGCTGCGAGCTTACCGAGGAAGAGAAGGAAAACATTGAGACCAGCCTCAAGTCCGTCGATACGACGGCTGCGTCCTACGGATATTCCACCAACCGCTATCTGCGCCGCAGCTACGGTACCGGCTTCAACCGTGCGCTTCTTGAGAAGATTTACACGGTTCAGACCCTCGCCAGCTCCTATTCCAATCAGGTCGGCGATTCCTACAGCTATGAGCTGACCGATCTGGCCACTTACTACAACACTCACAAGGAAGACCTCGATAAGCTTTCCATCCGCTACTACAAGGTGGCCGTCAACAACGCTGCCGATGCTACCGAGGATGAGAAGAAGGCTGCTTTGGAGTCCTGCCGTCTGCAGGCCAATACTCTTATCAACGCCGTCACGACTGAGGAAGAGTATTCTGCCAACATTCTGAACTACATGAAGTCCCTGAGCGCGGACCCCGATTCCGTCACCGAGGAAACCTCCCTGCACAGCGCCATCAGCTACAACACCCTGAAGAGCACCAGCACCGCTCTGGCTGACTGGGCCACCAAGGCCGGCCGCGCTGCGGGTGACGTGGCCGTTATCGATGCCGGAGACGAAACC
>JAZRWR010000097.1:0-4927 GCA_045599825.1 Bianqueaceae bacterium | reverse complement strand
AGCATGCTTATCATCCTCCCCGTGTGAAACCCATTATAAACCATGACGTAACGTCAGAGTCAAGAGGCAAAACAAAAAAGTGCTCCTTTCGGAGCACTTTCGTTGGCTTTATTTCTTCATTCCCTTTTCCAGAGCGAGGGTCACGGTGGTCTGGTCGCAGACGGCGGCGGGTCCGAAGTACTGGATGGCGCCGGGGTAGGTGAAGCAGGTTTCCTCTGCCCACTGCGCGCGGTTCTTCTTGAAGTACTTGAAGGGCTTGCCGTTCAGCTCGACCAGTGCCTTGCGGATAACGGGCTTATCCTTGCCGTTGCGGCGCTCCATGTTCATCATCTTGGTGATGGGCATACCGCCGGCGATCCACTTCTCGGCGGGCTTGCTGAGATTGGAGACCTTGGACAGATATCCGTTGTAGCCGTAGAGGATCAGCATGAAGGCGTTGTAGCCGAGGGAGTAGCAGTAGTCCGCGTCGAAGTTGGACGGGAACGCGCAGCGGCCTTCATAGCCGAAGAAGTGATGCAGGGGGGAGAACTTGCCGTTGTAGGTGCCGGCTTCCTTGCGGGCGGCCAGCTTATCCTTTACAAGGGCGGAGAACAGCTTCTCGGATTCGATCAGGGAAACCTGCACGTTGCCGTGAGGATCGCGCTCGAGGAAGAGCTGCTGCTGGATGGACTGGGGCAGGATGGCGAATACCTTGAAGGAAGCGGCGGTGAGGCCCTTCTTGATGAAGGCATACTTGTCCTCCCAGGTGGGCAGGGCGTTGAAGGCGGCGGTCTTCTCGCCGGCGAGGAGCTCGTTGATCTCGGCGATCAGCTTGCTGAACTCGGGAACGAATTCCACGATGCCTTCGGGAATGATGGCAACGCCGAAGTTCATGCCCTTGGCGGCACGGGCGGCCACGGAATCGGCGATGTAATCGGCGATCTTGGAAAGACTCATCTTCTTGGCGGCGACTTCCTCACCGATCAGGCAGATGTTGGGCTGGGTCTGCAGCGCGCACTCCAGAGCCACGTGGGAAGCGGAGCGGCCCATGACCTTCACGAAATGCCAGTACTTCTTGGCAGAGTTGGCATCGCGCTCGATGTTGCCGATGACCTCGGAATAGGTCTTGGTGGCGGTATCGAAGCCGAAGGAGCACTCGATATCCTCGTTCTTCAGGTCGCCGTCGATGGTCTTGGGGCAGCCGATGACCTGGATGCCGCACTTGTGGGCGGCAAAGTACTCAGCCAGCACAGCGGCGTTGGTGTTGGAATCGTCGCCGCCGATGATGACGACAGCGGAGATCTTGTGGGACTTGCAGACCTTCTTGACGATGGCGAACTGCTCTTCGGTTTCGAGCTTGGTTCTGCCGGAGCCGATGATGTCGAATCCGCCGGTGTTGCGGTAGTTGTTGATGAACTCGTCATCGAACACGATGAAATCATCGTTGATCAGACCGCTGGGGCCGCCCTTGAAGCCGTACAGCTCGTTCTTGGGGTTGGTGGCCTTGAGCGCATCGTACAGACCGCAGATGACATTGTGTCCGCCGGGGGCCTGTCCGCCGGAGAGGATGACGGCAACGGCGATCTTCTTCTTTGCAGCGGTGCTCTTGCCCTTAACAAAGGTGATTTCGGGCTTGCCGTAGGTGTTGGGGAAGAGGGCTTTGATCTGCTCCTGATTATCGACGGAGGCGGTCTCGGCGCCTTCCTTCACGCAGATCTCGCTTACGCCGCCGCGGAGCATGCCGGGCAGTTTGGGCTGATACTCATATCTCGCGATCTGAAGAGGAGAAAGTTCCATGTTCATACACTCCTTGCAGTAGTTTAATCGGTACAAACCTGCCTCTATTTTAGCCCATATCGCGGGAAAAGTAAAGTGTTTTACTGTTATTTCTAAAACAAAACCGCCCGGCAGACGCCGGACGGCCTTGGTTTCTTGCCGATGCCGCAATGGGAAGCTGCGGCGGAACCGTGAAGCGGCGGAAGAGGCGCGCTTACCCCTTCACTGCGCCGATGGTCAAACCTGAAATGAAATAACGCTGGAAGAACGGATACGCGCAGGCGATGGGGATAACGATGACGACCGCGATGGCCATACGCACGGTCTCGGAGGGGAGCTGCGCCTTGTACTGCTCCAGAGACAAGCCGATCTGGGGGTTGTTGGCGATGTACTCGATGGAGCGCAGGATGTTGTTGAGCAGCGCCTGCAGGGAGATCAGGTTGTTCTTGCTGATATACAGGGAGGACAGGAACCAGTCGTTCCAGTAGCCGAAGCAGAGGAACAGGCCTATGGTGGCCAGCAGCGGCTTGGAAATGGGAATGATGATGCTGATGAAGGTGCGCAGCTGGCTTGCGCCGTCTATGACCGCGGATTCCACGATGCCTTCCGGGATCGAGGACTTGAAGAATGTCTTACAGATGACGATGTTGTAGGAGGACACGGCCAGAGGCAGGATGAGGACCCAGATCTTGTCGCGCAGACCCAGAATGTTGGCGTTTACCACGTAGCTGGCGACCAGACCGCCGGAAAAGAGCATGGGGATGAAGATGACCCAGGTGTAGAAGCCCTTGAGCTTGAAGTTGGGGCGGGAAAGGGAATAGCCCATGGTGGTCTGCAGGATGAGGCCGATCAGGGTGCCCAGCAGGGTGACAGCCACGGAAATGAAGAACGCGTGGAAGATCGTGCTGCGCTCATTCCAGAGGATGCCGTAAGCGTCCGCGGACAGCTCGGTGGGGAAGAAGGAGTAGCCGACGGCGGCGATGGATGCCTTGGAGGAGATGGAGATGATGAACACGTAGATGAAAGGCAGGATCGCGCAGGCGGCCAGAATGATATACATGATGTTGAACAGAACGTTGGTCAGGGGCTTGACGCGGTTCATGTTGTAGGTCTTTTTCTTTGCCATGATGCTCTCCTCCTTTCTTTAGAATACGGAGCTTTCGCTGTCGATCATGTCCACGATCTTGTTCGCGGTCAGAATCGTGATGCAGCAGCAGATTGCCTGGAACGTGGAGACAGCGGAGGTCTTGCCGATATCGGCGTTCTGCTGCAGCGCGTTGTAGATGTAGGTATCGAAGGTGGACGCGACGTTATACAGAGAACCCGGGATACGCTGGGTGGTCTGATAGAACAGGCCGAAATCGGAGGAGAAGATACCGCCGACCGCCAGAATGAACATCATGATGACCACGTGCTTCATGCTGGGAAGCGTAATGTAGCGGGCCTGCTGCCACTTGGACGCGCCATCCAGCATGGCTGCCTCGTACATGGACTGGTCGATGGCGGTGATGGTCGCCAGATACACGACCATGCTGTAGCCGGTGCCCTTCCATGTTTTGAGGAACACGAAGAAGAAAGGCCAGAGCTTGGGCTCCTGATACCACATGTGCCGCTCGCCGCCGAACATCTCGATGACGCGGTTCACCATGCCGTAGTCGGTGTTGAGGAAGGCGAACACGAAGTAGCTGACGACGACCCAGCTGAGGAAGTGGGGGAAGAACATGAGGGTCTGGTAGACCTTGGACGCCCTGCGGGAGTACAATTCGTTGATGATGATGGCGAGCGTCACGGGGATAATCGTGCCCAGAGTGATGAACACGATGTTGTAGCCCAGGGTGTTTCTGAGGAAGAGCGTAAAGTCGTGGCTCGTCAGGAAGAAGCGGAAGTTCTTGAAGCCGACCCACTCGCTCTGAAGCAGGTTGTATAAGAATCCGTGTCCCTGAAACAGCTTATACTGCTTGAAGCTGATCAGGATACCGAACATGGGCAGATAGGAAAACAGCACATACCAGATAAAGGTAGGCAGACCCAGAAGGGTCAGCTGCGTGTCCTCCAGATGCCAGCGGCGTTTCCTCTTTTTCTCCGTCGCGAATGCGTTGGCGAGACGTTTCTCGTCCATGATATAGCCCCCTGCCGTTATAGAATCCAAATTACCCGTAAACGGATATATTTGAGTTTATTTTACTACAAAATGCCCCAAAAGTAAAGAAAAAATCTTGCGTTTTATACGCCTGTGTAAAGAACGATATTGCGGCGGCAATCATGAAAACGAATGCCGGAGGTCCATATTGTGCAGATGACATTTGATAAACGCGCATTCGGCGCCCGCCGTGCAGGATGCCGCGGCGCGGATTGCATTTTTCGTTTACACGCGAATGAAGTTACATATCGCCCTCTTCGGTTATTTTTCCGCAAAGAAAACCTCCCGGCGGATAAATCCGCCGGGAGGCGCTCACTCAGGCGTTTCCGCCCGGGTAAGATGGCTCAATTACTTGCCGAGGAAAGCGTCGACCTGGGCCTGAGCTTCGTCGATGATCTCCTGCAGGCCGGCCGCGTACATTTCATCGTACATGGCGTTGATGGCCTCTTCGGGATCGATGGTGCCGGTCTTGAGCTCGGCGCCGTACTTCTCGAAGATCTGAGAGCAGTTGCCGATCTGGTCGGCTACGTCGGTGGGATCGAAGGAGAAGCCCAGCAGCACGTGACCGATAGCGGAGGCGTTCAGTTCCTTAACTTCTGCCCACTGGTCGACGATGTCGGTGTCCTGCAGGGATACGTTGAAGAAGGTGCCCTGAGTGTAGCCGGCGAAGGGCCAGTCGGAGTTGTTCTTGTGAACTCTGCCGTCAACGTAGTCGAAGTTGTCGCCTTCGAGACCGAAGTACAGCATATCACGGAACTTGGTGTCGGTGTTGACAAGGTTCAGCACTGCCATGGCCTTGTCGGGGTTGGCGGAGTTGGCGCCGATGTAGTTCACGGAACCCAGAACGGACTCGGTGGACAGGATGGTGATGGTGTCGAACTGCACAGCCAGGCAGCCGGCATCGCCGTGACCGGTAGCCCAAGAGGTCTCAGCTGCGGTGGACCAGCCCTGAGCGAGGTAGCAGGCGTTGTAAGCGGGAACGGAAGCGAGGGTGGCGGCATCGGGGTTGATGATGCCATCGAGGTACCACTG
>JAZRWR010000096.1:0-6924 GCA_045599825.1 Bianqueaceae bacterium | reverse complement strand
CCCTCCTCTCCGAGTGCGGCGACGTGACCGAAAAATACCTGGCCGTGCGGAAGGTCATCGCCTCCGTGAGCGGCACTCCCCTGCCCGACATCCCGCCCGACCGGCCCAAAAAAGCGTACGGCAGGGTGAAGCTTACGCACTTTGCGGGCCTCTTCGACAGTCTGGACCGCCTGTCCGCTCCGATCCGCTCCGACGTGCCCCGCTGCATGGAGTCTTACGGTCAGGGCTGCGGCTACATCGCCTACCGGACCGTGCTGCGCCGCGATTATCACAATGCCCTCCTCTCCTTCGAAAGCCTGGGCGACCGCGCGCAGATTTACCGGAACCGCAAGCTGATCGGCATCTGCTGCATCAATGGCGCGATGGAGCTCCGCCTGAGCGCCCGCGCCGGCGATACGCTGACGGTCCTGTGCGAAAACATGGGCCGCGCCAACTTCGGCAGCCGGATGATGCGCAAAAAAGGCATCGCAGGCCGCTGCCTGCTGGACGGACGCATTCACTTCGGCTGGGAGGTCTACCCGCTTCCGATGGACAACTGCGCTCAGCTGGTCTTCTCCGACCGGCTGCCGGAGGAAAAATCCGTTTTCTTCCGGGGCAGCCTGTCCGTGGATGAGGCCGCCGATACCTTCCTGGCGCTTCCGGGCTTCACCAAGGGCTTCGTCCTTGTCAACGGCTTCAACCTGGGCCGCTACTGGGATATCGGCCCGCAGAAAACGCTCTACGTCCCCGCCGACCTGCTCCGCGCAGGCGATAACGACATCGTGGTCTTCGAGTCCGACGGCCTGAAGGGCGAGCCTGTAATCGAATTCCGGGGCCGGCCTGAGCTTGGATAATCCCTTTTACAAATGAAACGACCCCTTCGGTGAATATCCGAAAGGGTCGCTTTATTTTTCTCGATGTCAGGCCTGAATTTCAAAAACCGCGGAATCGAAGGCGTCAAGCTCCCACGCAAGACTGCCGTCGTAGGCGGCGCTTCCGTCGCTGTCGAGGCGAAGCATCGTGCCGCACGCGGGCATCCCGAGGGCCTCCGCCGCGATCTGGAGCGTGGCCGGGCGGTCCTCGAAGTTAAAGAACGCCAGGTAGTGCTTTCCCTCGTGGTGCAGATAGTAGATGGGGCAGGTATCGGATTTCAGCCAGGCCGGGCGGAAGGGGCGGCCCAGACGCGCGACCGCGTTCAGGGCAGGCCGGTTGGCCAGCTGCGCCACACGCTCCCGTGCCGCACGGACGTTTTCCGGGTCAGCGCCGAAGCCCGTTTCCGGACCGAAATTGTCGGACAAAAGCATCACCGTGCCGCTGATGACCGAGGCGTTGTAACGCGAGCGCGCACTGGCGAGGTCCGTCTGCGCGCGGCCGTCCACCGCGGATCGGTACAGGACGGTATGATCCGGGTCGTTGTAGCAGTACAGAGTCCCGCTCTGCCACCAGCCGAAATTCAGCGCGTTCAGTACGTAGCGGACGTCCTCGTGGTGACCGAAGGCATCGCAGCAGGCGCGGCGGCCGTGCGCGAAGCCGCCCGGGAACAGCGGCGCGATGGAAAGGTCCACGAAGATGTCGCGGCCGAGCTTTTCGGGGTCAAGCTCCTCGGCCAGAATCTGATAGAAGCGCATGAGGGCCTGTCGGCCGGTGCGGACGGTGGGGTCGTAGTGCGGGCCTTCTACGGACCCGTGCGCGGTAAAGTCGATTTTCAGGTAGTCGAAGCCGAGCTCCGCAATGTGGCGGATGGTTTCCCGCACATGCTTTTCGGCGGCGGGATGCGTGATATCCACAGGCTTGCCGCCGTCGATGCGCGGATAGAGCTGCCCGTCCGGCGTCTTCATGATGATGTCCTTGTAGGTCTTGCCGAAGCTGCCGCGCAGAGGCATCACCGAGGCCAGCTGTTCGATCCCGAGCAGTGGCGCCATGTAGTTTCCGGCCTTCTGCCCGCGCTCGTGAAAACGGTTCACCAGCTGTTTCATCTTCTTTTCGTTCAGCAGAAAGTTCGCGTCCAGATTGATGCAGGCTGCGCCCTCCCCGCCGCAAAATTCCGGCAGCTCCTCGTAGAAATAGTCTGCGGCGGCCTCCCACTGCTCCAGGCTCATGCAGCCGGCAGAGTAGCTGTTCCAGCCGAAGGGGACCGGGTGCGGCCAGCGGAAGGCGAACTTGCCCTCCATCGCCAGGCGGCCGAAGTCCTCAAGGCCATCGCGCACATCCTCCACGAAGCCGCAGAGGAAGAGCGCAGACGAAACCTCCCCGCCCGTCAGGCTGCCGTGGGGACAGATATCGTGCGTGCCGGCATCGGCGACGCCGGAAAAGGCCGTGCAGCAGCGCGCGTCCGACTGCGAGACGCGGATCGCGTTTTTCCAGGTATCATATTCGAGCGCCCCGATGATAAGGCCCTCGTTGGTGTTTTCGTCGTAGATGGCCGTCAGGTCGTAGGAGCTGCGCCCGGGACGAAGCGGCGCGCTCTCGTAGCGCACCCACATGTCGTTATCGTAGGGGACCAAAAGCATTTTCTGGTCCAGTGAGAGAAAGAGCGGCAGACAGTTCTTGTCCGGATAGGCGAAATCCAGCGGCGCCAGGTAGTTTGACTCAGTGACCGCATTCGCAAGATCCTTTACGGTGGCACGGACGCGGAACCAGGGCTCCCCGCGCTTTACGGTCAGGCATTCGCTCAGCCGCAGATGCTCCGCCTCGTAGATGACGCACAGCGTCCATTCATCCCCGCTTTCCTCCTCGCTCACGCTTTTCAGCTTGGCACTGCGGCTCGTAATGCGGCGCCCGTCCATGACCGAGGCTTCTGCATAGAACTTCGTGATGCTCCGTCCGTCCAGGCAATAACCGATGGCGCTGTTATCGTAAAAATCAAAGCGGACGCGGTCAAAGCCGTACGAGGCCTTGACCTGCGCCGTTTTCATGAAAAGCTCCATTAATTTGTCCATTAATCCCTTGTCTGCCATCTGTTTTCCTTTCTTTTTCCGTGCAAGCAATTGATTTTTCACGTTATTTATGGCTATAATATATCAAAATTTTCATCGAGCGTCAACGAAAGGAGCCCCATGAACTACGAGAAAATGCGGCAGGAATGGGCTGCCGGCGATGCCGTACGCGACGCCGGTCTGACCACGCCGGAAGATGTGATCCGCTTCGACAACCTCTCCTACGGCCCCGTGCCCGTCTGGAACCTTTTGGATATCTACCGTCCGCGCGGCACCGAAGGCCTGCTCCCCGTCATTTTTTCCATGCACGGCGGCGGCCTCTTCTACGGCGACAAGGACCTCTACCAGCACTACTGCATGCGCCTGGCCGAGCGCGGCTTCGCAGTCGTCAACTACAGCTACCGCCTTGTCCCGGACTATCCCGAGCCCGCACAGCTGGAGGACAGCTTTCTGGCCTATCGCTTCATGGCCGAGCATGCAAACGAATACGGGCTGGACCTTGACAATGTCTTCTTCGTCGGCGACTCCGCCGGCGCCCACCTGTGCGAAACCGCCGGCCTCATGCTGACGAATCCGCGCTTTGCGAAACGCTTTCCGCAAATCGAAATCGACAGACGTCCTCAGGTCCGCGCCGTAGCCATCAACTGCGGCATGGCGACCAGGGGCGGCCGTTTCCTGACCAAGGATTTCCCGCCTGCTTTCGTGATGGGCGCCTATCAGGACCCGCTGAAGCTCTGCGTCCCCATCCTCAGCCGGAGGCTGAAGCGCAAGGGCGTTGAGCACATCGGACGCGTCTACGGCAGCAAGGAAACTCCCGAAATCGGCCATGTCTTCCACGTCAACTGCCGCCTGCCGCTGGCAGCCGAATGCAATGATGACGAATGCGCCTTCTTCCGCGCTCATATTGTATAAGACAAAACTCCACTCAGAAAGGATGCTTCAACCCATGGAACGTCGTGACAAAATCAACTACTATCTGGATCTGGCCGAGGTCGTCGCCCAGCGCGGCACCTGCCTCCGCCGCCACTACGGCGCCGTCATCGTCAAAAATGACGCCGTCATCTCCACCGGCTACGCCGGCGCCCCCCGCGGCCGCGCCAACTGCTCCGACATCGGCTTCTGCATGCGCGAAAAGCTGTGCATTCCCCGGGGCGAGCGCTACGAGCTCTGCCGCAGCGTCCACGCCGAGGCCAACGCCATCATCTGCGCCTCCCGCGATGAAATGCTGGGCGCCAGCCTCTATCTGTGCGGCGTTGAGTGTGCGACCGGCGATTACGTCGCCAACAGCACCAGCTGCTCCATGTGCAAGAAGCAGATCATCAACGCCGGCATCTCGACCGTCTATGTGCGCGACACCAAGGATGACTACCGCATCATCGACGTGCAGAGCTGGATCGACGAAGACGATTCGCTTTCGGGTGTTTTCGGATATTGATACACGAAAAACGCCGGGACTAATGTCCCGGCGTTTTGTGTCTTATGAAGCGGCGTCCGCGAGGGCGCCATTTTTCTTTTTTAAGCCTTGAGGGCGGCAGCGATGGCGTCGCGGACGATGGTGAGCCCGCGCAGCAGCGTATCGTCGTCAATGGTAAGAGGAGGCATGATCTTCAGCACGCAGTCCTTGCGGCCGGCGCTCTCAATGATCAGCTTGCGGGCAAAGGCTTCCCTGCGGACACGGCTGCAGAAGCTTTCATCATCGATACCGCCGAAATCCACGCCCTGGATCAGGCCCAGACCGTGCAGGGTGATGCGGCTGTCCAGCGGAGCGATTTCCTTTGCGAAGAATTCTTCGACCAGCTTGCCCTTGCGGCGGGTTTCAGCCTCGACCTCGTTGTCCAGCATGTATTCCAGACCGGCATTCGATGCCACGATGGCCAGCTGGTTGCCGCGGAAGGTGCCGTTGTGCTCGGCAGGCAGCCACTTGTCGTATTCGGGCTTAAAGAAGGTCAGCGCGAAGGGCAGACCGTAGCCGCCGATGGACTTGGACATAACGAACATGTCGGGCTTGATACCGGCGCGCTCGAAGGAGAAGAAGGTGCCGGTGCGGGCGCAGCCGACCTGAATATCATCGATAATCAGCAGGATATCATTCTTTTTGCAGAATTCGGCCGCCTTCTGCAGGAAGTCAACGCTGAAGACGTTGACGCCGCCTTCGGCCTGAACGGTTTCCATGACGAGTGCAGCGGGCTTTTCGACACCGCTGTGGTCGTCATCCAGAAGGGTCTGCATGTAGGCGATCACGTCCAGCTCAGGGAACATATAGGGCGCAGGAATGTGCGTCACATGCTCGAGCGGAACGCCGGCGCCGTGGCGGGACTTGACGTCGGTGGTCAGGGCCAGTGCGCCCAGGGTCATGCCGTGGAAGGCGCCCATGAAAGCCCAGATCTCACTGCGGCCCGTAACCTTGCGGGCCAGCTTTAAAGCGGCTTCTACCGCATTCGTGCCGGTGGGGCCGGGGAACTGGATCTTATAATCCAGGCCGCGGGGCTTCAGAATGCGGTTGACCAGCGTCTCCAGCAGATCGCGCTTGGCCTTCGTATACATGTCCAGAGAATGGATGACGCCGTCGGCCTGAAGATACTCGATCAGCCTGGCCTTGATATAGTCGTTATTGTGACCGTAGTTTTCAGCTCCTGCGCCGCAGAAAAAATCAATATATTCATTACCCTCTTCGTCATAGAAGAACGCGCCCTTGGCCTTGGTGAAAACAGTGGGGAAGGAGCGGCAGTAGGACCGGACTTCAGACTCGTAGGTTTCAAAAATATCAGTATTCATTGTGCAAACTTCCTTTCGGGAGAAATGAGCATCAAGGCGCAGGGCGGGAAGACACCCGGCGGCACTGCGCTTATGACATCATAGTACTTGGTCATTATACTCTTTTCGGGAATGGTATACAAGAGTTTTTTTATTGCTTCTTGGTTACAATTTCTTGACGAATGTTCTTTCTCATATTATAATCAGCTTAATAATACAGTTCGTTTAAATTAGGAGGATACCATGGGTAAGTTTGTTATCAGCGCCGCTAAGAATGGCGTCAAGTTTAATCTGAAGGCTTCCAACGGCGAAACCATCGCCAACAGCGAAGTATATGCCAGCGAGGCTTCCTGCCGCAAGGGCATTGCCAGCGTTATCAAGAACGCGCCCGTTGCCAATATTGAAAATCAGACCGAAGAAGGCTTCGAAAAGGCCAAGCATCCCAAGTTCGAGATGTATGCCGACAAGCGCGGCGAATTCCGTTTCCGCCTGAAGGCCACCAACGGCCAGATCATCGCTGTCAGCGAGGGCTACAAGACCAAGAGCGCCTGCCTGAACGGCATTGAGAGCGTTCGCAAGAATGCTGCCGAAGGCAAAATCGTCAAGGAAGACTAATCATCCGCAAATCAAAAGCCGCTTCCCAAGCGGAGCGCTCTTACGGACAGATTGATTTTCTCATTTCAAAAAAACAGAGGCCTTGTGCCGGCAAACAAATGCCGGCGCAAGGCCTTCATTAGTTGAAATGAGAAAATTCCGGGTAAGAACCTTAAAAACGTTGTTGAGATGGACGGCAAGGAAGAGTTACGGAGCTGCACGCGGAACGTACAGTGAAAAGCTCTGACGAAGGCGTACGCTCAAAAACGCTTTATAAGGCAATCATGTCCATAAGAACACCCGCCCACAGGGCGCTCCAATAAAACCGTATAAGATGTTTTCTCTGAAACGGCATGGCTACGGTCATGCCGTTTCACCGTTTTGCAAGTCATAGAGTAGTGATACAGGAAGTATACCGACGTAGTTGTAGCTGATCTCTACGTCCTGTACCCGCTGTTCGCTGGATTTGTTCGGCGCATGAACGTACACAGCGTTCACCATGTCGTTAAGTATGGTCGGTGTCAGCTTTTCCAGATACAGATACTTTTTCGCCGTGCGGATGAAACGGTCAACGTTCTCCGCCTGATCTTCCTGTCTTTCAATTTCTTCTTTCAGCAACTCGATCCTGTCCAGCAGCTCTGCCTGTTCCTTCTCATAATCG
>JAZRWR010000095.1:0-16691 GCA_045599825.1 Bianqueaceae bacterium | reverse complement strand
GAAGCGGCAGGGAAAAGGGAAGAAAACTGCAACAGCCCTCCCTCCCTAACTCCCTAACTCCCTCCTCCCTCCTCATGGTATTCCTTTTCAGTATTCACCTCCCACAGCTCGGCTTTGTCCCGGCGTTTGCCCAGGATGAGGTCGGCGGCGCGGAAGGCGGTGACCATGGAGTGGTCCATGTTGTTGTAGCGGTGCTGGCCGTTGCGGCCGATGCAGTAGAGGTTGTCGAAGGAGTCGAGGTAGGCTTTGAGCTCGTCGATGCGGGCGTAGCTGTCGAAGTAGGCGGGGTAGGCCTTCTTGACGCGCTCGCGGTGGTAGTCGAGGACGTCGCTTTCGTCGATGATGCCCATTTGGACGAGCTCGTCGATGGCGCGGCGGGCGCAGTCTTCTTCACTCAGGTTCCAGAAGTCGTCGCCTTCGGTGCAGAAGTATTCGAGGCCGAGCCAGACGCTGTGCTCGGGGTCGGGGGTGAGGTAGGGGGACCAGTTGTTGAAGATCTGGATGCGGCCGAGCTTGACGTCGGGCTCCTGGACGTAGATCCAGCAGTCGGGGACGATGTTTCCGAGGGTGGGGATGTCGGTTTCGTTTTTGAGCTTGAGGCGCTTGACGAGGAGGCCGACGGTGACGAAGTCGCGGTAGGGGAGCTCGGCGGCGATGCGGGCGATGTCCTCGGGGACGTCGGGGCCGTCCAGGCCGGCGACGAGGTCCTTGAGGGGCATGGAGGAGAGGATGATGTCGGCGTCGAAGCGGGCTTCGCCGTCGGGGGTGTCGCAGAGGACGCCGCTGAGGCGGCCGTTTTCGCCGAGGATTTTCCGGACGCGGCAGTTCATTTCGAAGCGGGCGCCTTTGGCGGCGGCGCGGGCGGCGGCGCTTTCCCACAGCTGGCCGGGGCCGTATTTGGGGTAGCGGAATTCTTCGATGAGGGAGGTTTCGACCTTGCCTTTGTCCTTGATGCCGAAGAGCTTGCGGAACATGTCGCGGACGATGGCCAGGATGGAGAGGCCTTTGACGCGCTGGGCGCCCCAGTCGGCGCTGATGACGGAGGGGTGGCGGCCCCAGAGCTTTTCGGTGTACTTTTCGAAGAACATGCTGTAGAGCACGCGGCCGAAGCGGTTGATGTAGAAGTTTTCGAGGGAGTCCTCTTTCTTTTTGAAGACGCAGGACCGGAGGTAGCTGAAGCCGGCCTTGACGGTGCGGATGAAGCCCATGCTGCGGAAGGTCTGCCACTTCATGCTGATGGGATAGTCGAAGAATTTTTTCAGATAGTAGATGCGGGAGACGCGGCGGCGGATCAGGAGGACTTCGTCGCATTTTTCGGGGTCCGGGCCGCCAAGCTTCAGCGGCGGGGTGCGGCCGAGAAGAACGTCGTCGATGGGGCGGGCGCCCTGCACCGGCAGGATTTCCTCCCAGAAGCGCATGACGTCGGGGTCCTTGGAGAAGAAGCGGTGGCCGCCGATGTCCATGCGGCTGCCGTTGTGGCGGACGGTGCGGGAGATTCCGCCGAGGGAGTCGCTTTCCTCAAGCACGGTGACCTCATAGCCCTCTTGTCCGGCGAGCTCGTGTGCGGCGGTGATGCCGGCAGGACCGGCACCGATGATCAATACTTTTTTCATGTTACGCTCCGAACGGTTTGATAGCGCTATTATGGCATACTTGGGCGGAAGGTGCAAGAGAGGAGAGGGTGAATGGATATAAAGAGGCTTGACAAGATTTGTCTACAGTTGTATTATGATGGTAGTAAGACACGTGTAGACAAAAGGAGGACGCAATGCAGATACCGAAAATATATGAGGGCGAATACCGTTTTTGCCAAATTCTGTGGGAGAATGAACCGACGACCTGCGCGGAGCTGGCGAGGCTGTGCAGCGAGAAACTTGGATGGGGAAGAACGACGACGTACACAGTTATTAAACGTCTTTCGGAGCGGGGGATTGTTCATAAGGAAGACTCAGTTGTGACCTCATGCTTTTCGAAACAGGAGGTGCAGGAGACTGAACTGACGGAGCTTATGGAGAGAACCTTTGAGGGTTCGCTGCCCGCTTTTGTGAACGCCTTCGGGAAGAAACAGAACATTTCGGAAAAGGAGATCGCCGGAATTCTCGCGCTGCTCGGATATGAGGAGGACGGGAAATGATTCAGGGGCTGTTTCTTAAAGTTGTGAATTTGAGTTTGACTGCGAGCTGGCTGCTTGCGGCCGTTCTGCTGCTGCGGCTTCTGTTTCGCAGAGTTTCCGGAAGAGCGCTTTGTGTTCTGTGGCTGATGGTCGGACTTCGGCTTCTGCTCCCTTTCAGTTTGCCGAGTTCCTTGTCCTTGCTGCCGAGTGCGGAGACTATCGTGGTAACGGATTCGGAAACGGGACAGCTGTCGCTTTCTCTTGAAAGCGGTTTCCCGGAGCTGGATGAGACTTTCTCTTCTGAAAACAGGGAGGGGAGCAAGCGGGGCTTTTCTGCGGAGCGTATGCTTGCGGCGGCGGGCTGCATTTGGATCGGTGGTGCTGTGGCCGCCATGCTCTATCTGGGACTGAGCGAATGTCTGTTATATCGCGGCGTCCGAAAAGAAGAGGTACTGGCAGACAATGTTTTCTCAGGCAGCCGCTTTGAAACCGCTTTCTCTCTTGGTGTGATCAGTCCTGTAATTTTCCTCCCGGCGGATTTGGAGCCCGAGGACAGAGAGATGGTTCTTCTTCATGAAAGAAGGCATCTTAAACGAAGAGATCCTTTATGGAAAATGCTGGGCTTTGCGGTTTTAGCTCTGCACTGGTTCAATCCTTTGGTTCATTTCGCCTATGCCTTGTTCTGCCGCGATCTTGAGACCGCCTGTGACGAGTCGCTGGTGGAGGACTTTTCGGAGTCTGAGAGAAAAAGCTACGCGCTTGCTCTTTTGCGCTGCTGCAGCCGAAGACGTATTGGAAAACTGAGCGCCCTTTCTTTCGGCGAGAAGAATGTGAAGGGGCGGGTTGTTCGCATCCTGAATTTCAGAAAGAGCAAAAAATGGGTTGTGATTCTGTTTGCGCTCTCAGCTGCGATTGTCGGTCTTTTATTTATGACAAAGCCTTTGAAGACGGGGAAACGGGCTGTACAGCGCTGCGTTCACTCGGCACTTACGGATGAAGAGGCGGTAAGAAGGCTCCTTTTCCGTTATCAGGGCGGCCTTTATTCATATCGCCTTTCAGAGGAGGATGAAAAGGCTCTTTCGTTAACTTTGCGGCGGGTGGAGGAGCTGCCCTTAACAGAGGCGTCGGAAAGTGCGCTCCTGTCCTGCAGCGGCATCTACACAATCAGAATGTCTGACGGATGTATGCTGCGCTTTGCATCTGAAAAGAGCGAGAAGGGTATATGCTATCTGCAGCTGGTTCCCGGAAAGGGGCAGGCGGAGGCGGTGTGTTTTGTCTTTTTGGATAAGGAATTGGAGGAGCAGCTGTTGGAACTTGCCGAGAAGGCGGTACGCCGTTGTTTTTCGATTCCGCTTTCGCAGGACAACGCGAGTAGGGCATATGGCACTTTGATGTCGGCCTTTGGAGATCATTTTCCCGATAATTTCGGAGGGGCTTATCTTTCGGGTTCCGGACGGCTCGTACTTTGTCTGAAGGAAGTTGCGGGAGAAGAGGAGTATTGGCAGGATCTTCTGGGTATCGGCGCACAGGAGCTGCTTTTCCGTTATGTCACTGATTCGTGGAATGAGCTGGAAAAGGCATCGGCTTATATTTGTGAGCAGTGTGAAGAAAGTGGATATTTAGTCAGCTGCGGAATTGATGTGACGGGCAACTGTATTTTGGTTCGTGCTTTAGAGGATACGCCGGAAAATGTCTACAGGAAGATTGTTACAGCCTGTATGGACAGCGGCTGTGACTATCAGATTCAGAAGTGCAGCGCTTTTGAAGCGTATTGACATAAAGAGAAGATATGAAAAGGTTTTTATGTGTTTTATTTTTTGTCTCACTTTTATTCACTGAAAATATTAGCGCAGTTTATGCATATCAAAATGAAAAAAACGAACAGAAGATGAAAGAGCAGACTAATGCCTGCGAGGCAAATTACAGATTTGTAGAATTGTGCTTTCAAAATGGAGAATTAGTCTATCCGCAAGGATATGCGGGCCGGTATATTGATAATCAAGGAAAGTTGGTTATTTGTTACGTAGCGGGATTTGAGCATCAGTTTTTGGAGGCGGCCGAGCTTGAGGAATTTTCGAATGTGATTTTGTATAAAGAATGCGCTTATTCCTATGAGCAGTTATGCGAAGCGAAGTATTCTATTTTAACAGAATTAGAATCAAAAGGGTATCATATTTCTCTTTGTGGCCTGCGCGAGGAGGAAAATAAGGTGGTTTTTTTCATAAATAGTATTGGGAAAAAGGAGTGCCTAGAATTAGAAAATGTCTTTTCTGTTCGGTATCCATTTGTGTCTTTTTATCAAAGTGATGGGAATAATGAGACTTATTCGGGAACGGTTTATGATGGAATGAGATTAAGCAATTCTTCGGGTAATTTTTCGGCGGGGATTTGCGGGAAATATAATAATATCAATGTTTTGCTGACTTGTGGACATACAAATAGCGTGGGAACGGCTGTCTTAGACATAGCAAGTGGAACTTCAATAGGAACCGTTATGATGCAGAGATATTATCATACAGGGGATGGTGATTTTTCTATAGTAGCTCTCACAACAGGATGGGAAGCTTCTCATAAGGTAAAAGCGACTAATGATGGCTGGTTTTATCTTGATGCTGGCTGTTGTATTTCGCCTGCAACAGGTATGATAGTAAAGAAATATAGCCAAGCAAATGGAGCGGGCTATGGGGTAGTTACCGGGCTTGAAGACAGAATTTATTACGGAACAGTTGGAATAGACGGGTTGTGCAGTTTTTCTTTGTCCTCCGGAACGGTTGTGCCCGGTGACAGTGGATGTCCTATTGTTGATGGATCGGGTAGAGCACTTGGAATTGTGAGCGGAGGAAATGCTACGTCTGGCGTTTACCTGTTTTCTCCCCTTCGATGGGCTGTAGAGGCGGGGTTTACGCCATATGCTTCGCATGATTACGCAACTTGGTGGGACGCGACAATAAATGTTCACGTGGGTTATTGCTCAATTTGCGGGGCGCAGATTGCTCAAAATCATGTGGATTATTGGGATTATTCTAATAATTGTTGCTCGCGGTGTGGGCATCAAGGAAACTAATATAGTAAAGCGGCATGGTCCGATTCGGATCATGCCGCTTTGCAGTTTAATGAATCATTATTTACAGCCATCCCTGCTTTACCAGAAGCTCCGCCATTTCGACTGCACCGCCGGCCGCGCCGCGCAGCGTGTTGTGAGAGAGGCAGACGAACTTCAGATCGTACTGGCTGTCGGGGCGCAGGCGGCCGCAGCTGATGGCCATGCCGCCCTCCAGACCGCGGTCAAGCGCTGTTTGCGGGCGGGCCGGGTCTTCGAAATAGTGGATGAACTGCTTGGGCGCGGAGGGGAGGTCCAGCTCATTGGCCGGGGTCTTCCAATTGGCCCAGATTTCTTTGATTTCCTCCGGATCGGGCTTTTCGCGGAAGGAGGCGAAAACGGCAGCCATGTGGCCGTTCGTGACGGGCACGCGCAGGCACTGGCTTGTGATGGAGATGCCCTCGGCGCATACGATGCGGCCGTCCTCGACGCGGCCCCAGCATTTCAGCGGCTCGCGCTCGCTCTTCTCTTCTTCGCCGGCGATGTAGGGGATCAGGTTGTCGACCATTTCAGGCCAGCGTTCGAAGGTCTTGCCGGCGCCGGAGATGGCCTGGTAGGTGCAGGCCAGCACCTTTTCCAGCCCGTAGCGGTCCTTGAGCGGGGTGAGGGCGGGCACATAACTCTGGATGGAGCAATTGGATTTGACGGCGATGAAGCCCTTTTTCGTGCCGAGGCGCTTGCGCTGCGCTTCGATAACGGCCGTGTGGTGGGGGTTCAGTTCGGGGATGACCATGGGTACATCCTCGACCCAGCGGCAGGCCGAGTTGTTGGAGACGACCGGGATCTCGGCCTTAGCGTAGGCCTCCTCCAGCGCGCGGACCTCATCCTTGGGGAGGTTGACGGCGCAGAAGACGAAATCCACCAGCTGCGCGGCGGCAGCGATATCGCCCGCGTCGAGCACGGTCATGCTGCGGACGGATTCGGGCAGCGGGCTTTCCATGCACCAGCGTCCGCCCAGTGCTTCTTCGTAGCTTTTGCCGGCGCTTCGGCCCGAAGCCAGAAGCGCGTTAATATGAAACCAGGGGTGATTGGCCAGAAGCGTGACAAAGCGCTGGCCGACCATGCCCGTGGCACCGATGATACCAACTTGATAGGTCTTCATAAGAGCGTCCTCGGGAAAAAAGATTTGTGCTTGATTTTAGCACGCGCAGGCGGGGCTGTCAATGTTTTTCTTTTGCGCGCTAGTGCATTAAAGAACGCGGACCGATTGCAAACTTTTCGCAAACGCCGCAATTAAGGGTGGAAAAAAACGGAATAATAAGTTATAATAAACGAAATATGAGCCCTAATAGCTGTACAAGAAACTTTTACATGAAAAAGGAGTTTTCAATGGCAATCAAAGGATGGCCCTATGCTTCCCTTGCGGAGCTCGAAAAGAATCTGACAGAGAACGGCATCGTACTGCCTCTTTCTGAAAATACGGAAGTGCTGCGTCAGCCCCTTGAGGCCGGCCCTGTAACGGTGCCCAACCGCCTGGCCATGCAGCCCATGGAAGGCTGCGACGGCAGCCATGAGGACGGTACCCCCGGCCCCCTGACTGTCCGCCGGTATGAACGCTTCGCCAAGGGCGGCCCCGGTCTCATCTGGTTCGAGGCAACCGCCATCGTCCCCGAAGGCCGCGCCAATCCCCGTCAAATGATGATTTCAGAGGGCAATCTGGATGAGTACAAGCGCCTCATCGCCTCCTGGAAAGAAATCTGTCTGAAAGAAAACGGCTATGAGCCCGTCATCGTCATGCAGGCTACCCACAGCGGCCGCTACTCCAAGCCCGAAGGCAAGGCCGCGCCCATGATCGCCTACAACAGCCCCCTGCTGGAGAAGAACGGTCCCCTGCCGGCCTCCTGCATCGTCAGCGACGACTACCTCAAATCCCTGGAAGAAAAATACGGTGAAGCGGCCCGCCTGGCCGAAGCCGCCGGCTTCGACGGCGTCGATATCAAGGCCTGCCATCGCTATCTGATGTGCGAGCTGCTCTCCGCCTACACCCGCCCGGGCCTCTACGGCGGCAGCTTCGAAAACCGCACCCGCCTTTTCAAAAACGCCGTTGCCGCAGCCAAGGCAAGCGTCAGCTCCCGCATGCTCGTCACCTCCCGCATGAACATCTACGACGGCTTTGAGTTCCCCTACGGCTGGGGCATGCAGCCCGACGGCGGTCTCACGCCCTGCCTGGAGGAGCCTGTCCGTCTCGTCCGGCAGATGCATGACGAATGGGGCATTCCCCTCGTCGATATCACCATCGGCAACCCCTACGCCAATCCGCACGTCAACCGTCCCTACGAAAACGGCGCCTACCAGCCGCCCGAATCACCCTTTGCCGGTGTCGAGCGCGCCGCAAGCCTCATCGGTCAGCTTAAGGCCGCGGTCCCTGAAATGAAGATCATTTCCTCCGCCGTCTCCTACATGCGTCAGTACAGCGCCAATCTCGCCGCCGGCATGGTCGAGCAGGGCCGCGCCGATATGGTCGGCTTCGGCCGCATGGGCTTTGCCTACCCCGATTTCGCCCGCGACATCCTGACCCAGGGTGCTCTTGATCCCAAGCGCGTCTGTCTGGCCTGCTCCAAGTGCACCGAGCTCATGCGCAGCGGCTCCACCCCCGGCTGCGTCATCCGCGACAACGCCGTCTATATGCCCCTTTATAAGGAAAACGTTCTCAACAACGAAAAAGATATCCGTCACATGGTATCCAACTCCTAAGGAAAGGCCCCCAAAATGGAAAAAATCGCCTTAGTCACCGGTTCTACCCGCGGCATCGGCCACGCCATCGCCACGGCCCTCGGCCGCGCCGGCTACTACGTCATCATCTCCGGCACCAAGGAGCTTGACCAGCAGCCGGGTCTTCTGGAGGGCTTTCCTGGCATCCGCTGCGAATACAAAAAGTGCAACATCGCCTCTGCGGATGACCGCGCCGCCATGTTCGCGCGCATCCGCGAGCTCGGCCGCCTCGACGTCCTCGTCAACAACGCCGGCGTCGCGCCCCTCGTCCGCGCCGATATCCTCACCACCACCCCCGAAAGCGTCGGCCGCCTCCTGAACATCAACCTGGAGGGCACCTTCTTCATGTGCCAGGCCGCCGCCAATTATATGATCGAACAGAAAGCGCTTCTTGAAGACTGCAGCCCCCGCATCGTCAACATTTCCTCGATGTCGGCCTACACCTCTTCCACGAACCGCGGCGAATACTGCATGTCGAAGGCCGGCATCTCCATGGTCACCAAGCTCTTCGCCGACCGCCTGGCCGAGGAGGGCATCCCCGTCTTCGAGGTCCGTCCCGGCATCATCGAAACCGACATGACCGCCGGCGTCAAGGAAAAGTACGAGCGCCTCATCGCGCAGGGCGTCACCCCCATCAAGCGCATGGGCAGGCCCGAGGACGTCGCCGACTGCGTCATGGCCGCCGTCAGCGGTCTGCTTGACTTCGGCACCGGCACCGTCCTGAACGCGGACGGAGGCTTCCATATCCAAAGACTGTAATTGCATCCGAAAATCAAAAAGCCGATCGGTCGTCCCGCTTGCCCGGGCGGCTTTCCTTATCGAAACACCCTAATAAACGGAGGCTTCTATGACGATCGAATCCATCCTTGCCCAGCTGACGCTGGAAGAAAAATGCACCATCCTGACCGGCTCTCAGTATGAGGGTCTGACCACCGCAAGCATCCCCCGCCTGGGCATTCCCGGCAAGCACATGGCCGACGGCCCCAACGGCGAGCGCAACTACAATCCCGGCACGGACAGCACCTGCCTGCCCTCCTGCTGCGCCACGGCGGCCACCTGGAACCCCGAGCTCGGCTATCTGATGGGCAAGACCATCGCCGCCGACTGCGTTCATCACAACATCCAGATGATCCTCGGCCCCGGCGCCAACATGAAGCGCAACTCCCTGAACGGCCGCAACTTCGAATACTTCGCAGAGGATCCCGTGCTGGCCGGCCGCATGTCCGCCGCCTATATCAACGGCTGCGAGGAGAACGGCGTCGGCGTCTCGATGAAGCACTACGCCTGCAACTCCCAGGAGACGCGCCGCACCGAGGCCAGTGTCGAGATCGACGAGCGCACCCTGCGTGAGATCTACCTGAAGGCCTTCGAGATCGCCGTCAAAAACTCCCGTCCCACCAGCATTATGACCGCCTACAACAAGGTCAATTCGATCTGGTGCGGCGAAAACAAGTGGCTCATGGACGTTCCCCGCAAGGAGTGGGGCTATCAGGGCATGTTCGTTTCCGACTGGGGCGGCGTGCACGATACCGTCAAATCCGTCAAGGCCGGTCTTGACCTGCGCATGCCCAGCGACACGGCCGACAATATCGCGAAGATCACCAAGGCCTACGAGGAGGGCCGCATCAGCATGGAGGAGATCGATGCCTGCTGCGCCCGCGTGCTCGAGTTCCTGCTGCGCCCCGTCCGCGAGGACAAGGACTACGACCGCGACGCCCAGCATCAGAACGCCCTCAGGATCGCGCAGGAGGCCATCTGCCTCCTCAAGAACGGAAACTTCCGCAATTCCACCAAGGAGTGGCCGGTCTACCCCGACCACGCCGGCTGGAGCAGCACCGACACGCCGCTTCTGCCTCTTACGCCCGACAAGGTGAAGAAGGTCGCGGTCACCGGCGAATACGCCGTCATGCCCTACATCAACGGACAGGGCTCCGCGGAGGTCTTCCCCAACCCCGAGCACATCGATTCTCCGTTGGAGTGCCTGAAGCAGGCACTGCCCGGCGTTCAGGTCGATTACTTCCCCTATCTGACCCGCAAGCAGCCTGACAACATGCTCTGGCACACCTTCTGCCGCGACATGCCCGACATCCAGACCTACGATGCGGTCATCGTC
Source organism: Bianqueaceae bacterium (assembly GCA_045599825.1). GTDB lineage: Bacteria > Bacillota > Clostridia > Lachnospirales > Bianqueaceae > JAZQNF01. The sequence goes on along the minus strand of JAZRWR010000095.1, from coordinate 6,653 downwards.
TTCACGGGCGTGCAGCCCTCCCAGGACTCCGAGAACATCGACCGCTTCGATAACCATCTGGCGGGCTACATCGAGGACGTCCTGCGCAACTGCACCTATCACAATCCCAACGTCATCCTGGTCCTGACCAGCGGCTCCTCGACCTTCCGCAGCGATAAGGCCGCCGACTGCACCTCCATCGTCCAGATGTGGCCGACCGGCGAGGCAGCGGGCCGGGCCATCGCCGACGTGCTGACGGGCGCGGTCAACCCCAGCGGCAAGCTCTCCGAGACCTTCCCCACCGAGATGCGCCGCGACCTCGATCTGAACGGCAACGGCCTGCTGATCGAGTACGGCGAGAAGTGGGAAATCGGCTACCGCTATTATGACCGCCACCCCGAATATGTGTGGTTCCCCTTCGGCCACGGCCTGTCCTACACCCGCTTCGGTTACTCCGATCTGGCGGTCGAGCAGGGCGGGAAGGACATCCGCGTCAGCTTCACGCTGACGAACGAGGGCGCGTGCGGCGGCGCCGAGGCTGTGCAGCTCTATGTGGGCGACCCCGTTGCCACCGTTACCAAGCCCGTCAAGGAGCTCAGGCAGTTCACCAAGGTCTTCCTCGCGGCCGGTGAGAGCTGCCGCGTCTCCTTCACGCTGACGGACGAGGATTTCAGCTATTACAATGTGATGCTTCACGACTGGATCGTCGAGAGCGGCCGCTACGATATCTTCATCGCGGCCTCCGCCGCGGATATCCGCCTCGCGGGCTCCGTCATGATCGACAATCCGGACTGCTATACGATGGACAAAAAACAGGAGGCCATGATCGGCTGATATGGAAAAGGACCTGATCAGATTTGAGGGCCAAAGCTATCCCCTTTACCGGCTGCAGGCGGCCGTCATCGGAAGCGGCGCCGCGGGCTTCAACGCGCTGGACAGCCTCGCGGAGCTGGGTGTTCCGGACATCGCGCTCTTCACGGAGGGACTTAAGCTCGGCACCTCGCGCAACACCGGCAGCGACAAGCAGACCTACTACAAGCTCTCGCTTTCGGGGGATCCGGATTCGGTTGAGGAAATGACAAGGACGCTCTTTGAGGGCGAGGGTGTCAACGGCGACACCGCGCTCTGCGAGGCAGCGGGCTCCGTCCGTGCCTTCATGAAGCTCTGCCAGCTGGGCGTCGCCTTTCCGACCAACGAATACGGGGAATATGTCGGCTATAAGACCGACCACGACCCCCGCACCCGGGCAACCTCGGCGGGTCCTCTGACCTCGAAATTCATGACCGAGGCCCTGGAAAAAGCCGTCACCGATAAGGGTCTTACGCTGATGGACGGCTATCTCGTCACTGAGCTCCTTTCGGACGGAGAGCAGATCTACGGCTTCCTGGCTCTTAACCGGGATGAGCTCGATACACCCACGCACGGCCTCACGGTCGTTCTCTGTCCCCACGTCATCCTCGCTACCGGCGGTCCGGCCGGCTGCTACGAGGCTTCGGTCTATCCGGCCAGCCAGTGGGGCATGAGCGGCATGGCCCTCCGCGCCGGCGCGCGCGGCGCCAACCTGAGCGAGTGGCAGTACGGCCTTGCCAGCACCGACTTCCGCTGGAATGTTTCCGGCACCTATCAGCAGGTGCTGCCCCGTTATATCTCCGTCGATGAAAACGGGACGGAGCGCGAGTTTCTTCCCGACTACTTCGATACGCCCGCCGAGGCGCTCTCCGCGGAGTTCCTGAAGGGCTACCAGTGGCCCTTTGATGCGTCCCGGGTCCGCGGCTCCTCCGTCATCGATCTGATCGTCTACCGTGAATCCGTTGAGCTCGGCCGCGCCGTCTACATGGACTTCCGCACCAACCCGACCGGTCTTTGTGAGGACTTTGCCGGCCTGAGCGAGGAGGCCGCGGCCTATCTGCGCAACTCCGGCGCGGTGCAGCCGACGCCCATCGAACGCCTCGCTCATATGAATCCCGCCGCCATTGAGCTTTACGCCTCGCACGGGATCGACCTTTACCGCGAAGCGCTCCGCATCGCAGTCTGCGCCCAGCATCATAACGGCGGCCTGGCCGTCGACTCCAACTGGGAGACCAATCTGCGCGGACTCTTTGCCGCCGGCGAGTGCGCCGGCAACTTCGGCGTCCACCGTCCCGGCGGCTCGGCGCTGAACGCCACGCAGGTCGGCTCCTTCCGCGCTGCGTCGGAGATCGCCCGCCGCCTGAAAAAAGAGGAAGCGTCCTTCGACGAGGCAGAGGCATCTGTCCTGGCTGCCGAGGCTCTGGAGGAGCTGCGCGACTTTATCGAGGACAGCCGCGGGACGGAGGCCAACGTCGCTTCCCTCCGGGCAGAGGCTCAGTGCCGTATGACCGCGATTGCCGCCTTCCTGCGCAATCCGGCCGAAATGAAGGCCTACGAGAAAGAACTCTCGCGCTATGAGCGCGAAGTCTTCTGGGCCCACGTCTCCGAGATCCCGGCCCTTTTCAAGCTCCGCGACATGCTCGAAACCCAGGAGGCCGTGCTGTCCTCCATGTGCGAGGCCGCCCGCGTCTTCGGAAGCCGCGGCTCCGCGCTCGTTACCGCCGGTGACGGGGAGGGCGAGGCGCTGTCCGAAAAGCTTCCGGGCGTCCGCTTTGTCCCCGCCAAGCCGCAGAACGATAATCTCGTGCTGTACACCGAGGCCGCGTCCCGCGGATACCGCTCCTTCACCGAGCCAGCAAGGCCCATTCCCGAGCCGGACAGATGGTTTGAGAATGTGTGGAGGCGGTACCGAACGGATGGTTGAAAACTTCGGCACCGTAACGTGTGACCATCCGTTGCAATACGCCGTGACGGGGCGCGATAAAAGCTGTAAAACGGGCTTGTCTTCCGCGTCGCCTTCGTGGTATAATAAAGGCATAGAATTACTTATACGGAGGAAACCCCCATGTCTGAAAAAGGAAAGAAAATCGGTAAAATTTTACTGGGTGCTGCCGGTGTAGCCGCTCTGGCTGCGGGCGCCTATGTTATCTATAAGAAGTTCTTTGAACTGCAGGAAGGCGAAGTCGTATCGGTAGAGGATACCGATGAAGACGGCGCAGAGGATACCGTTCAGCTGGATACCGACGGTGACGGCGAGGCGGATGTCACCTTGATGGACACCACCGGTGACGGTTATGTCGACACCATTCTCGAGGATACCGACGGTGACGGCTATGTGGACGTCATCCAGATGGACACCACAGGTGACGGCAATTTTGACACGGTCATGGTCGACACTGACGGCAACGGCAGCTTTGATACCGTTCTGACCGATGAGGATGCCGACGGTGAGCTGGAGACGGTTGAACTCTTTGAGGACGAAAGCTTTGCCGAGGATTTCGGTGAAGAAATCGCCGCCGAAGCAGAGGATGCCGGCATCGCCCAGGCAGTTGCCGATTTTGCCGAGACCGTCAGCGACGCTGTCGAAGAGGCCGCCAATGTGGTCGAGGACATCGTCATCGAGCAGACCGAAGCCTGAAAAACCTGTAACGCCCCAAATGAAGACAAAAGACGGATGCTTTTTCGGGCATCCGTCTTTATTCGCCTAATAGATTTGAAAAGAAGGTGTAACAATGGCCAAGAAACAATTCAAGACCGAGTCCAAAAAGCTTTTGGACATGATGATCAACTCTATCTACACGCACAAGGAAATCTTCCTGCGTGAGCTTATCTCGAACGCCAGCGATGCGATGGATAAGCTGTATTTCCGATCCCTGACGGATTCTTCTGTCACGCTGAAGCGCGAGGACTACGAGATCCGTCTGAGTGCCGACGAGGCGTCCCGCACCCTGCGCATCGCGGATAAGGGCTGCGGTATGACGAAGGAGGAGCTCGAGACCAACCTCGGCACCATCGCCAAAAGCGGCTCCTTCGAATTCAAGAAGGACCGCGCCGATGCGCCCGCCGAGGAGGAGGTCGACATCATCGGCCAGTTCGGCGTCGGCTTCTATTCGGCCTTTATGGTGAGCGATGACGTCCGCGTCGAATCCCGCGCCTACGGGTCGGACGAGGCCTGGTGCTGGCAGTCCTCCGGCACCGACGGCTACAGCGTAAGCCCCTGTCAGAAAGAGGATTTCGGTACCGTCATCACTCTCCATATCAAGGAGGATACCGAGGACGAGCAGTATTCCGAGTACCTGCAGGAGTGGTCCCTCCGCTCCCTCGTCAAGAAGTACCGCGACTACATCCGCTACCCCATCCGCATGCAGGTCGAGCGCAGCCGCAAGAAGGAGGGCAGCCCTGAGGACAAGCCCGAATACGAAAGCTATTATGAGGACGAGACCTTCAACAGCATGGTTCCGCTGTGGAAAAAGGCCCAGTCCGAGGTCACGGACGAGGAGTACGCCTCCTTCTACCGCGACAAGTTCTACGATTACGAGGCGCCCTTAAAGGTCATCCGCCAGAAGGCGGAGGGCAGCTCCGAATACGTCGCGCTGCTCTTCATCCCCGCGCACGCGCCCTACGATTACTATACCCGCGACTTCGAGAAGGGCCTGCAGCTCTACTCGAGCGGCGTCATGATCATGGACAAGTGCAAGGACCTCCTGCCCGACTATTACAGCTTCGTGCGCGGCCTGGTCGACTCCGCCGATCTGTCTCTGAATATTTCCCGGGAAATGCTGCAGCACGACCGTCAGCTGAAGGCCATCGCCCGCGGTATAGAAAAGAAAATCACCTCCGAGCTTCTGAAGCTGCAGGAGTCCGACCGTGAGAAATACGAGCAGTTCTTCAAGGCCTTCGGCCGCCAGCTGAAGTTCGGTCTGTACTCCGACTACGGTGCGCATAAGGACACACTGCAGGATCTGATGCTCTTCACCTCGTCCGCCGAGGACAAGCCTGTCACCCTGAAGGAGTACGTCTCCCGCATGCCCGAGGGACAGAAGAAAATCTTCTACGCACCCGGCTCCTCCGTCGAGCAGATCAAGCTTCTCCCCCAGGTGGAGGCGGTTCTGGCCAAGAGCTTCGAGGTCCTCTACCTGACCGAGGACGTCGACGAATTCGCGCTGCAGGTGCTTAATCAGTATCAGGAGAAGGAATTCTCGAACGTCTGCCGCGATGACCTGGACCTGGCCACCGATGAAGAAAAGGCAGCTCTGAAGAACGAAAACGACGCGAACGCCGCCATGCTGACCTATCTGCGCGACGCCATCGGGACGGTGTCCGCGGTGCGCTTCACGAACAGCCTGCAGAAGCATCCCGCTTGTCTGTCGAGCGAGGGCGAAATCTCCGTCGAGATGGAAAAGACCCTGAACAAGATGCCCGGCATCGACGAGGCCCCCGTCAAGGCGGAGCTGGTGCTTGAGATCAACCTGAACCATCCCATCGCCGAACGTCTGAAGACCCTCTACAGCGAGGATCTGGGCAAGCTCGACAAGTACGCGAAGATCCTCTACGCTCAGGCGCGTCTCATTTCCGGCCTGGAGCTGGAGAACCCGGGCGAGATCGGCGACATGGTCGTCGAACTCATGATCTGATCAAAAAGGCCGCCGAAGAAAGGCTGCAGCCCCGCAAGGATTTTATTAATTATGCAAAACCCGTCGAAAATTTTCGACGGGTTTTCTTTCGTCCCGGCAAACCGGGAAAGAAGCATTTCGTTCAAATCATCGCTGATTTTGTTGATCTGCTTTGTTCGTGTTCCGCTGCGAACGCCGGGTTTTTCCGTGATGAGCCGCTCAGTCGCCCATCAGCAGGATGCCGGCGATGACGGTGATGATGCAGATCCACTGTCCCGGGCTCAGCTTTTCTTTCAAGAAGAGACGCGAGAGCAGGACGGACACGATGCAGTAGGCAGCGACCATGGGCGCTGCCAGAATGGGATTGCGCGCCATGGCGAACACATAGAAGACCTGGCCGGCTTCCTCGCACAGAGAGGCGATCGCCTTGGGCAGCTCGGACTTTGCGAAGGGCTGGTAGGGATGTTTTTCCTTGACCCACAGGATGATCCAGGCGATAAGCCCTGCCAGCAGGAAGGTCAGGCCGTAGAGGATGAGAACGTCGGTCTCGCCCAAGCCCAGACCGCTTTCGCCGTCCAGCAGGATGCCGTCCGCAGCCGTGCCCAGGGTGTCGAAGACGCAGTAGAGAATCGGGAAGAGCAGGGCCCCCGCGCCGAAACGGTAACGCGCGGAGACGGGGTCGACGGTGTCCGCTGAGCCGGCCTTCTCTCTCCGGGAAAGCGCCTGCTCCACAAAGGCCAGCGCAATCACGCCCGAGGCGATGAGCCCCGTGCCGATCAGCGCACGCAGCTCAAATTCCTCGCGGACGGAGCTGATGCGGCCTGTTGCCAGGAAAAAGAGAAGCATCACGATGGCTGAAAGCGCACCGGAGCCGTTCTGCACCGGCGACACGACCGAAAGCTCCAGATAGCGCAGCCCGGCGTAGCCGATGACCATGGAAACAATGTACGAGAGCGAGGCCGGCGCGTAGAGGAGCGCGCTCCGGAACAGCTCGCCGGGGCCTTCGAAGGCGCCCGAGAAGGGGAGCAGCAGGAGCGAGCACAGGCCCATGACGAGCCCGACCCAGACCGCCTGCTTCAGGTGGGCCGAGGGGTCGCTTTCGTCGGCTCCGCGTTTGTAGAATAAATCGGCGGCGCCCCACGCGAGGGTGCACACCAGAGCAAAGAAAAACCAGGACATAGTATGGCCTCCAATCGAGTATATTATAACGCA
>JAZRWR010000094.1:0-2558 GCA_045599825.1 Bianqueaceae bacterium | reverse complement strand
CGACGCTCGCCTCGAAGAGGAGCAGAAGCCCCTTCTCCTCTGCCAGCTCCATCAGCTCCGGATAGAGCGCCATCAGGTCCTTATTGGCCGTCACAACGTGCTTCCCGGCCTCGAGCGAGCGCCTCACATAGGTGTAGGCGTCCTTCGTTCCGCCGATCAGCTCGACCACCAGGGCGACCTCCGGATCCTGCTCGATCGCGGCGAAATCCGTCACGACCGCCTGCGCGGCGACGCCCTTTTCAAGCGCCTTTTCCGGATGCCGTGCCAGCACATATTTCACTTCAAGCGCCTCGCCCAGTCGCGCGGCGATCTCTGCCCGGTTCTTTTCCAGCAAATGCAGCACACCTCCGGCTACCGTGCCGCAGCCCAAAATCGCAAGTTTCATACAGATATCCTCCTTAATTCCGGAAGCCGGAGAGTTTAACCGAAAGGACCCCGGGGACCCCGGCAATGCGCGCGGTCAGCTCCTCCGCGCTCACGCTCGCGCCCGCCATCGACACCGACAGTGTCACACTGGCACTGCCGAGCTCCGGCAGCCCCTGATGAATGGTCAGCACATTGCCTCCGCCTTCGGCGACCGCGCCCAGCACGCCCGAAAGCACACCGGTCTCATTCCCGAGCGAAAGCGTAAAATTCAAGGTCTCCCGATCGTTCAGATCATGAAAAGCGAAGACCTCATCCTTGTATTTATAGTAGGTGCTCCGGGAGATGCCGGCCTCCGCCAGCGCCTCCGCAAGCCCCGCCTTCCCCGCCGACAGCCGCTCCTTTACGCGAGCGACGGCGACGATGGCCTGCGGCAGGGCCTCCTCCCGCACCAGATAGCAGCGTTCCGATGATGACATGTCGATTTCCTCATTCAATAGTCCAAAAGTCCGCGATGGGCGGACAAATGTTTGCAATATGCGGACTATTGTAGCGCACAGAAGCCATTAAGTCAAGACATTAAGTCAAGACTTAAGTCAAGACTTAAAAAAACCGGAAGCCATAAGGCCTCCGGGAAAATCGAAAAAACCTTTGCGGCTTACTCCGCAAACCGGCAGATCACGTAATCGTTCACAAGCAGATGCCCGCCGGCAAGCTCGTCCGCATGCGCCGCGAGAAGCCGCGCGATCGCCGTGCCCGCCTCATCCTGTCCATAGAGCGTAAGGAACGCATCCAGAGCCGGCTGACCGTACGCGAGCAGGGTAGCGAAGCCATTCAAAAGGGCCTGTGCTGAATACGCCACACGAACGAAGTATCCGCCCCCGGGAATCGGCAGGGGCTCATCGATCCGGCAGCAGGAGGCTCCGCCCATGCTCTGCGCCAGCTCAGTCAGCGAAGTACACGCATCCTCCGCATCGGAGCTGCTGCTGAAATTCAGATAGTACTCGCGCTCATTCAGAAGCGTCGAGCGGTCCGGGAAACGCTCCGCAAAGAGCCGCGCGTATTCAGCCCGGAACTCTGCCGAGGGGCTTTGGTAATCGGCGCGGTCGGTGTAGGCCGCAATAAGGGACTGCGCACGGGTGTGATTCTGAAGGTCAAGGGCGAGGTCCGTGCCGTAGCGGTAAAATTTTTCATTCGCGAAGGGCAGGAAATCCGTATAGAAATCGGCGCTGTCGAAGAGATTGAAGACCGTCCGGAATGCGGGTGCCTCCGCATCCGCCGTAACACCGGGCGTGTTAAAGGTATAGGTGTAGCAGCGCATGCCGCCCTCTTTTTCCAGCTCCGCCCCAAGGATATTCGCGATCGCCGCTCCGCGGGAATGCCCCGTCACCAGCACGCTCGCCTTCGCCCCCGGCCGCGCATTCGCCTGCACGAACTCATCAAAAAAGGCCCTCGCGCGCCCCGCGGCGACATCCAGGCTCTTCACCCGGCTCCGGTCCGTCCATTCAGGATGCTCACCCGCATCGGCCCCGGTGCAGCCGAGATCAAAAGCGCTCAGCCACTCACCGATCGAAAAGGAGCCGCGCACAGCCACCACAAAAAGGTCACGCTTCCCCTCCGCCCGATAGCCGAGCATCATCGTCACACTGTCATTCTGATCAAACGCATACTCCTTCTCCTTGAACGACTCCACGCGGCGGACCTCCGTAAAGCCCAGCGACCTAAGCAGCGACTCCGCGTCGTAGGCCTCGGCCGTCCCGTCCGTCAGTACACGGTTCTGCGTGCCCTTCGCCAGATCCTTCTCACGGAAGTATACATCCGCCGAAAGCAGCGTCGACAGCTCAGCCAGCTCGCGGTGATACTTTTTATTATTCATTTTGATCAGCCAGGACGGGTCGAAAGCCAGCCGGACACGAATGCGGTCCCCCGCCTGTCCGCCGAAAATGGCGCCCTCGACCGTAGCTTCCTTCTCGTACTCGATTTTGCCGCAGCCGCTCAAAGTGCCGAGCGCAAGCAGCGCAGCCAGCAGAATACAAATGTTTCTTTTCATAATCAGACCTCCGAAACTGGTGGAAAGATTATAACACAAAAAGAAAAGAAAAGCAAAACACAGCCGCATAACGAAGAATACAAAGCCCAAAATGCGAAATAGAATTTAAAAAGTCTAACAACGAATCACAGCCCCCCCTCCCTCC
>JAZRWR010000093.1:0-18472 GCA_045599825.1 Bianqueaceae bacterium | reverse complement strand
TCGACATCAAGCCCTACCTGCCCTTCACCGATGCCCACCCGGATGCCTCCGGCGGCTTCGCCGATGAGCGCCTGGCCTACCGGCTGCGCGTGAGCATCCCCGACGAGCTGCTGGCGCTGATTCCGGAGGAGAAGCGCGCGGCGCTTACGGAGCTTCTGGCGGAGGACCCCCGGCCCTCGTACCAGAACGATCCCGAGCGCAGCTACGGGCTGACGTACGCCGGGCTGGAAATCAAATTCAAAGTTAATGAGGGCGAGCTTCGCGTCACGGAGATCTGCCCGTGCTGAAAAAGAGACAAAGCGTCCCATGCGTGTAAAAGGGACGGACTCCGGACAGCAAGCGCCCGTTAACGAAATTTTTGAAGAAAAGAAGGAAACATTTTCCTTCTTTTTTTGTTATATATACAGACAGGAAAGGAGGACGTCCATGGTTCCGATACCGGATTCAAGCTTCACGCGCATCGGGCGCAGCATCGCCTGCCGCCGCAGGCAGCTCGGCTACTCGCAGCAAAGCCTGGCCGAGCTGCTCGACATCAGCCCCACCCACATGTGCCGGATCGAGGCCGGCACCCGCCCGGGGCTTGAGCTCCTGGTCGCCCTTGCGCGCATCCTCGGCCTCTCGCTTGATGAGCTTTTCCAGCTGAAAGCCGCCCCGTCCGATGCTTTGACCGCCCTCCTGCACTACCTCTCGCCCCGCCCTGAGGCCGACCGCCGGATGGCGCTTCTGCTCGTCCGCAGCTTCTTTTCCGCCCGCGAAAGCGAGCTTCTCCTGCCCCGCCTCACCGCCTCTCCGGGCCTGCCCGCCGCAGCCGAAAAACCCGCAATTTATCCTTGACTTTCCCTTCCCCCTCCTATATAATTACGAAGAATTAGAACAACCTTTTTAATTCGGTACCGTGATGCCGACAAGGGAAACAGGGTCACCCCTGAAATGCTGTGTTCTGACTTTAACCCAAGCATTTAGCCTTGCCGCAAACCTTCGGCAAGGCTTTTTCTTTCGCCGAGGCAAAAAACAAATGGAGGATAGTTATGAAACTCACCTACACCGTAGAAGACAAGCCCAAGTTCGGACAGACCCTCGTGTTTGCCCTCCAGCAGCTTCTGGCCATCATGGCCGCCACCATCGCCGTTCCCAACATCGTCGGTAACGGCATGAGCCCCGCAGCCGCCCTGTTCGGCGCCGGCGCCGGCACCCTGATCTACCTTCTGTTCACCAAGTTCAAGAGCCCCGTTTTCCTGGGTTCCTCCTTCGCCTTCCTCGGCTCCATGTTCGCCGCCTTCGGCGGTGCGGCCTCCGTCAGCGTCGGCTACGCCGGCCTTCTGATCGGTGCCGTCTTCGCCGGTCTGGTCTATGTCATCATCTCCATCGTTGTCAAGCTGGTCGGCGTTAACTGGATCAACAAGCTGATGCCCGCCGTCGTTATCGGCCCCACCGTTGCCATCATCGGTCTTTCCCTGGCCGGCAACGCCATCGGCGATCTGACCACCGGCGGTCTGAAGGACGCGGCCGGCGCCGGTGTCGCCAGCCCCTACCTCTGCCTGGTTATCGGCCTGATCACCCTCTTCGTCACCATGATCTGCTCCGTATACGGCAAGAAGTTCCTCAAGATGATCCCCTTCGTAATCGGCATCCTGGCCGGCTACATCGTCGCCGCCATCTTCACCCTTATCGGTGCCAAGACCGGCAACGAAGCCCTCATGGTCATCGACTTCTCCAAGTTCGCCAACATGCAGTGGATTCCCGAATTCACCTTCATCAAGGCCTTTGATGGCTTCAAGAGCATCACCGCCGAATATATCCTGACCATCGCCGTTGCGTATGTCCCCGTTGCGTTCGTCGTCTTCGCCGAGCACATCGCCGACCACAAGAACATCTCCTCCATCATCGAGCGCGACCTGCTCACCGAGCCGGGTCTGCACCGCACCCTGCTGGGTGACGGCGTCGGCTCCATGGTCGGTGCCTTCTTCGGTGGCTGCCCCAACACCACCTACGGTGAATCCGTCGGCTGCGTCGCCATCTCCGGCAACGCTTCCATCGTGACCATCCTGGCCACCGCCATCATGGCCATCGTCATCTCCTTCGTCGCTCCCTTCTCCACCTTCCTCGCCACCATCCCCAACTGCGTCATGGGCGGCGTCTGCATCGCGCTGTACGGCTTCATCGCTGTCTCCGGTCTGAAGATGGTCCAGAAGGTTGATCTGGAAAACAACCGCAACCTCTTCGTGGTTTCCGTCATCCTGATCGCCGGTATCGGCGGCCTTACCCTGAACTTCGGCCAGGTCACCATCACCTCGATTGCCTGCGCGCTCATCCTGGGCATCCTGACCAACACCGTTCTGGCCGGCAAGAAGAATAAATAATTGATCGAATCCATAACGGAAGCGGCTCCATGCGGGCCGCTTTTCGTTATCACGGAAATTTTCCGAAAAGAAGGTGCTTTGCTATGAAAAAAACGAGATTTTCGCTTCTGCAAGCGAAAGTCCTTTTGCTTTTGCCGCTGATGCTTCTGATCTTCGCCGGCTGCGGAGGGGCGGGCGGCGCCGCCAATGACCTGGGCCTTGCGCCCGTCAAGGCCTATCCCCAAAATCTGACGCCCTATGACGACGGAATGTACAGCAATCTGCGCGTTTCCAAGCTGAAGGCCGAAGAAGGCTACTGGGAAAACCTGCTGTATACCGACTATAAGGAAGATTGCGAGTCTAACATCGAAGGCATCCGCTACGATGCCGCCGCCAACACCCTCATCCTCACGAACTACTGCGACATGGAAACCAAGATCACGGTCGAGAACATGGGCGCCGACTTCACCCTCCGGGTCGAAGGCAGCTGCGTCATCTGCGGCATCGAGGTCAAACGCTCCAGCTTACGCATCACCGGCGAGGGCGGCACGCTCATGGTCGCCTACATTGACCGCTATTCGCACACGATGACCGGCGACATCATCCTGGATATCGGCAAAAACGACGCCATCATGCTTGACAGCGTCAACCTGATCGTCAAGGGCAGCATCAAGCTCGATTCCGAGCTGGAAACCGCCTTCTGTTTCCTGGCCCCGCTCAAGGCCTCCGACGGCATCATTCTGCAGGACGGCTATCCCTATGCCGCCCTTATGGACGCCAACGGCAGGCCAGCGGTCAACTTCCGCTTCGACCTCGTGCCGTAACGCGCTGCGTGAAATCTAAGGAGGAAAACTTCCATGAAAAAACTGCTGTTCTGTCTTTTCTGCGTAATCCTGGTCCTTTCCGCAGCCGTCCCCGCCTTCGCCGGCGGCGTTGAAGTCGCCAACTGCCCGAACTGCGGCAAAGAAACCGACAGCTGGCTCGGCTACACCTACGATATCTGCGAGGGCGGCTACGACGAATTCTACTGCCCCAACTGCGATCTTACCTTCCGCGTCGAATACCCGCCCAGACACCAGTTCGGCGAGGGTGAGCGCCACTGGACCTGCTCCGAGGGCGGCTATGAGATCCGCGTCTGCGAGCTCTGCGGCTACAGCACCCGCTTTGAAGTCGCTCCCCGCGACCATGTCAGCCAATATGTCGAAACCGTTCAGCCCACCGCCTCCAAGGACGGCTACTTCCTGATGCGCTGCATCTACTGCAGCTTTGAAACGCAGGAGCGCATCCCCGCTCTGAGCGGCAGCCGTTCCGGCGGCTCCGGGAACGCCGGACTCGGCATCTCCATCGGCATCGGCGTCGCCCTGGCCGGAGCCGGACTGTTCTTTCTCATGAAGCCGAAGAAAAAAACCGGAGAACAGGCGGCGACCGCGCCCGCCAAGACCAAGACCTCCGCGCCCGCCGCAGCCGCAGCCGCAGCCGCCGTCACGCCCGCGCCCGCGCCCACCGTTGAGCTGCCGAAGCCCAAGCTCTCGCGCAAATCGGTGCTCTGGCCCGAATCCAAAAACAACCGGCTCGACGGCTTCAAGGATTTCCTGCTCCGCTACCGCTATCTCGAGCTCCACATCTTCGACATGGACGCCGAAAACGCCGAAGAGACCCTGCTGAAGGAAATCCCCGACGTCGGCCCGGACATGGTCCTCTGGGTCGCCCCCGCGGACGAGTCCGCCGACACGCTGAAGGAAAAGCTCGCCAAGATCAAGGAAGCCTACGAAGACGCCGCCTTCGGCATCGTCGCCGGCGAAAAGGCCCCCGAAAGCCTCCTCAGCGAGCTGAAAAAGATGAAGGACAGCGGCGAGATCCTCTCCTTCTGCAAGGCCGACGATCCGCAATCGCGCATTATCGCCTCCCTCTTCCTGCCGATGTACAAGCCCGAATTCAGCGCCGAAGAGGGCCTTGACGCCGTCGGCAAGATCTGCGACGCCTTCGGCATTCCCGCCGTCTCCCGCGCCATCGAGCTCGCCTCGGAGGCAAAGGAGCTGAAGGGCATCGTCAAGGGCGGAATCAGCCTCTCCGGCACCGTTGACCTCGTCTCCCTCGTCGCCGGTGAAATGGGCTGGGACAAGGTCTCGAGCATCACCGACTTCATCGACACCTTCGGCGAAACCAAGGCCCTCGTCAAAGAAGAAATCGACCGCCAGGAAAACAAATAACGCTTTCACCGACAAAAATGCCTCCCTTAAGACCGTTTGAACCGGCCTAAGGGAGGCATTTTTTATTCTCCTTCCCGCTTTTTCAGGAAAAGGAGCATCACCGCGCACTCGATGACAAGGGCCGCCGCGCTCATGAGCGGCAGCGGAACCAGACAAAAGCCGAGCCGGTAGGACTGATAGCTCCGTGCGGTCGTAAGCGCCTGCATCAGCTGAGCCGGCAGCAGCACCCGCAGCCGCTCCCAGACTTGAAAGGCACCGATCTTGTCGATGCTGAGCCCCGCCAAAAGCGTCAGGGCCAGCTGGATCGGAAAAGCGAGGCGAGGCCGCAGAAGGCTCGAAAAAACGCAGACGAGGAGGGCGAAGCAGAGTGTCCCGAAATAACTGAACAGGGACTGCACAAGGTAGTACTGCCCCCAGGAAAGTCCGAAATAGGTTGTGGTCCGCATGTAGCTGACGGCCGTACAGCGCGCGCCCTGCAGCGTATAGGTTTGGCTGACCAGAAGAAGCATCGCAAGCTGAAAGAAGAGCCACAGGGCCGTCGTCAGAAGCAGAGCCAGGCCGAGCTTTTTCCGAAGGAGCTTCCCGCGGCCGTTTCTGGCCGTCCTCAGAAGCTCGTTCATCCCCGCGCTGCGCTCCTGCGAAAACAGATTGCCCAGCACCAGGATGAGCACCGTCCCGAGGGTCTGAGGCAGATAGCGCATGACCGCGCAGCAGACATCCCAGCCGACGCCGGAGCCCGCAGTCGGCGTCCAGTCGCGGTAGATGCGCCCGACACGCTTCAGAAAGTCCTTCTGACGGCTCTCCGAATACCCCCGGATGGTGATACTGTTCCGGTAGTATTCGACCGGATCCTCCGCCAGAGGAATGTAGATCCGGAAAGCCTCGTAAAAGCCGTACTCCATTTCGCGGGAGGCGATGGCCTCCCTGCTGAGAACGAGGTAGAAGTTGTCGTAGCTATAGCGGTCGGCCAAAAGCTCCTCCGGGCTTCGCGGGTCCTCGTAATAGGCGATACGCTCCGCGATCTCTTCCCGGGTGAGAAGGTTCTCATCCACGAAGGCCCGGTAGGCGGCCTTCTTGCTTTCGATCCAGGCCTCGTCCACCTTCTCGGGCTGCCTGGACTGATAGTACGACCGGTAGTCCTCGTTCTCCCGGTAATACGAAAGGTTGTGGCCGCCGAAGGTGTCGAAATTGCCTGTAAACGCCAGCGAAACATAGAGCGCTGCGAGCACGGCCGTCGCCGTCAGAAGAAGCGGCCACTGCCGCAGCAGCTTATGAAATTCCTGTTTCATATGCATGTATCCTCACGGGAAAGTGAAATGCGGTGAAGGATCAGCCCGGCCGCGGCAGCCGTAAGCAAAAGCTCCGCCCCTGCGATGCCCCACAGGGGCAGAAAGCCCGCGCCGACCCGACACGCGGCATAATCGCAGAAGAACCAGCGGCCGTCCATCAGGGAGGGGATCCACAGAAGGAGCCAGGGGAGCTTGAGCTCGCAGGCCAGAAAGTAAGGCAGGACCGTCACGCCGCACATGGCGGCAAAGCTGCCGCTGATGCTTCGGCACGCGGCAGACAGAAGAAACAGCAGCAGGGCTGTGACCTGGCTTGCCGCAAAGTCCCCCAGCAGGATGACGGCCAGAAAACGGCCCGCGTTCCAGGGATAGGGGCAGCTGTTCACCGCAAAATCCTGGACGAGGCTCCTCAGGTTTCCCCAGCCGCAGAAGACGGTCGCGGAGAGCGCATAGCACAGGTTGGCGGTCAGCCAGACAAAAGCCGCGGAGAGCGCATAGGCGAGCCCCTTGGCCCGGAACAGCTTCCGGCGGCCGTCCTTCGAGGCGGCCTGCAGCGCGGACATATTGGCGGCGCTCTCGCCGGCAAAAAGATCCGTGCCCAGAAGGATCATGAAGAAAAGAAAGCTCCACGAAAGGACGGACTGGTCGGTCAGAAGCTCGGCGGAGGGACTGTGGCCGAAGATCAGCCGCCCTGCGTCATAGGCCCTGCGCAGGCCCTCGTAGGCCTGTCCGGCCGCCTCCCCGTAACTGTCCCGCAGCGCCTCGGCATGCTCCTCCAGAAGAAGCGGAAAGACCAGATACTGCTTCGCCAGCAGAAGCGCACGGTCCTCGCAGGAAAGCGTCCAGCGCTCCTCCGGCTCGGTCTCCTGCGGCACAGAGCCGCTCATCGCCCCGATCCGGTCCCGCCAGGCGTCATCCATGGGGCCGCCCAGCCCGTTCAGCGCGTCCGAAAACGCCCGGCTCTCCGGGGCCGCCGTCATGGGTACATAGAGGACCTGGACCAGCAGGACCAGCGCAAACAAAACGCAGGTGAGCGGCTTGGACCAGATTTTCTGCCATTCGTTTTTCAGCATACCGGCACCGCGCCGCAATAGGCCATATATACATCCTCCAGGCTCGGCGCCACGCAGACGGCCCCCTCGGGAAGCGCGTCGGCGCTGTCGGGGCAGAGCAGCCGGAGCCGGATGAGCTCGCCCTCCGGCTGAATGTTCGTCACGGGATACAGCCTGCGCAGACGCTCGGCCTCCTCCGGAGATACTGCCGCGGAATATACCTTCCCCTGCCAGTCCTCCAGCAGGCGGGCCACCGAATCGTGCGCGACCAACCGGCCCTCCTTCAGCATCACCACCTCCGTCGCAATGTGCTCGATATCGGACACGATATGCGTTGAAAGAATCACGAGGCGGTCCCGGCAGATCCCCGCAAGCATAGAACGGAAACGGATTCGCTCCTGCGGGTCCAGCCCGGCCGTCGGCTCATCGAGGATGAGGAGCTTCGGATCGTTCAGAAGCGCCTGCGCGATGCCGAGCCGCCTTAGCATCCCGCCCGAAAAGCCGCGAAGACGCTTCCGGCGCTCCTCGTACAGCCCCACCTGCTCCAGAAGCTCCCGCGTCCTTTCCTCCGCCCTGCCGGGCTCAAGGCCTTTCAGCGCGGCCAGGTACAGAAGGAATTTTTCAGCCGTAAACCAGGGGTAGCAGCCCACGGTCTGCGGAAGATAGCCCAGAAGCTCGCGATAGTCCTCGCCCAGGGCGCGGATGTTCTGGCCGTCCAGCAGGACCTCGCCGCCGTCCGGGCGGATCAGGTCGCAGAGCAGGCGGATCGTCGTGGTTTTGCCTGCGCCGTTGGCGCCCAACAGTCCTACGATGCCCGTCGACAGCTCGAGGTTCAGGTGGTCGACCGCGTTTTTCCCGTCATAGCTTTTCGTCAGATCAACAAGCGTCAGTTTCATAAGGTATCGTCCTGTTCAGAAGCGTTTTGGCCTGGAAGAAGACGGCACACAGGATCGCCAGGCTCAGCAGGCAGACGAAGAGGCCGCCTATGGCGAGCATCCGTCCCATCGTAAGCCCGGTCAGGAGGGCCGCCGTCAGGTAGACAAGCATCAGCGCCGACTCGTTTTTACTGAGGTAATTCGCCCAGCAAAGAGCCGCCAGACAGCCGAGCAGGGTGGGCAGCCAGCTTCCGATCAGCGCCGTCGCCTGCGCCCCGTCCAAAAAAAGCGTCACCGCGAGGGCCGCCCCCTGCGAGGCACCCGCAAGGAGGCAGAAGCAAAGCACCCTGGCCAGAAGGATCTGACCGAAGCTGTATTTGCAGCTCCGCTCGATCTCCTCCATGCGTCCCTCGGACGAGAAGAGGAAATGAAGCCCCAGCAAAAGGACCATCAGTCCGGCCGCGGCGGCCGAGACCGCCATCGCATCCGGCCCCTGCCAAAGGGCAAAGGCCAGCGTCTGGCACAGCGCCGTGAGCGCCGCCAGCGCATAGACCCACAGCGGCAGGATCCGCAGCTGAAGTCTCAAAAGCGGCAGCAGACGGTTCTGCCTCTTGACCTCCGGCAGCGCCGCCAGGCATCGCTCAAACGCCCCCGCAGGCACCTCCGCCGTCTCCCTTCGGAGAAAAGAGATGAGCTCCCGTTTTTTCATTCTGCGTCCTCCATGATTTTTTTACAGGCAGCCAGCCCGCGCGCAACGCGCGATTTCGCCGTCGAAACCGGAATCTCCAGCACCTGCGCGATCTCCCGGTACTTGAGCCCCCGTATGTAATACAAAATGACACACTCCCTTTGCTCCTCCGGCAGCCGCCGGAGCAGAGCCTCGACCGTCAGCCGGGCCTCAACGGCGGGGAAGCGGTCCTCGGCGGCCGCATCCTCCGGAAGAGCGGCGCCGGGCCTTTCCTTCCGCGCATAGTCGATCACGCAGTTGCGCGCGATCCGGTACAGAAAGGCGGAGAAGGACCCCGTCGGAACATAGCCCGGCATGCTTCTGACCAGCTTCAGGAAGACTTCCTGGGTCAGATCCTCCGCCTCGGCCCGGTCACGGACGTGGAAGGAGATGTAATCAAAGATTTTCCCGTAATACAGCCGGATAAGCTGCTCCAGGGCGCTCATGTCCCCGCGGACAGCCCGGCTGACCAAAAGAAGCTCTTTCATTCACTGCCTCCTTTCCGTTTGACCGCTTACCCCGGCAACACGGCGTTCGCGCCGTATTGCGAGGGCGTATCACAACTTAGAATACCAGAAATATCAATGCGTCCTTCTGTATATATAACGATCCGGCGCGCGCTTTGGACGCACCGACGCGGGATTTTTTCTTTCTCTCATTCTAACATCACCCGTCGGAAATGTGAATGCCGCCCGTCACATTTCTCGCCGAGCCGCCCCCGTTTTCCTTGAAAAGCTTCTCCTTCCGTGATATAATTGATAAATGTAAAATTATACCGTTAAGGAGGCTTTTCCGTGCATTCCTTATACTACGAAGGCCGAAATCTTTCGCCGCGCGGACGCGTCCTCTGGGAAGTCGAAAACAACATCAAGGGCATCGGCATGATGGAGGCGCGCAGCAATCTGCACGACGACGTCTGCCGCCGCGCCAAGGCCGCGCTCCGGGAGGGCGAGGCCCGACGGGCGTCCGTCCGCAGCCTGGACGAGCTGAAGGAATATCAAAGCTTCGTGCGCGACAGCTTTCTGGATTCTATCGGCGGGCTGCCTTCCTTCGATACTCCCCTCAACGCGCGTACCGTCCGCTCGCAGGAGGTAAACGGCTTCATCCTCGAAAACGTCATCTACGAGTCCCGCCCGCACAGCTACGTCACCTGCAACCTGTACCGTCCGCTGCATCAGGACGGCCCCGTCCCCGGCGTCTTCGTGCCGCTGGGCCATACCGACGAGGGCAAGGGCTTCGATGAATATCAGCGCGTGGCCCAGATGCTCGTTTACGCGGGCTTCATCGTGCTGACGATGGACCCCATCGGCCAGGGCGAGCGCTTCGAGCATTTTGAAAAAGAGATCGATTTTCAGCCGATCCAGGGCTGCTCCGGCGAGCACGACCTCCTCGACTGGAAGTGCAAGCTGACCGGCGAAAGCCTGGTCCGCTACTTTATCCACGACGGCATGCGCGGGATCGAATACCTGAAATCGCGGCCGGAGTGCAGCGGCAAGGTCGCGGTGACGGGCCATTCCGGCGGCGGCACCCAGACCTCCGTCCTGATGACCGCGGCGTCGCACCTGCTGGACGCGGCGGCTCCCTGCTCCTACACGACCGATAAGCAGGCCATGTACGAGTGCGGAAAAGACCCCGATAACGAAATGATCTGGCCCGGCGTCGTCGCGAAGGGCATTGATTACGCGGACATCATGGCCGGCATGGCGCCGAAGCCCGTCCTCATTCTGTGCAACCGCTACGATTTCTTCCCCTGGGAGGGCACGGACCGCACCTTCAAAAGAATTACGTCCCTCTGGCAGCAGGTCGGCTCAACGACCCTGCCCGAGCTGAAACGCGTCGCCACGGGACACGCCTTCAGCGTCGAGCTGGCCGAGACCGTCACGCGCTTCTTCGCCAGGCATCTGATGGGCCGCGAAAACATCGACCTGTCCGGCTTCCGCTATCAGCGGCAGGAGCCTTCGGTGCTCAACTGCACCGCCTCCGGTCAGATTGTCAAGGAATTCCCTGACCTCGTCACGACCCAGGATCTCCTGAGCCAAAAGGCCGCCGCTCTAAAAGCCGCGCGCCTCGCCAAGCCCTACGAAAAGCGTCTGGCAGACACCGTCGCCTGGCTCACGAAAAGCGTAATGAACGGCCGCGTCCCCTGCGAGCCCCACGTCCGCGTGGATGACGAGGGCGTCATGGCCCACTACATCATCCGCCGCCTCGCCTGGCGCTACCAGGAGGGCTACACCGGCAACGGCATGCTGCTGCGCGACCTGCGCCACGACGAAAAGCCGCTGCCCACCGTCATCGCACTGTGGGAAAACGGTACGAATGACCTCGAGCGCCACTCCAACTGGATCCACCGCCAGTGCGCAAGCGGCCGTCAGGTCCTCATCGTCGATGTCGCCGGCGTCGGCACGCTGGCCCCGAACCCTATCTCAAACGCCAATATGAACATCGGCTGGTGCACGCACTACATCCTGCAGTCGAACCTCATCGACCTGGACGACTGCTACGCCGCGCTGCGCAGCTACCAGCTCATGCAGGCGCTTGCCGTCGCGCCGGACCTCCCGCTGCCCTGCTCGGACGAAAACTACTTCTACGGCGAGGGCGAGTTCGCCCGCTGCGCCAAGGTCGCAGGCCTTCTGAGCGGTACGAAAGTCCTGGACAACCAAGCTTATCAGCAATACGGTGAAATTGTCACCGAAAAATATCCGGATCAGACCCACACCCATGACTGGGCCTGGCCCGGCATCCTTGCCGTCACCGACATGGATGAGCTGGATGAATATCTGCTCGACCAAAAACTGTTACAAACAAAAACGGAGGGGATCTAACATGAAAAAAATCAAACTTTGCCTGATCGGCGGCGGCTCCTATGCCTGGACGGACAGTCTGTATATGGGCTTCGCCAACAACCCGTTCTTCACACGCGACAACTGCGAGCTGTGGCTCTACGACATCAGCGAGGAGGCACTCGGCAACGTCTACTCCTACATCACGATGGTCAACGACGCCAACCCCGCCAACGCCATCGACGTCTTCAAGACCACGAGCATCGAAGAGGCCATGTACGGCGCTGACTACGTCATCATCGCCATCTCCCACGGCGGCTTCAAGGCCGAAATGGAGGACCACTACATTGCCCGCCGCCACGGCTTCTACAATGTAAAGGGCTCTGAGAGCGGCATCGCCGGCGCCAGCCGCACCGTCCGTCACGTACCCGAATTCGTTCATTACGCCAAGCTGATGAAGAGCCTGTGCCCGAACGCCATGATCCTGAACGTCACCAACCCCCTGACCTCCCTGGTCCGCTGCGTTGAAAAGTACGAGGGCATCAAGAGCATCGGCTTCTGCCACGGCATCATCAACCACCTGGAGATCGTCGAGCCCTATTTCGGCTGCAACAATCCCTACGGCAGCATCCTGACCGACATCTCCATGTCCGTCTCCGGTGTCGACCACTGCTCCTTCGTCACCGACCTGAAGTTCAAGGGTGAGGACGCGCTCCAGATTATGCGCGACAAGGGCATGATCGAGGCCGCCTGGAAGGGCGACTCCATCACGATGGACGACTATTTCGCCGGCCGCGAGAATCAGCGCATCCGCTTCATCCTTTGGGATATGCTGGGCACCCTGCCCGGTCTGTCCGACGAGCACTGCGCCGAATTCTACTATCAGACCACCGGCACGCAGGCCAACCGCGACCTCTTCGGCATGCACTATGACCGCATCGCGGACCGCACCGCCTCCGTCAACCGCATGAAGCAGGCCATCCTCGACAAGCTGGCCAACAAGGACACCGAGCTGCGCTATTCCGACGAGCAGATCCACCTGGCCGTCGAAGCCCTGGAGGGCGGCCGTCAGCTCTACACCGTCATGAACTACAAGAACATCGGCCAGTGCCGCGAGTTCCCGAAGGACATGGTCGTCGAGACCTTCTGCACCATCGACGCGACGGGCGTCCATCCGGCCATCGCCAGCCCCCTGCCCAAGCCCGCGCTGTCCGTCGCCCTGGCCACCGGCTACCGCGAAGAGACCTTCATGGAAGCCGCAATGGAGTGGGACGAGAACAAGCTGGTTGCCGCGCTCTGCAACGATCCTCTGGTCCAGGATTTCACCCGCGTCCGCGACGCAGCCCACGATATCATGGAGTACAACAAGCAGTTCCTGCCTGATGACTTCGTAAAAATGTATTAATTCATAATAAATAAGGAGATTATTCACCATGGCTGACGAAACCAAAGACACCACGGTTCCGGAAATCGTTCTGGAAGTTACCCCTACTGTGGCTCCCGCCGCAGAACTCATTACGGCTGCTCCCATCGAGGAGGCGATGCCCGAGGTCAAATATCTCGAGGACAATAACTTAAGCCCCGCTGAGCTCGAAATGGTTAACGCCTTCGTCGAGAAGATCGACCTGACCGACGCCAACATCGTCCTGCAGTACGGTGCCGGCAGCCAGAAGAAGATCGCCGAATTTTCCGACGCGGCCCTCTCCAGCGTCAAGGCCAAGGACCTGGGCGAGGTCGGCGACATGATCACCGACCTGGTCGTCCAGCTGAAGGGCTTCAACGCCGAAGAGGAAAAGAAGGGCCTCCTGTCCTTCTTCAAAAAGAAGACCTCCGCGCTCACCAAGCTGAAGGCACAGTACGACGCGGCCGAGGTCAACGTCGAAAAGATTTCCACCGCGCTGGAGGGCCATCAGAACCAGCTGACCAAGGACGTTGTCATGCTGGACAAGATGTACGCCACCAACCTGACCTACTTCAAGGAGCTGACCATGTACATCATGGCCGGTAAGCAGCGCCTGGAGCAGGAGAAGAGCGGCAAGCTGGCCGAGCTGCAGCAGAAGGCCGCCGAGAGCAACCTCGCCGAGGATGCCCAGGCCGCCCGCGACTACGCCGACCTCCTGGAGCGCTTCGAAAAGAAGCTGATGGACCTCGAGCTGACCCGCACCGTCTCCATCCAGATGGCCCCCCAGATCCGCCTGATCCAGAACAGCGACACCCTTATGGTCGACCGTATTCAGTCCACCCTGATGAACACCATTCCCCTGTGGAAGAACCAGATGGTCCTGGCCCTCGGCATGGAGCATTCTCAGGAGGCCATGCAGGCGCAGCAGGCCGTCAACGACCTGACCAACCAGCTGCTGCTGCAGAACGCCGAGACCCTGAAGACCGGCACCGTTGAAATCGCCAAGGAAAGCGAACGCAGCCTCATCGACATCGAGACCGTCCGCACCACCAACCAGAAGCTCATCGAGACGCTTGACTCCGTCCTGCAGATCCAGGAGGAGGGCCGCACCAAGCGCGCCGCCGCCGAGGCCGAGCTGGCCAGCATCGAGGCCCAGCTGAAGAACAAGCTGCTTGAAATGAGCAAAAAGACCGTTGAATAAGAGGAAATCATGAGAAGAAAGAATTCTTCCAACTCCGCCGCAGGCTGCGGCATTGTCATCATCATCTTTCTGGCCGCAGCCTTCCTCTCCGGAGGCGGCAGCGGCGCAGGCCTGAGTGTTCTGACCAAGCTCTTCCTGGGCGCCGCCGGCGTCTGCGTCCTGCTGCTTCTGGCCCTCCTGGCCTTCATCATCATTATGGCCTTCAAGGGCTCGAACGATGAAGCCGAAGCCAAGGAAGAGGCCAGGAAGGCCGTAAACCCCGCCGCACCCACTGTCCGCTCCGACGAGGAAGCCGCCCTGGCCAAGGCGCGGCGCTACCTGGCCGAGGAGCGCATCATCGCCGGCAAGCTGAAATCCGAGGACGTCCGCCAGGCCACCGGCCGCGTATTGAGCGTCGCCACCAAGATCACGAACACGCTGAGCGACAAGCCCGACAAAATCGCGAAGTCCAGCCAGTTCCTGAACTACTACCTGCCCACCCTCGGCATCATCCTGCAGAAGTACAAGAAGGTAGAATCCAGCGGCGTCGACATCACAAGCACGCGCGAAAAGGTCATCTCCTACATGGGCGACATCGAACGCGCCATGCAGAAAGAGTATGAAAACCTCTTCGAAAGCGACATCCTCGACCTGAGCGTCGAAATGGAAGCCATGACCATCGCCTGCAAACGCGACGGCCTCCTGACCGACGCGGACCTGAAGCGCGCCTACGAAGAGCAGACCATCAACCTGACGGTTTAATCCATGGAACTGAAAGCCGCCATCATGGACGAAGCGGGCGTCCAGCGCTCACTGGCCCGCATTACCCACGAAATCATTGAAAAAAACAAGGGTGCCGCCGGCATCTGCCTCCTGGGCATCAAACGCCGCGGCATCCCCCTGGCCAACATCCTGGCCGACAACATCGAGAAGTTTGAAGGCGTGCGCGTGCCCGTCGGACACATCGACATCTCCCTCTACCGGGACGACCTGAGCGAAATGACCGACCTGCCCGCCAGCTCCGACTGCTTCATCCCGGTACGGCTCTCCGACTACACCGTCATCATCGTCGATGACGTCATCTACACCGGCCGCACCTCCCGCGCCGCCATCGAAGCGGTCTTCGCCGAAGGCCGCCCGCGCGCCATCCAGCTGGCTGTCCTCGTCGACCGCGGACACCGCGAGCTGCCCATCCGCCCGGACTATGTCGGCAAAAATATCCCGACCTCCAAAAATGAGCTCGTCAGCGTCTGCGTGAACGAGATCGACGGGGAGACGGGCGTCAAACTGTACTGCCTATAAAAAATACCCCGAGGTTCTCCTATGATTTACAACGGCGTCAATTTTGATACCTATTTCAAAGATTATCCTGATCAGAACGGCTATTTCGGCCCCTACGGCGGCGTCTACATCAGCGACGAGCTGAAGGCTGCCATGGCCGAGATCAACGAAGCCTATTTCACTATTGCCAAGAGCCGCCGCTTCATCAACGAGCTGCGCCGCATCCGCAAGGAATTCCAGGGCCGACCCACGCCCATCTCCCACCTGGAGCGCCTCTCAGCCTCCATCGGCAACGTCCAGCTCTACGCCAAGCGCGAGGACCTGAACCACACCGGCGCCCACAAGCTGAACCACTGCATGGGTGAGGCCCTCCTGGCCTCCTACATGGGCAAAAAGAAGATCATCGCCGAAACCGGCGCCGGCCAGCACGGCGTCGCCCTGGCCACCGCAGCCGCCTACTTCGGCCTCGAATGCGACATCTACATGGGCTCCGTCGACATCAAAAAGCAGGCGCCCAACGTGGCGCGCATGAAGATTCTGGGCGCGAACGTCGTTGAAGTCACCGACGGACTCGCCACCCTGAAGGAAGCCGTCGATGCCGCCTTCGCCGCCTACGCGCGTGAATACAAGGACTGCATCTACTGCATCGGCTCCGTCCTCGGCCCGCATCCCTTCCCCATGATGGTCCGCGACTTCCAGAGCGTCGTCGGCTTCGAGGCGCGCGAGCAGTTCCTCGAAATGACCGGCGAGCTGCCCGACTGCATCACCGCCTGCGTCGGCGGCGGCTCCAACTCCGCCGGCTTCTTTGCAGGCTTCCTGAATGACCCCGTCAAGATCTACGGCGTCGAGCCCCTGGGCCGCGGCCCTAAGCTGGGCGACCACGCCGCCAGCCTGAACTTCGGCACCGAGGGCATCATGCACGGCTTCAACAGCATCATGCTGAAGGACGAAAACGGCGAGCCCGCGCCCGTCTACAGCGTCGCCAGCGGCCTTGACTACCCCTCCAGCGGTCCCGAGCACGCCTTCCTGCACGACCTCGGCCGCGTCACCTACGACACCGTCGACGACGACGAAGCCATCGACGCCTTCTTCCGCCTCTCCCGCCTGGAGGGCATCATCCCCGCCGTCGAATCCAGCCACGCCGTCGCGCACGCCATCCGCCTGGCCAAGGAAATGAAGACCGGCTCGATCCTGATCAACCTCTCCGGCCGCGGCGACAAGGACCTCGATTTCGTCCTGCAGAACTACGGTGAAAAGTACGGCATCAACTGAGGAAAAACTCCGCTTCCGCACACAAAAACCCCTTTCAGCCAGAACGGTGAAAGGGGTTTTCTGTCATCCGGAAAGTCACGCGCCCAGAAGCATCAGCCCGAGCACGATCATGAACTCGCCGAGGATATAGGTCAGCATCACGCAGAAGTGCGAGCGCGTCTTGTATTTATCCACAAAGCGCACATAGAAGAGGATACTGTCGGAAATGAAGAAGAGCAGCGCGCCGATGTAGGCAATGGCCGACGCCGCCGAGCCCACGCTCATGTGCTGCCACAGCGCCACACAGTTCATCAAACCGTTGACCGCCAGATAAATCCGCATCGGAACGAACAGCTCCCGCTTCAGATACGGACGCAGCCAGTGAAAAATCAAAAGCACCAGCAGCAGATAAATCGCGAAGGTCGTCAAATGGATCTGCCACCCGACCAGCTCAAAGTCGACACGCGGAAAATACGCCAGCATGAAACACAAGTGCGAAAACGTGAACGAAATCCCGCCCGCCACAAAGCATTTCATACTGTTGGGAATCAACAGAATATCGCCCGCCCAGCTGAAGAGGAGGGCAAGCACCACAACGGGCCGCACCTGCGGCGACGCTGCAAGATAAAAAGCCAGCAAAAGCGCCAGAATCAGGCACTTCGTGGTCTTTTTCAGGACCTGCCGACGCGCCAGGCGGCTGTAAAGATGAATCACCGCATTCAGCGCAAAGGCAATCAACAAAGCAGTCTGCAGCATATAAACCTCATGTTACAATAAATAAGTGCGTACTTACTATACCACATCTCACGATTCTCTACAAGCTCATAATAGCATTCTTCTCGCAAAAGAAGCAAGAAAATTCTTTACAAACGCACCCGAAGTCATTAAAATATATCTATTGCAACATCATTCCGAGATAAAATAGGAGGAAAAACCTATGTCCGATAAACGTCCTGAAAACATGGCGCGCATCACTACCCCCGCCCTGGCCGAAGCCTTCATCGCCGAACAAATCGACGCCATCCGCGCCCAGGTCGGCAGCGGCAAAGTCCTGCTCGCCCTCTCCGGCGGAGTCGACAGCTCCGTCGTCGCCGCCCTGCTCATCAAAGCCATCGGCAAGCAGCTCGTCTGCGTCCACGTCAACCACGGCCTGCTCCGCAAAGGCGAACCCGAGCAAGTCGTCCGCGTCTTCCGCGAAGAGCTCGGCGCCAACCTTATCTACGTCGACGCCGTCGACCGCTTCCTCGATAAGCTGGCCGGCGTCTCCGAGCCCGAAAGCAAGCGCAAAATCATCGGCAAGGAATTCATCGACGTCTTCGCCGAAGAAGCCGAAAAGCTCTCCGGCATCGGCTTCCTGGCACAGGGCACCATCTACCCCGACATCCTCGAATCCGACGGCGTCAAAGCCCACCACAATGTCGGCGGCCTGCCCAAGGATCTTCAGTTTGAGCTCGTCGAGCCCATCCGCCTGCTCTACAAGGACGAAGTCCGCGTCGTCGGCAAAGCCCTCGGCCTGCCCGACAACATGGTCTACCGTCAGCCCTTCCCCGGCCCCGGCCTCGGCGTCCGCTGCGTCGGCGCCATCACCCGCGACCGCCTCGACGCCCTCCGCGAAGCCGACGCCATCGTCCGCGAAGAAATCGGCAAGCTCCCCCAGGTCCCCTGGCAGTACTTCTGCGCCATCCCGGACTTCCAGTCCACCGGCGTCAAGGACGGCAAGCGCTACATGGGCTGGGCCGTCATCATCCGCGCCGTCAACACCGTTGACGCCGTCACCGCCACCGTCCCCGAGATCCCCTTCAGCGTCCTCTGCACCATCCGCGACCGCATCATCGCCACCGTCCCCGGCGTCAACCGCGTCCTGTGGGATCTGTCCGAGAAGCCCGTCAGCACGATTGAATTTGAGTGAGTCCGCCCGGCCCGCAAAAGCCAACTCCTTTGGGCGGGTGTTCTTAAGGACATGATTGCCTTAAAAAGCGTTTTTGAGCGTACGTCTTCGTCAGCGCTTCTCACTGTACGTTCCGCGTACAGCTTCGAATCCCTTCCTTGCCGTCCATCTCAACAACGTTTTTTAAGGTTCTTACCCGAA
>JAZRWR010000092.1:0-4915 GCA_045599825.1 Bianqueaceae bacterium | reverse complement strand
AGGCAAAGGGGCTCATCACGCTTGCCCACATCAGCGATTGCCCGGCCAAGCCGCTGGGCGAGGTGACGCGGCCGGAGAGCTATCTGCCCGGTGAGGGTGCTGCGCCGCTTCGGGAAATGGTGGCTGCGCTCAGGGCTTCGGGCTACGATTACGTGCTCTCGGCGGAGATCATGGATCCGGTCTTCAAGGCTCTGCCCGCAGACGAGAAGCTGCAGCAAATCCTGAGGACCGTAGGCCCGCTGGTGGGGTGAGATATTGCGATCCCTCAGGCTGCGATCCCTCAGGCGCTGCGCACCAGCTCCCTTTACGCAAGGGAGCCGAATAAAAAAGCCTTCCCTGCGTAAGGGAGCCTTTTTCATTATCCGCGGGTGCGCAGCCAGATCTCCAGCGCGATATGTCCCAGAGCGAAGAGCCAGAAGCCGACAACAAAATACCAGTGTTTGGTCTTGTGGCGGAAGGTGTACATGCCCGCAAGACCGCCGATGGCGCCGCCGAAAAAGGCAAAGAGGAACAAGGTTTTCTCGGGGATCCGCCAGGCGCCTTTTTTCGCTTTCTTTTTGTCGACGCCCATGAGGATGAAGAGGATAAGGCTCATGACAGCCATGAGGATGAGCAGGATATTCGGTAAAGTTACAGAAGGCATAGTGTATTCTCCTTGGCAAAATAAAACCTCTCCGATCGGGGAGAGGTAATGAATCAAATAATGCGATCCCTCAGGCGCTTCGCGCCAGCTCCCTTTACGCAAGGGAGCCTTTAAGATCCTAAGGCACCAGCTTCCTTTACGCAAGGGAGCCCGGTTTCGGGAAATCTGAATGGACCTGAAGGGACTCGAACCCTCGACCTCTCGGATGCGAACCGAACGCTCTCCCAGCTGAGCTACAGGCCCATTTGCGCTTATCCTCGGAACATACTTTTCCGAAAAGCATAGTCATTATACCATGAAAGGCGGAAAGTGCAAGCATTTTTCACGAAGATCTGCATTTTCACCGTTCCGCGGTTGCTGCGGCTCAGACGATGAAGCCGCCGTCCACGAATGCTGCGGCTCAGACGATGAAGCCGCCGTCCACGAATACTGCGGCTCAGACGATGAAGCCGCCGTCCACAGCCAGGATCTGTCCGGTAATGAAGCTCGCGCCGTCACCGGCCAGGAACTCCACTGCCGCGGCAATATCGTCCGCGGTGCCAAGGCGTCCGAGCGGCGTCTGCTCAGCCAGTTCCTTCAGGGTCTCTTCGCCCAGCACCTGCACCATATCGGTGTTGATGACGCCGGGAGCCACGCAGTTGACGCGGATGCCCGAGGGCGCAAGCTCCATGGCGAGCGAGCGGGTAAGGCCGATGATGGCGTGCTTGGTGGCGGAATAGGTCACCTCGCAGGATGCGCCGTGCTGGCCCCAGACGGAGGAAATATTCACGATGCAGCCGGCCTTTTCATGGATCATATGCGGCAGGACCGCCTGCACGGTATTGCGCATGCCGCCGATGTTGACGCCGAAATACCGGTCCCACATGGCATCGTCCACGTCCTGGAACACGCACTGTCCGGCAACGCCCGCGTTGTTGACGAGGAGCGTCACATGACCCAGCTGCTCTTCCACGGCCTTCACCATGGCCTTCACGGCTGCGGCATCGGCCACATCGGCCTGATAATGCATGACACGGCAGCCCTCGGCGCGCAGCATGGCTTCGAGTTCAAGTGCTTTATCTTCCCGTTCGATATAATTGATGCAGACCGCATAACCGGCGCGGGCCAGTCTTGCCGCAATCGCGCGGCCGATGCCCCGGGAGGAGCCGGTCACTAATGCAACTTTGTCCATATTTCACCTCAAAAAAAGCTCCCTTGCGTCAAGGGAGCTGGCTGCCGGTGGCGGGACTCGGACCCGCACGATGTCGCCACCAATGGATTTTGAGTCCACCTCGTCTACCAATTCCAACACACCGGCGCATACCGTATTACGGCTTCCTCATCTTATCATTTCCCCCTGTTCCTGTCAACGGAAAATTCATGCGGTCTGGCGCAGAGAGGCATTTTCCGCGACTTTATTTTTTGCAAATGTTTTTATATAATCCGCTTGACGATTTTAATAAATGTGCTATAGTGTTTCATGAAAGAGAGGTCATTTTATGGCAAAATCGTTATACAGCCTGATGCTTTCGGATGAAGTGGTAGCACAGATCGACCGTCTGGCTGCCCGCGGACTCACCAACCGTTCCAATATGGTCAACCAGATCTTGGCCGAGTACTGTTCCTTGGTCACGCCGGAGAAGCGGATCCGGAACATTTTCGAGGAGATGGGGCGTCTGTTCGAGGGGGATGAGGAGCTGACGGCCATCATCACGCCCAACCAGCCCACCATGATGGTCAAGACCTCGCTGGCCTTCCGCTACCGTCCCACCGTGCGCTACGATCTGAGGCTCTATCCTGTCGTCACCGACGGCTGTGTCGGTGAGCTGGGGCTCAGCTTCCGCTCGCAGTCGGAGGAGCTTCTGGCCCTCACCCGGCAGTTCTTTGAGCTGTGGGCCCGGGAAGAGGCGAAGCTGCTGCGGAAATACGGCCCGCTTCCGCGCTATGAGCTGGTGCCGGGACATCTCGGGCGCAGCGTGCGGCTCTACGATGAAAGCATGTCCAGTGAGGATCTGGCCGAGGGCATTTCCCGCTATGTACGGATGCTGGACCGCGTTCTTAAGGATTACTGTGCCGGCCGCATGACGGACGGCGACGTTGCCGGAATCCTAAGAGCCTGGGAGGCTGGGCATCTGCTGGTTTAGGAGCGGCAGATGGCTTTTCGGGAACATTTTCCTGTTGATCAATCATTTTTCAGGGAGGAGTTATAATGAACGCTGAAAAATTTACGCAGAAAACCATGGAAGCGCTGAAAAATGCGCAGTCTCTGGCACTGGAACATAACAACATGCAGATCACGCCGGAGCATCTGCTCTGTGCGCTGCTTTCTCAGGAAGGGGGGCTTGTCGGCTCGCTTCTTGCCAGGATGCAGGTGGATACCCGGAGCCTTCTTGCGGAGCTTACAGGCGTCATCGAGCGCATGCCCGGCGTTACCGGCAGCGGCCGTCAGCCCGGCAGCATCTATATCGCCCCCGAGACGGAAAAGGTGCTCTCCTTCGCCGAGAAG
Source organism: Bianqueaceae bacterium (assembly GCA_045599825.1). Lineage (GTDB taxonomy): Bacteria > Bacillota > Clostridia > Lachnospirales > Bianqueaceae > JAZQNF01. The sequence continues at coordinate 1,787 of JAZRWR010000092.1, read as the reverse complement.
GTGGCTGCGCAGCTGAAGGATGAGTACATCTCCGTAGAGCACCTGATGCTGGGCCTCCTGGAGCATCCGACGGCCAAGCTGAAGGAGCTTTTCAAGCAGTATGGTGTGGAGAAGGACGGCTTCATGAAGGCCATGGCTTCCGTCCGCAACTTCCGTGTGACCAACGACAATCCGGAGGATACTGCCGATGCCCTGAACAAATTCGGGACGGATCTGGTGGAGCGGGCAAGAAGCGGGAAGATGGATCCGGTCATCGGCCGGGACAGCGAGATCCGCTCGGTCATCCGCATCCTTTCCCGGAAGACCAAGAATAACCCCGTGCTCATCGGTGAGCCCGGCGTAGGCAAGACGGCCATCGCCGAGGGACTGGCCCAGCGCATCATGCGCGGCGATGTGCCCGAGGGACTGAAGAACAAGACGGTATTTTCCCTGGATATGGGCTCGCTCGTGGCCGGCGCCAAGTACCGCGGCGAGTTCGAAGAGCGGCTGAAGGCGGTGCTGGAACAGGTGCGCAAGTCCGAGGGGCGCATCATCCTCTTTATCGATGAGCTGCATCTCATCGTCGGCGCGGGCAAGACCGATGGCGCGATGGATGCCGGCAACCTCCTTAAGCCCATGCTGGCCAGGGGCGAGCTCCATTGCATCGGCGCGACCACGCTGGACGAATACCGCAAATACATCGAGACCGATGCCGCGCTGGAGCGCCGTTTCCAGCCGGTGCAGGTGGATGAACCCACGGTGGAGGATACCATTTCCATCCTCCGCGGGCTGAAGGACCGCTATGAGATCTACCACGGCGTGACCATCCACGACCGGGCGCTCATTGCCGCCGCCACGCTCTCCCACCGCTACATCAGCGACCGTTTTCTGCCGGACAAGGCCATTGACCTGGTGGATGAGGCCTGTGCTTCCCTGCGGATGGAAATGGATTCCATGCCTGCGGAGCTGGATGATATGCGGCGTCACATCATGCAGCTGGAGATCGAGGAGGTCGCCCTCAAGAAGGAGACCGATGCCCTGTCGAAGGAGCGTCTGGAAAAGCTCATGGCTGAACTGGCAGAGGCCCGCGACAGCTTCAATGAGAAGCGTTCCGCCTGGGATCTGGAAAAAAATGCCGTGGAAAATGTCAAGAAGCTGAAGGAAGAGATCGAGAAGGTACAGGCGGATATGGAAGCCGCCGGCAGGGATTACCGCTATGAGGAGGCTTCACGCCTCAGATTCTCCGTGCTGCCGGGTCTGAAGCAGCAGCTGGAAGCCGCGCAGAAGGCCGCCGAGGACCGCAGCAGGAATCCCATGGTCCGCGACACCGTAACAGAGGAAGAGATCGCATCCATCGTTGCCCGCTGGACCGGCATCCCCGTCGCCAAGCTCATGGAGGGCGAGCGGGAGAAGATCCTGCATCTGGATGATGTGCTGCATAAGAGAGTCATCGGGCAGGATGAAGCCGTGCAGGCGGTCACCGATGCCATCATCCGCTCCCGGGCAGGCATCGCCGATCCGAACCGGCCCATCGGCTCATTTATCTTCCTGGGGCCCACCGGTGTGGGCAAGACCGAGCTGGCCAAGGCTCTGGCGAAGGCATTATTTGACGATGAACGGAATATGGTCCGCATCGATATGTCGGAGTACATGGAGAAGTACTCGGTGTCCCGCCTGATCGGAGCGCCTCCCGGCTATGTCGGCTACGATGAGGGCGGCCAGCTGACCGAGGCTGTACGCCGTCACCCCTACTGCGTGGTGCTGTTCGATGAGATCGAAAAGGCGCATCCTGACGTGTTCAATGTGCT
>JAZRWR010000091.1:0-3777 GCA_045599825.1 Bianqueaceae bacterium | reverse complement strand
GGCCCGAAGTGCGCTGCGCTTGGAGAGGAAGGTCCGCGCCTTCGGCGCGAAGGGTGCTTGTGGCGATGAGGTCAGCGCCGGTGCCGGCCAGATCGCAGATGAGGACGTCCCCGGTGCGGACGGGGTGGTCAAGGGTATAGGTGTTGACTATTTCCATAGCATCAAAAAGGCGGAATTTGGGGATGTCGCGGCTGGTACGGACGGGCAGGACAGGCCGGTCCGGGAAGACCGTGGCGACGGTGGTGGTAAGGCCGCGGACGGGGTTGGTCATCTCGGCGCGGGCAAATTCGACGCCGCGGGGGCAGCGGTTGCCGCTGACGCGGAAGTCGGTGTCGCCGTCGGCATCGGTAAAGGCCTCGACCGTGAGGGCGCAGCTGTTCGGGCAGCCGAGGCAGATCAGGGTCTCGGCGCTGTCGTGCCGGCGCTCGGGGACGGGGATGTCCACGGGGGTGCCGGGGGCAAAGGCTCCGCTTGCGTAGGCGGCTGCGCTTCGGCCGGCGGCGGCGCCGCTTTCGCTGACGTTATCGGCCAGGTCGTAGACGTGGTAGCAGTTGCCGCAGGCGAAAATGCCGGGCTCGGAGGTCATCATGCTGCTGTCGAGGGGGAGCTGGCCGCGGGCGTCGGGCTCGATGCCGAGGCTGCGCGCGAGCTCGTTTTCGGGGATGAGGCCGACGCTTACGATGAGCGCGTCGCAGTCCAGACGCTCCTCGGTGCCGGGGATGGGCTGAAGCTTATCGTCGACGCGGGCGACCTCCACGCCCTCGACGCGGTCCTCGCCGAAGATGCAGGTGACGGTGGAGGACAGGTGCAGGGGGATATCGAAGTCTTCGAGGCACTGGCGGAGGTTGCGCGGGAGGCCTGAGGGCTTGTCCATGATTTCGTAGACGCCCAGGACCCGGGCGCCCTCCAGGGTGAGGCGGCGGGCCATGATGAGGCCGATGTCGCCGCTGCCCAGAATGACGCAACGCTTCGCGACCTGCTGGCCCAGCAGATTGATGAAGGTCTGGGCGCTTCCGGCGGTGTAGACGCCGGCGGGGCGGGTGCCGTAGATGCCCGCCTGGCGCGGGGAGCGCTCGCGGCAGCCCGTCGCAAGGACGAGGGTCTTCGTGGTATATTTTCCGATGCCGGACGCGTTCACGACGCTCAGGACGAAGCCGTCGCGGGAGCTTCCTTCGGCCCCGCCTATGATACGCTCGGCGGAGGTCACGAAGCTCTCCAGGAGCACGGGGATGCCAAGCTCCTGCAGACGTTGAATGTCGCGCGCGGCGTATTCGGGACCGGTCAGCTTTTCGCGGTAGCGGATCAGCCCGAAGCCGTCGTGGATGCACTGCTTCAGCACGCCGCCCAGGGCCTTTTCGCGCTCGATCAGACAGACCGAGGCGCCCGCTTCCCGGGCGGAGATGGCGGCCGCAAGCCCTGCGGGGCCGCCGCCGATAACGGTTACGTCAAAGCTCTTCACGGCTCGCCTCCTTGGTCCCGCCTAACACAACGCGGGAATCGCGTCCCTTTTTGGTGATTTCACTGAGCGGACGCCCTGTATACTCGGCCAGGATCTGCATGACCTGGGGCGAACAGAAGCCGCCCTGGCAGCGTCCCATGCCGGCCCGCACGCGCCGCTTGACGCCGTCGAGCGTCGGCACGCACAGGGGGCCGGAAAGCGCGTCCAGGATCTCGCCCTTCGAGATCTCCTCGCAGCGGCAGACGATGACGCCGTAGTCGGGGTTTTGCGCGATGAGCGCCGCGCGCGTCTGCTCGTCCATCTCCGCCAGGCGCGGAATGGGCCTGCGGACGGGGTTGAAGCCGGTGTTTTCGGCCGCACCGCCCAGCATCTCCACCGCCAGCGCCGCAATGTCCTTCGAAAAGGCCGGCGCCGCCGTGATGCCCGGCGACTGAATGGCCGCGCAATGAATGATATTGTCGGTCCTGCGCCCGCGCTCCAGGATGAAATCCTCTTCGAAGGAGGCCGCACGCACGCCGGTAAAATAGGTAATGCAATCCTTCTCGGACAGCGCCGGGAAGGTGTTTTTGTGCTTTTCAAAGAGCTTGCGGACGCTTTCCGCGGAGCTCGAAAAATCCTCGCGCAGGGGCGTTTCGACGGCATCCGGGCCCACCAGGATGTTGCCCGAAACCGTGCGCAGCACGCCGCCGCCCTTGGTGTTCTTTTCGGTATTCTTGAGACGCTTGTAGCTGACGATGGCGTTGGTCAGATCGCCCAGACGGCGGTCCAGCAGCGCCTCCGTGCCGCGCCGCGGATGCAGGGAGAAGAAGCCGTCTCCGGCCATCTCGGCGATGCGGTCCGAGAAGCAGCCCGCCGCGTTGATGACGAGCCGCGGATAGACGGTGCCCCGGTTGGTTTCGACCGCGGTGATATGCCCGTTCTCGAGCTTCATGCCCGTCACCGCCGTGTTCAGGCTGACCTTCGCGCCGTTCTGCACGGCGTTTTCCGCGTAGGCGATGGTCAGACCGTAGGGCGAAACCGAGCCCGCCGTCGGACTGAAAAGCGCCAGCCTGTAGCCGGGCCGCAGATTCGGCTGCGCCTTGTAGAGAGCCTTTTTGGTCAGGACCTTCGTCCCCTTGACACCAAGGAAGCGGCGCTGCAGCACCATCAGCCACAGCGGCAGCCACAGCCAGGCGCTCTCAAGGGCCACGTACTGGCCGCACTGATCAAAGGGCACCCCAAGCTCCTCCGTCACCTGCGGATAGAGCTCATTGCCCCTCACCACATATTTCTGCTTCAGGCATCGATGCCCCAGGTCCACCCCGGGATGCACCTCGCCCAGGTTGCGCGACGAGGTCTGCACGGCCACGTCCGCCTCCTTCTCCACCAGCAGCAGGTCCAGCCGGTAGCGCGCAAGCTCCCGCAGCACCGCCGCACCGGAGATGCCGCCGCCGATCACCAGCACATCCGGCCGCGCACCCTCCAGCGACTCGTCCCGGACAAGCGGCAGCCGCTCCGGATAAGCCGCCTCCGCCGCCAGCGCCTCCGCACAGACGACCCGGTTCACCACATGCCAGCCGCCCTTTTTCTGCGCGGCCAGCGTACACGCCTCCACCGTATCCGCCCAGGTCTTCAGCTGACCCGACACCACGATGCTCCGGCACTCCGGCTCAAGTGCGGCCCGCACGGCCCCGCCGAAACGCGCCTCCAGCTTCCGGTTGATTTTCTCGATCGCAATCTTCATAAAAATCTTCTTATCTCACGAAAATAATGGGTATATTTCTGCCCCTATTTTACCCGATTTGACCGGCCTTTTCAAGGATTTGCAAAGAAAATCGCCCGCGGACTTTTCAACCGCCCCGGAATGCGCTATTATCATTTCAAGCCGCCGCAAGGCACACACAGAACAACACCCGGGAGGAAGCCCCATGCAATTCCGCATCCAGAACCCCAACCAAAACAGCCGGCTCAGCGTCGAGCCCGTCCCCGCCGAGGAAGGCCTCGAGCTCTACTGCCTCACCCTCGACTTCGACGCGCCCACCCGCCCCGAGCCCCTCACCCTCAGCTGGAACGAGCCCATGACCGCCCAATACAGCATCTGGCACCCCATGGCCGGCCAGAACCGCCGCATGCCCCAGTGGTACGCGCCCGCCCGCTCCGCCGCCAGCTTCTACAAAGGCGCCCCCCTCCTAGCCCTCGTCGACGCCGACAGCCGCTCCAAGCTCACCGTCGCCCTCTCCGACAGCATCACCCCCACCGAAATCCGCTTCGCCGTCGACGACTTCGCCGAGCAAAACGAACAGCTCCTGAGCATAAGTCGGACGTAGCCATGTCGTTCT
>JAZRWR010000090.1:0-6139 GCA_045599825.1 Bianqueaceae bacterium | reverse complement strand
GGTGATAGGCCGGAGGTGGAAGTGCAGTAATGTACGTAGCTGACCGGTACTAATAGGTCGAGGAGCTTGTTCAAAAGCGTTTAAAACGCTTTGAAGTGACTCATAACATCATCGGTTCATTTAAGTTTGATATGCAATTTTCAGGGTATTCATCAGGATATTCCTGGATGGCTCAGTTGCACAGTTGGTTAGTGCGCCGGCCTGTCACGCCGGAGGTCACGGGTTCGAGCCCCGTCTGAGTCGCTCCTGTTTCCAGTGACGGGAAACAGACAGAGAGTAGCGATTTATCGATTCGTCGATAGCTGCAGAATAGTACGGTCGCTTAGCTCAGCTGGGAGAGCATCTGCCTTACAAGCAGAGGGTCACAGGTTCGAGCCCTGTAGCGACCAGTTTTATTTTTCGCAGCAAACATGCATTTTACGCCAGCGTGGCTCAATTGGCAGAGCAGCTGACTTGTAATCAGCAGGTTATCGGTTCGAGTCCGATCGCTGGCTTTTCAAAGATATGGGGGAATTCCCGAGTGGCCAAAGGGGACAGACTGTAAATCTGCTGGCACTGCCTTCGGTGGTTCGAATCCACCTTCCCCCACTCACAATCCTTCGGGATTGTTTATTTTTCCTTTCCGCTGCTTGATTTATGCAGTCGGAAAGCTTCCTATCGCGGGGTAGAGCAGTTGGTAGCTCGTCGGGCTCATAACCCGGAGGTCGTTGGTTCAAGTCCTTCCCCCGCAACTCAAACAGCCGATTTCATACGAGATCGGCTGTTTTTTCTTTCGGACGAGATATCCAGCTCTCTGATTTTTGATCTCCCGGACAACCGGAAAATCGTTCGGGGCTTAACATGAGGGAAAACGTAATCTCCGTATATTGCGTTAGCCTCCATTTCGCTCAATCTTCGCGAAGGGAAGAAGCCCTGAATATTGAATGGATATCTTGTTTATTACGGCGGGAAAGAGTATCTTCCCTCCGTCAGCAGTTCCGCCGACTGTGAGGATGAATCTTGCTCGCTGCCATCATGCTAACCAGGTGGCGTGGGGTTCAAGTTCTTTCCCCGGGACCAGTTTCGGTACTTCATTGTTGAACAATGAAGCACCTTTTTATCTCTTATTCGGCCCGATAAAGACAGAGCAACCGAAGAGTACTTGCCCTCATACCCCTTCTCGGGTAGATACTTGAGAATCAGAATAAACGCTTTGAAATGTATTTCGGCCCGGTGCGCGGCAGTGTTTTATTTGCAATTCAACCGACGGGATGACGGATCCGGACAACCTCAGTTATTATTTCGTCGATATGCGGGCGCTTCCTGAGCTTCCGCAAGTCAAGCTGCATGCCCTGCGTCATACGTTTGCCTCTCGTGCCGTAGAGGCCGATATCGATATTGAGACCGTTTCCGGTCTGCTTGGACATACTGATGTCGCCACGACGCCCCATTTCTATCTCCACCCCAGGCGGCAGTCGATGAACAATGCGCAGTGCGGCTGTCGTCGGTTCCGTGGCTGCGTCCGAAGAGGATTTGTCGTTTTGACGGGGATGCCATCTTGTGTTAAAATGAAATCATCAAGAGAAAAAGATGACCGGCCGGAAAGGAGGAGAGCAGAAAAAGCGATGTTTGAGATCAAGGGAAGCGTAACCACGGCCCTGTGTTACGCAAAGGTAGTGGAGGAGGAAGCGATCGAGCAGGTCCGCAGAATGTGCAGCTACGCGCTGACCGAGAACTGCCGGGTCCGGATTATGCCCGACGTTCATTCCGGCAAGGGATGCACGATTGGCACGACCATGACGGTGGTCGATAAGGCGTGCCCGAATGTGGTCGGTGTCGATATCGGCTGCGGAATGTACACTGTGGAGCTTGCGGACAGGGAGATCGATTTCGAGAAGGTCGACGAGGCGTGCCATTTCATTCCTTCGGGAATGAACGTCTGGGAGGGCAGAACCGAAAGATTCGACCTGACCGCGCTTCGCTGCTGCCGCTCGCTCAAAGACAGCGTGCGCCTTGAGAGGTCCCTGGGAACTTTAGGCGGCGGCAATCACTTTATCGAGATCGATCGGGCGGCTGACGGCACCTTCTATCTGATCATCCACTCCGGCAGCCGGAATTTGGGCAAGCAGGTCGCGGAAATCTATCAGCAGCTGGCGATTGACCTCCACGCAGGGAAGGAAGACTACTATGTCCGCCGCGATGAAATCATCCGTACTTATAAGGAGGAAGGCAGACGCACTGAAATCCAGAGAGCATTGAAAGAACTGGAGGAGGCGTATCAGGCAAAAGTCCCGGAGATACCGGAGGATATTTGCTGGCTCTACGGGGCTTTCCTGGATGATTATCTTCATGACGTTGAGATCTGCCAGGCTTTTGCCCGCCGGAGCCGCGAGAAGATGGCGGAGATCGTCCTCGGGCGGACCGGGATGACCGCGGTCGAGGCCTTCCATACGATCCACAATTACATCGATACGAACGAAATGATCCTGCGGAAGGGCGCGATTGCAGCCCATGAAGGGGAAAAGGTCCTGATTCCGATCAACATGAGAGACGGCTCAGTGATCGCCGTCGGCAAAGGCAACCCGGAATGGAACTATTCCGCGCCCCACGGAGCCGGACGGATCATGTCCAGGGCGAAAGCGAAAGAAACGCTTGACATGGAAGCGTATCAGAAGGCGATGGCCGGAATCTATACGACGTCCGTGAATGAGAAGACCATCGACGAGGCACCCATGGCATACAAGTCTCTGGACGACATCATCGGCGTGATCCGCGACTCGGTTGATATCATCGATATTATGAAGCCGGTTTACAATTTCAAGGCCTCCGAGGATGACGTTCCGTGGAAGAGAAAGAAAAGTGCCGACGAGGGGACGGATGGTCAGGAAACGGTGAAAGACTGAAAAAAACGAAATAATCCCTGAAAATTCATTTCGATTATGAATACCATCATTTAAAAGAGGAGACGGTTCTATCCGTCTCCTCTTGCTCACCATTTTATTATCACATATAGTGCGCATACGCAGCAATGGAAACGACGCTGTCAAACGCATTTCCGCGGCCGAACATCAGCGTAATTCCGGGAAGCGTCGGTGTCCATATTCCCATGAGATACAGTACAAAGAGGATTCCCAAACAGCTGGGCCGAGCTGAATGATCTGTTTCGGCAGACAGTCAGAGGAGCTTTCAGGAACCCGGAATGGCTGAAAAGAACAGCCTTTAATTCAAGCGAAAAAAATAATCTTTGCGTTCCGCTGTGAATTGACGGAGAGGTTCCGGTATAGTATCATAGACTAACCGGCCGCGTTGGCCGGAATTCATTCGTTTTTCGGTGTATCATGCGATATTTTGATCCTTTTTTTGAGATTTGCTCGGAGGAAATGCCTTTTACCATACGGGTGGACTATACGATGAAGGAGAAGGTCGACCCGAAGGCACTACGGCACGCGTTTTCCAAGGCGCTCGGCCGTTATCCGTACTTTTCCGTAAGCGTTGTCCGCCGCGGCGAGGAGCTTGTCACGGTTCCCAACTCGCGCCCGCCGGTGGTCTATAAGGGGCCGAAGCTCCGTCCTTTAAACAGCGAGTCTGTCCGCGGTCATCTGCTGGCAATCTGTTATCTGGACCGCGAAATCAGCTTTCTGACCTCGCACGTCATTACAGACGGGGCCGGTTTCTACCCTTTTATCAAGACCTGTCTTTACGAGTATCTCTGTGAGGTCACGGGGATCCGGCTCGATCCGCACGGCATCGTCATGTGCGGCGATCCCTGTTTCGATGACGAGCTTGGCAATCCTTATCCTGAGGCGCAGATCGTGACGGCATCTCCTTTCTATGTCCCTCCGGCGAGTGACTATCTGCGTCTTTCTACAGATGTTGGGCTGCCTGATGAGCAGCGGTATGTTTACCGTCTCATCCTCGATGAGGCTGAGGTCATGCGCTTCAACCATGATAATGACGCGAGTCCCTGCGCACTCATTTCTTCTCTGATGGCCCGGGCGATCCGCGCTGTTCATCCGGATGATACCCGTGATATCGTCGGCGCCATCTCCTACAATCAGCGTCCGGCTTTTGGTAATCGCCACAGCTACCGCATGCTCTGTTCGGCTCTCAAGCTGCATTATCCGTACAAAGCAAAGGAGTTCGAGATACCTCTTCTGTGCACCTGCACGCGCGGCATGGTCTATCTGCAGACTGTGCCCGAAAACGCTCTTGCAGCCTGCCGCGGGGAAAAGGCCTTTCTTGAGGAGATGATCGCGCTTCCGAGCCTTGCGGAGCGCCGCCGTATTCTGGGCGCCCGTGCCCTTGATGATGCCACAGCCAACAGCTTTTCCGTCAGCTATGTCGGCCGCATGGACCTCGGCTGCATTGAGCCCTACGTCGAGTCGATCTACAATTATACCGACGGCTCCACCTACCGCAGCCTGTTCGTCGAGGTCGCCTCGGTGGGCGGTGCCTTCCACCTTACCTTTCTGCAGGGCTTTTCCGGCGATGTTTACTACAGGGCCTTCCTGGATCAGCTTCGCGCCTGCGGTCTTTCCTTCCGCGAAGGCAAGTGCGGGCCGCTTCGCTATCCGGCCATCGAGCTTCCGGAATGAAAGGACGGGAAAGCATGCTGATTCGGAAAAGCAGTTTATCGGACCTTCCCCGCATGGAGGAGATTTACGAATATGCCCGCGGCTTTATGGCCGCGCACGGGAACCCTCATCAATGGGGGCACAATCATTGGCCGCCGCGCGAGCTTCTGGTGGGGGACATCGAGGCCGGGAAAAGCTATGTCTGCTTGAACGCGGCGGACCGCGTTATCGGGACCTTCTTCATGGATTTCGGTCCCGAGGCGGAGCCCGGCTACGCGGATATCCGCGGGGATGAGCGCCGGGGGCTTCCCGGCTGCTGGGCGTCGCAGGAGCCTTACGGGGTGGTCCACCGGATTGCCGGGGACGGATCCGAGAAGGGCATCGGAACCTTCTGCCTGAACTGGGCCTTTGAGCAGTGCGGGCATCTGCGGATCGACACCCACCCGGACAATCTGGTGATGCAGGGGCTGCTCGATAAGCTCGGCTTTTCGCGGCGCGGCGTTATTTTTGTGCCGCAGGACAGCGACCCCAGAATCGCTTTCGAAAAACAAAGCCCGCTCTTCAAAAAACGGGAGCCGGGTACAAATAATCCAAACGGAGGAACTTTTATGAAAACTGTATCTTCTTCAAACGCGCCGGCTGCTGTCGGTCCTTATTCGCAGGCGCAGATTGCAAACGGTCTGGTCTTCTGCTCCGGCCAGCTTGGCCTTGATCCTGTGAGCGGCGTGCTTCGGGAGGGCCTGGAGGCGCAGTGCGAGCAGGCTTTTATGAATCTTCAGGCGGTGCTCGAGGCCGCGGGCTCGGGTCTTGGGAAGTGTGTCAAGACCACCGTCTTTCTGGTCGACATGAACGATTTTGCCGTTGTGAACGGTATTTACGCGAAATACTTCCGTGACCCCTTCCCGGCGCGCTCCTGCGTGCAGGTCGCCGCGCTTCCGAAGGGCGCTTTGGTGGAGTGCGAAGCGATCGCTGAGCTTTAAGAAGGACGAAAGAAAGCGGCAGGGGAGAATCCTGCCGCTTTTCCTTTTGCCTGGCCGGGAGGCACGGAGAACTCCCGTGAGAGAAAACCGGCGGAGCCGGAGTTGTTCCCGCTTGCTTTTTGAGGGTTTTGTGTTATAATAGTAGAATATTCTACTATTCAGGAGGGCGACAATGGATTACCAGATTTTTAACCTCTTGTTCCGCTGCAGTAAAGAGTTCAGCCACGAGAAAATTCGCAGGCAGGATTTAAGCGATACGGAATGTATGATCTGTTCCTACATCTATTCTCACGAAAACTGCTCGCAGGATGATGTTTCGGTTGCGCTGAAAGCCGACAAAACCACCGTCGGGAAAGCGCTTTTGTCGCTTGAAAACAAATCCTGCGTGACGCGGGTGCAGGATGAAGCCGATAAACGCATCAAGCGGCTGTCGCTTACCGCTGTCGGGCGGGAAAAGGTGGCGGAGCTTGTCGATATTCACAATAACTGGCTTCGGGATATTATGACTTGCCTGTCCTTGGAAGAGCAGAAACAGTTCGAGAATTATTGCGAACGCTTGCTTGCTTCCGCGGAAAAACTGACTGGCAACGGAGGAAACGACCATTG
>JAZRWR010000089.1:0-2180 GCA_045599825.1 Bianqueaceae bacterium | reverse complement strand
TGGGGACGCTGAAGCTGACGGGGGTGATGCGGGGCTCATCGCTGTCCTCGTCGTCCCCGGGGAGGCTGATGCCGAGGCGGGCGGCGGCGTAGACGTAGTAGACGATCTGCGGGAGGAGGCGCCCCCAGTTGATGGAGTTGGCGGAGCTTAAGGCTTCGCCGCGCTCGGCCAGACGCTCGGCCAGTTCGCGGTCGGAGAAGATTTCCTTGACGGCGTTCTGCGCGTCGTCAAAGTTGCCCTTGACGGCGATGACGTTGACGTTTTCGCCTTCGGCGCGCACCATCTGGGCCTTCTGGATGGGGCTGACGCCGTCCTCGGGGTAGAAGACGGTGATGCGGGTGCCGGGGACATCGCGGAAGCCCTCGAGCGCGGCCTTTCCGGTATCGCCGGAGGTGGCGGTGAGGATGTGTGTTTTCAGGGTGAAGCCCTCATAGCGCATGCTCAGGGCGAGGAGGCGCGGGAGGAGCTGCAGGGCCATGTCCTTGAAGGCGCAGGTGGGACCGTGCCAGAGCTCGAGGCTGTAAAGCCCCTCGCGGACGGGCGTGAGGGCGACGGCCTCGGGGGTGTCGAAGCCGGCGTAGGCCTCGTTGACGGCCCGGCGGATTTCCGCGGGTGTGAAGTCGAGATATTTGCCGAGGACGAGGTAGGCGGTCTGGCGGTAGCTCAGGCAGGGCAGGAGGGCGAGCTCGTCCGCGGTGAAGACGGGGATGGCTTCGGGCAGGTACAGGCCGCCGTCGGGCGCGAGGCCTCGGATGATGGCCTGAGCGGCGGATATGCGTTCGCCGTCGGAGCGGGTGCTTCGGTATTTCATCGGATCTCCTTTCCGTCCACGCTCACGCGGACGCCGTTTTCGTCGGGGTCGAGGACGAGGCAGCGGGCCTCGATGCCTAAGGCGCGGTAGGCGCTGTGCATGGCGTAGGCGATGTCCTCGAAATCTTCGTCGGCCGGGGCCAGAACGGTCGGCCCGGCGCCGGATACCCAGGCGGCCAGGGCGCCGGCGTTCTGAGCGGCCAGGCGGGCCTCGGCGGAGCCCGGCATCAGCGCGGCGCGCGCGGGGGTGAAGAGCTCGTCCCGGGTGAGGGCCTTCAGATGGTCGTAGCGCTGCTCTGTGAAGGCCCGGATCAGGAAGGACGCGCGCTGCAGCTGGGCGACGGCCTCGCGCAGCGGGACGCTTTCGGGCAGGACGGCACGGGCCTTTTCAGTGGAGAGGCGGTAGTCCGGAATAGCGGCGACAAAGCGCAGCTTCGGCGCGGGGAAGCGCTTCGTGAGGAGCTCTCCCTGCGCACTCATGGCCATCGTGAAGCCGCCCAGCGCGGCGGGCGTGACGTTGTCGGGGTGGCCCTCCAGCCCGGCCGCCATCGCCAGCAGGACCTCGTCCGGGAAGGGTGCGGGCAGAAAGGCGTTAGCGCCCCACAGGCCCGCCACCAGCGCGGCGCTGGAGCTGCCCAGTCCGCGGGCGAAGGGGATATCGGTATCGATCGTGATTTTCAGGACGGGGAAGGGCAGGCCGGCCCGGGAAAAGAGCGCCTTCGCGGCCCGAAGCACGTAGTTGTCTTCGTCCGGGATGGGCGCGCCGAAGCCGCGGCCGCAGACGGTTTCCGCTGCGTCGGCACTTTCAAATGAGGCCTCCAGATACAGCTGAAGCGCCAGGCCCAGCATGTCGACGCCGGCGCCCAGATTGGCCGTGGAGGCCGGTACCTTCACACAAACCTTCATGACTTATCCTCCAGACAGATGAGCGTATGGATGTCACGTACGTAATTCTGCAGCACCAGCTTGGACTCTGCGGCGCGCAGATCGGACTCCTTCGCGCGGTGCGTCAGAAGCATCAGCTCGGCGGTGCCGTCCTCGCGGGGCTCCTGCACCAGGGAGGCGATGCTGACGCCGAAATCGCCGAAGGCGCCCGCTACGCCCGCCAGGACGCGCGGCTTATCGGCCACGAGCAGGCGCACGTAGTAGATGTTTTCGGTGTCGGCGATGTCCGCGAGGGCCTTGCAGGCCGGGAAGGCCGCGTCATGCGAATCGGCGGACGACGCGCGGCGGCAGACCTCCATCATGTCGCCTACGACGGAGCTGGCGGTCGGATCCGCCCCGGCGCCCTGACCGTAAAGCATGATCTCGCCCACGGGGTCGCCCTTCAGAAAGACCGCGTTGAAGGCTCCGTTCACGGAGGCCAGCGG
>JAZRWR010000088.1:0-4717 GCA_045599825.1 Bianqueaceae bacterium | reverse complement strand
GGGTGGAATCACCGGAGGCGTTGGGAGTTCCACGCTTTCGCTTACGCTGCCTACGCTGCAGGTTGCGTTGACCACAACAGGAAGCGCAGTGCTTGTGGGCGGAACTGCTACAGTTACTATTGCCGGTACAAAAATCGTTGCAGGTGCTGTAGCGATTGGTGTGGGCATAGTGTTCTCTGAGAACGCATCAAGATATAAGCCCAAAGACACAAGATCAAATTCGACTCAGAATAAAGAATTTAATCGAATTTGTGATGAATATGATTTAAACAAAACACAAAGAGACAGAATTCATCACAAGATAACAAAAAAGGGATTTGCTGAAGATGGAATACGGAAACTAATAGAAAAACTATATCCGAATTTGAGGTAAATATGAAAAATGATCTTTTAAAAAGTCTTTTAGGTTTAAAATTGACCAATGTCTTGTTTCAACCAACGGCAGGCATACTTTCGCCTGACAATATGTTTGTTTTTAATTTCGAAAAAGAAAAAGCGTTCTTTTCTTTACATGTGTTTTGCTTTTTAAGAGTATTGATGAATAATCGGTTATTGTTAGTTAGTTCGGATGAATTTGTTGATACGGATTATCACATATTAGATTCGAGTGCAAGCACTAAAGAATCTATTGTTTATTATAATATGGATAATGTTCAGCAGAAGTCTTGTGGCGCAATCGTATTGCAGACCGAATTACATGATTGTGGAGATCTCGAAATTAGACTATCCAATGACATGGTGATTGAAATTAAGATAGACTGCTCTATAGATGGATATGAATACTATAGATTATTTGACTACTATGGTACTAATCAATTGGTCGTTTGTAACAAGAGAGGCGAAATCGTCTTTGAATAAAACAAGCACAAACCCCTGTAAGTGGAAATGAGGTGCAAGAGGATGTATCTGCGTCACATCCCAGGGGGAAAGAATTTGTTATTAGCATTGAAGAGAGAAGCGATTATTCTCACTTAACAGATTATGGGCTTGGGACTATTCCAACAAGTGCCTTTGTGTGGACACCAAGGCGATGCTTGCCGTACTGATTCCGTCAGTCGGCAGGCATCAGGTTTTTTGTACACAAAATACGTTGCTTGCGTTCCCAATTCCGCAAGCAACGAATCATGACGGCACGATTCTGCTTGTCAGGGGCTTCGGCCCCTGACACCCCGTTGGAGCTCTCGGGCAACTGAGAAAAGAGCCTCTTTCACGCCTTCCAGCTGCCGGGTATATAACGAAGTTCAGCCGAAAGCGGGCTGTACTATCTGAACAGCCGATACTACGATCCGGAGACGGGAAGGTTTATCAGCGCGGATATACTCATTGTTGCCGGCAGCGATGTAAATTTGTTCCGCTGATACAAAAGATATGTATGGGAAAAACGCAGTGGCATATGCTGAAGAAAATCAAAATAATCAGATTATATCTATTTTGAATGGAGCTTGAGGAGTTATTTGGTTATGTTAGATTATGTTGAAGCGGAGAATTCGAAAACCTTTAATAAGTTGCGGTTTCATCAGGGAACTGCCTGTTTTCCGACATTTTGAACTATGATAAAAATACTGTTTGTTTGCCACGGCAATATCTGCCGCAGCCCGATGGCGGAATATATCATGAAGCGGTTGGTTGAGGAGGCCGGAGCCTCGGAGGCGTATCATATCGAGTCCGCCGGGACCAGCGAGGAAGAACTGGGCAATCCGGTCTGGGGACCGGCCCGGACGACTTTGGCGGCTCACGGAATCCGCTGCTTCGGACATCGTGCGAGGCGTGTGCAGGCTGAGGAGTACGGGAGCTTCGACCTCATTGTCGGTATGGATTACGCGAACACCGCCAATCTTCTCCGGCGCTTCGGCGGGGACCCTGAGGGCAAGGTCCGTCTTTTGGGTGAGTTTGCGGCCGGGCCGGTCAGGCCGGTCGAGGATCCCTGGCCGTACGGTGATTATGAGGCGGTTTTTGCGCAGATCGAGGAGGGCTGCAGGGGGCTGTTGGAGTATACCTCCCGAAAAAAGGAATAAAAGAGTCTGACGCTTTGCCTAAAGCATTCCGCGCAGAATAGGAAAGGTCCTCCGGGCGGAGGACCTTTCTTTTATTTTTTATTCCTTTTTTCGATTTGTTCAACTGTGAGTCCGCTGTTGTAGAAGTCCTTGACGGAGCAGCCGGCGCGGCCGCCGCCGCTGGAGGCGCAGGCGCAGGCGCAGGAGGAAGCACAGGCGCAGGACGAGGCGCAGGAGGAGCTGGCGCAGGACGAGCTGACACAGGAGGAGTGGGGACGTTCGGAGTAGGGGATGCGCTCCACGACCCGGCGCGTCGTGACGTGGACGTTTACATAGGTGTTGGGCATGGAGGTCGCGTACTCGCCGTCGGTCCGGTACTTGTTGTATTCGGGATGCTCGTTTTCTTCGATGATTTCCTCGCTCTTGATGAAGTTCGTGCCGCAGTATTCGCAGACGGTCGCGTTCTCCGGACGGGGCGCCGCGCAGTTGGGGCAGTTCGGGTAGTATTCGATCAGCGTGCGTTTGACCGTTGTTTTCGTCTTCGTGCGGAAGCCGTCCTTGATGGATTTGATGATGGCGATGAACGGGAGCAGGCAGAGCACGGCCAGTCCGCCGAGCAGAATCAGGAAGAAGCCGGCGCCGAGCAGGGTGTAGAGCCAACCCAGGGGCACGTCGTCCCCGCCGCCGCTTTCTTCCGGGTAGCCGCGGTTCGGATCGAAGCCGTAGGCGTCGGCCGGATAGTTCACGTGCAGCTTGTAGCGTTCGCCGCCCCTCAGAGAGGTCTCGAAGCAGAGGTAGCCGTCGACGGTCTGCGCCGCGGGCGAATAGCTGTCGACCTTTTCGCTGTTCCAGCGGACGAGCAGGCGGTCGACGTTGGCGTAGTCGAACCAGGCGGGCGTAAACTCGTAGACGGCGAAGTCGTTGCCCTCATAGAAGGCGTACATGTAATCCTGGACGACCATGAATTCGATGACGGCGGTCTCGCCCTCGTAGTAGTCGTGGTTGAAGTCCATGTGCAGCACGCCGCCGGAGGACTTATAGTAGATTTTGCTGATGTTGCTGCTGAGGGCCTTGTATTCGATGAAGTGGGAGTTCGGGATGCCGATCTCGGCCCAGATCAGCGGGCCCTCCTCATCGTCCAGGATCAGCCACTCGATGTGGTAGTACAGGTTCAGCGTGGCGTCCTCGTTGACGTCGACCGTGATCTCGTAGTTCGTGATCTCGTCGATGTAGTTGTCCGCGCGGACGGCGCTCAGGGACGGAAGGAGCAGCAGCGCGCAGGCGAGCGCGCAGAGGATACGTTTGCAAAGCTTCATCTCAGATACCTCCTCTTCCTTTGCGTAAGGGGCAGCGGCCGAGCATCAGGGCCGAGTAGTCGCGGCGCTTCCGGCAGAAGTCGTTGTTCCAGATGCTGTCCCAATCGTCGGTCAGGATGCTGCCGAGCGCATTGTCGGAAAGCCAGCTCTGGCAGGGAACGACATTGCCGCCGGGCGTGATAGCCATGTTGGAGAGACAGGCGCCGCAGCTGGGCGCCGGGATCGAAAGCTCTGCGAAGAAGCTGTTCTCCAGCCAGCCGGGCGAGGTGAAATTGATCTCCATGCCGTTGGTGAAGGCGTAGTCGACGGCATCCTTCAGGATCTGCTTGAGCTCCGCGACGGACAGCTGCAGGCCCTTTGAGGCCTCGGTTTCGGCGTTGCCCGTAACGATGATGCTGGAGCAGGTGACGTAGGTGACGCCCAGCCCGTGCAGAAACTCAAGCGTTTTCACATAGTCCTTGTTCAGCGTGCACAGCGGGGTGTTGATGCTGGGGTTCAGGCCCGCGGCCAGCGCGTTTCGGATGCCGGCGAGGGTGCTCTGATACTGCTTCGCGCCGACCAGCGCGTTGTGCGTGCTTTCGTCGTGGCTGTAGAAGGTGATCTGCAGCCCGTCAAGCTCCGCCTTGCGCAGCGCCTCGCAGTATTCGGGGGTCAGCTTGATGCCGTTTGTGTTCAGACGCGATACGAACCAGCGGGCGTAAGCGATGAGCTCGCACAGGTCCTCGCGCATGGTCGGCTCGCCGCCGGTAAAGGTAATCTGCGGAATGCCGGCCTCGCGGCATTTATCGAGCGCGCGCTTCCATTCTTCCGTGGTGAGCTCCTTTTCCTCGGCGTAGTCCTGACCGGCCGCGTAGCAGTGCACGCACTTCTGGTTGCAGTGCCAGTGGCCGTCCTTGACCATGCCGGAGACCATTATATCCATGCGGTGCGGCGCGCGCATGTAGTCCGCGTATTCGCCGATGGTGACCCACTGGATGTCCTCGTCGGGGACCTCCCCTACGGAGAGCTGCTTGAAGGTGCGGACCATCCGGCGGATGTTGTCCTCGAAGCGCTTTCGGGAGAGGATGGGGATGACAGCCTTCGCGCCGGCATAGGCGCGTTCGTAGATGCTGTCCAGCATTTCGTCGGTGATGGGCCGGCCGTCATAGGGGTTGAGCTCCTTGATGAATTCGGCCAGCATGACGGTCCAGTATTCGTTGCAGGGCAGGATGTCACGGCCGTTGACCATGATGAGGCTGGACTGGGTTTTTTCGTCGGCCCTGGGCGGGATCAGGTGGATGCGGATGGAGCCGGGACCGTTCGGGTTGAAGGTGGTCTGCAGCACCTCGGTGAAGGTGTCGCGGTAGTATTGGCGGAGTTTGCGTGTAAACATAGAGATCCTTTCTCGGGGAGGGAGGGAGTTAGGGA
>JAZRWR010000087.1:0-8807 GCA_045599825.1 Bianqueaceae bacterium | reverse complement strand
TCTCCAGGTTCAGTTGCGAAGGTATCTGTACCGTTCCAACAACATTCCGATGGCAGCTTTGGGATGGGAGTCTCCCAATCAAAGGCAAAAGAAACTTGGAGTGAAGCCGGAGAGATTGGGCTCTGATTCATTCTAACACAGTGTCTTTTTTTCTTTGAGTTTTTGGTCTCACATCATTTACAAATGAACATATTTTTAGATTTCGAAAATTATTTTCAGATTCTGAAAATTATTTGGTCTTTCCGTTAATCAGGGTAGAAAGGGCCTTGTAGGTTTCCTCCTCAAAGGGAGTGGACAGACCGGCGTAGTGCAGCACCTCGGCCGTCGTCGCGTCAACCACCAGTTCACCGTTCACATCCTCGTGCGCCATTCCCTCTACATCCGTGAAGGTGAACAGCTTGAAGTAGGCCTCCTGAGCGGCCTCGAAGCCTTCGTTCTGAGACTTGATAAAGAGCGTCAGAACGGGGATCATGGACATCGCATAGGAAATGTAGTAGCCGGGAGCCTCGATGACTACATAACGCCAGTAAATGGGATTGTAGAGGTTGTTCAGACCGTAAGGCTCGGAAACGCGCTGGAAGAGCGTGTCATATTCACGGGAGGAAATAACGCCGTCGGACAGAATGCCCTTGATGGTTTCGTCGTCGCCCTTGTACTCAAGGGTATAAACGATTTCTTCGAATTCATCGACCGCAGTGGACAGAAGGATGGTCTGCAGTGCATTAAGAAGCTGCGTATACTTGATAGCCAGGAAGGAATCGGACTCGCCCTTCTCTTCCAGGAAGCTGCGGATGTAGGCCAGGAAGAGCATTTCGTTGCCCTGAGACTGAGTTTCATCCAGGTCCATCGAGATGTCGGCACCCTTGTTGTAAATGTTGTTGGTATAGTGACCGAACTCATGAACAAAGGTGAAGGCGCTGGAGTAGTATCCGGGACCGAAGTACAGGATGGTGTTGTCCTTGGTGGACAGATAGTAGGAGAAGGCGTGATCGGAGGCGCCGCGGTAGTAATTTCCGCCGCGAAGCAGCTCGTTGAAGGTCGAATGGAAGTCGATGGGCTTCTTATATGCATCGGACTTCATGGTCTTGAAGAAGGAATCGACCAGATTGATAGCGTCCTGATTGTCGAAGATGGATTTTTCGGCGGAATCACCCAGAATGTCGGCGTAGTAATAGTCATCCCCGCATGCCGCGTACTTTTTGTACAGGTTGAGGATGGTATCGCCGCCCAGATAGGTCTTGACGTACTCGCGCATTTTGGCGACATCCTCAACGGTATAATCACGGGTGTAAACGCTGTCATAGGCGTAATCCATGTAATCGTCGTAGCCGAAGAGCTGAGCCAGCTCCGTGTTGCACTCCACGAACTTGGTGAAGATAGTGGGAACCTTGGAGCTCTGCGCAGGATCCTTCAGGTCACGGAACTCCATCAGATAGTCGTCAGCCAGAGAACGCAGCTCAGAAGCGCGGCCGTCGGAATACAGGTCTGACATGGTCAGCGCATTTTCGATATCCTCGGGCGTCCAGCCGTCCTCTTCGCTGAAGAAATAGTCGCGGTATTCGGTCTCGTGAACGGGACGGAATACGGTATAATAGAGCTCCAGCATATCGTTGTAGTAATCGGAGGCCTTGTCGTAGCATTCCTTCCATTCTTCGTTATCGTTTACGCAATAGAAGACGTAGGAATACTGATACTGCTCGATCGCATATTCAACGGTATCGTAGAAGGGATCGTAATAATTGTGCTCGAAATCCTTGTTCTTCTTGTACTGATCGGAGTCCTTGACGAAGGAATACTTCGGATCGTAGCGGTCCGCATCGGCGATGGCCTGCATCAGGGCATCGTAAACGGTCTTGTCCTCGGCGATCTTCTCATCGGTCAGATTGTAGACGAATTCGTCATCGTACAGGTGCTCGGAATCGCGCAGCACCAGCTTACCGCAATCCGCACAGGGAACAAAGGTGATGTAGTCGTCGGGATCGGACGCAACAGGATTATGCGCCGCCAGGGGCAGAGGCTCCTCCTTGCGGGCGCCGCAGACGGTGCACTCCATGACATCGTAGCCGGCAACCGAGCAGGTTGAGGGCACGCTGTCGACCTTTTCATAGGTATGCAGGAAGTGAACCACCGACTCCTTGGATTCTTCCTGAGACTCGACCTGAGATTCTTCCCCGGGCTTCGTGCAGCCGAAGGTCAGGAAGGTCATGGACAGAGCCAACACAAGGCATAATAGACGTTTTGCTTTCATTTTCATCTTATTCCTCCGTAAATTTGTATGGAAAGCGCTCCTCTACAGGGATTCCGCAAAGGAGCGCCTCATGTTACAGTTCCATTTGAGAAGCCTGGTTCGCACGGTGGCTATCCAGAAGCTTTTGGATTTTGGTATAAGGATCCAGCACGGAAGTGACGGACATATTGTGGTTAAGAGAAGCGATAAAGTAGGCTACGTACTTGGAACAGTCGACCTCGATATACCAGGGGGCCGCCAGAAGCTCAGGCCGGCGATAGGTCAGGTTCGTGGTCAGTACGCCGCCCAGGATCCCGTCATCATAGGCCTTCTGGAAGCGGTCCACACCCTCGGTAAAGAGGCCGTATGTCGCGTTGCAGAAGATTTTATTCGCGCCTCTGCGCTTCAGATCGTAGGCGATATCCAGCATGGAGTCGCCGGAGGCGATCATGTCATCGCAGATGAGGATGTTCTTGCCTTCTACGTCCCGGCCCAGGAACTCATGCGCCACAATGGGGTTGCGGCCGTTAATGATCTGGGAATAATCGCGGCGCTTGTAGTACATGCCCATGTCAATGCCGAGCGTGGAGGCAAAATAGACGTTGCGGTTGATGGCGCCCTCATCCGGCGATACCACCATGAAGGACTCCTTGTCGATTTTTAAATCCGGGAAGCGATGGAACAGTGCCTTCAGCACCTGATAATAGGGCATGGCGTTGTCAAAGCTCATCAGCGGGACCGCATTGACCACACGGGGGTCGTGCGCGTCAAAGGTCAGAATGGAAGAAACGCCCATGCGTTCCAGCTCCTGAAGCGAGGTCGCGCAGTCAAGCGATTCGCGGTAGGAGCGACGATGCTGGCGGGACCCGTACAGGATGGGCATGATGACCGTGATGCGGTAGGCCTTTCCGCCGACGGATTCGATGATTCGCTTGATATCCGCGAAATGATCGTCCGGAGACATGCTGTTTTCATGGCCGAACATCTTGTATTTGCAATTGTAATTTCCGACATCAGCTAAAATATACAGGTCGAGACCGCGGACACTCTGATTGATCATGCCTTTTCCGTCTCCGCTCTGAAAGCGCGGACAGGAGCACTCCAGCAGAAAGCTGGAATCACCGTGCTGCTCATCGGGACGAGGTTCTTTCTCCTGGTAAAAACTGCGAAGATGATTGTCCACTTTTTCGCCAAGCTCCTTGGCGCTGTCCATGGCAATGAGGCCGACAGAGGCCACCTGACGGTGACGGCGGTGTTCAAAATCAACCGTAGTGGAAAAAGCCATACTTTGAAATCCCCCATTCTTTTTTTCCAAAAGCATACGCTAATATAGCATAGAAAAAAAGATTTGGAAAGCCTTTTATCGGAATTTGCATTGTAAGATGCTTCTTTTTTTGGTATATTAAATAAACCCTAGATATTTCACGCATAAAAGGATGAATACTGTATGATTCCGATTTCCGTTCCCGTCTTTCTCTATCTGTTTGCTTTTCTGCTGATCAGCGTGCTGCTGGCCGGTCTGACCCTCCTCTATTTCAAGCGTCAGGTCAAAATCATCAAATTCGCGCTCTTCGGCCTCCTCGCCTATGTACTTGCCGAGTACATCCTGGCGCCGCTTCTATGGAGCCTGATAGCGGGCATCGGCGCAGGTGGTGTCACGACTGACCTGGAAACCTACTGGGAGATTGAACGTCACGGTGCCTTCCTGCTCATCTACTCCGTTTTGACCGCACTGTCGCAGCTCTTTGTTTTCTGGTTCGCCCTGAAGGTTCTGTTAAAAGGGAACTTCAGAATATACGATCTGATGGCGATGGGTCTTGCCTACCGCATCTTCTCGACGATGGGCTCCGCCACCTCCTTCTCCAGCTATGCCCGTGTGGCGATCGCGTACAACAAGGGAACGCTTGAATCGCTCAGCTCTGAAGCCCTGAGTCTGGAGACGCTAATGAATTATGTCACGCAGATGCAATCCGGTTTCTTCCCCGTTCTTCTGGCACAGTTTCTGACCTCGCTGGTGATTACGCTTTTCGTGATCTTTGCCCTTCTAATGATCTATAACGGTGTCAAGACGAAGAAATTTCCTCCGTATGTCTATGCTTTTGCCGCCCTGCTGCTGCCGCTTCTTCTCATCAATTTCTCGGAATTCTTTTTCGGTCAGACGGCGGCCATCGTCTGCCTCTTTTTCCTGATCGCAGCGGGCGTATGCGCATTGACCCTGTATATGAAATGGTATAAAAAACAGCAAGCCGAATACGCAAAACAGATGCAGGAATACAAAGCATATCTGAAGAAATAAGCTCCACAAAAAAAATATTACCCTGACAATGAAAGCCTCAGCGCGTTAACCGCGCCGAGGCTTTTGATTTGTCTTCTTTTGTGTACCGGCGGCTTTCGGGCCTTTGGTCCCCTCCGGCGCTGTGGGCCGGATCAGACATTTCGGGCCATAGCCGATCAGATCCTCGCGGCCGGTGCGCTGAAGCGCCTTTTTGACCAGCCGGTAGTTGGCGGGATTACGGTATTGCAGAAGCGCCC
This sequence comes from Bianqueaceae bacterium, assembly GCA_045599825.1. Classification (GTDB taxonomy): domain Bacteria; phylum Bacillota; class Clostridia; order Lachnospirales; family Bianqueaceae; genus JAZQNF01. The sequence goes on along the minus strand of JAZRWR010000087.1, from coordinate 4,048 downwards.
GCTGCATAGCCTTTTCCTCGTAGCTCTTCGGAACGTAGACACGCTCCATCGTGATCGGATCGTATCCGCTGTAGAACATGCAGGTCGCGCGGGTGCCGGGGGTCGGATAGAAGTCCTGGACCTGGTCAGGCGCGATATGATGGTCACGCATATATTCGGCCAGCTCGACGGCTTCCTTCAGACCGCTGCCGGGATGGGAGGACATGTAATACGATACCAGAAACTGATGTCCCTTTTGTCCAGCCTGCGCATTGGCCTCGTCAAAACACTTTTCAAACTCGCCGAACATACTGCAGTCAGGCTTGCCCATCAGGCGAAGCACCTCATGCGATACATGCTCGGGGGCCACACGCAGCTGACCGCTGATATGATAGCGGCAAAGCTCCTCCATAAAGGCGGGATCCGGATCGAGCGCAGCATAGTCAAAGCGAACACCGGAGCGCACGAAAACCTTTTTCACGCCCGGGATCCCGCGCAGCGCTTTCAGAACCTCCACGTATTCCGTATGGTCCACTACCAGGTTCCGGCAGGGCGTCGGCGAAAGGCAGCGCTTATTGGGACAGGTCCCGCGCTTCAGCTGCGCATCGCAGGCGGGACGCATGAAATTGGCAGTCGGACCGCCGACATCGTGGATATAACCCTTAAAGTCCGGAAGATGGGTCAGGGCCTCCGCCTCCCGCACGAGCGACTCCTTCGAGCGCGACTGGACGATGCGCCCCTGATGAAAGGCCAGCGCGCAAAATGCGCATTCCCCGAAGCAGCCCCGGTTCGCGCTCAGAGAAAACTTGACCTCCTCGAGCGCCGGGATGCCGCCCTGCTCGTCATAATCCGGGTGCGCGGCGCGCGTAAAGGGCAGCTCGTAAAGGGCATCCAGTTCTTCGCGGGAAAGCGGCATGGAGGGCTTTTCGACCACCACGTATTTTTCGCGGTGAGGCTGTACCAGGCTCTTGCCGCGGACCGGGTCGGCCTCGCGGTATTCGGTCCCGAAGCAGGACGCGTAGCACTTTTTATCGTTCGAAACCTCTTCAAATGAGGGGATAAGCGTATATCCCTCCGGCGCTTCGCTGCGCACGTAGGCCGTTCCGGGGATGCCGGAAATCTCGGTGATGCGCTCTCCTCCGCTTAGCCGCTGCGCGATCTCAAGCAGCGCATGCTCGGCCATCCCGTAAACCAGCATATCGGCGCCGGTGTCGATCAGAAGCGAGCGGCGGACCTTATCGTCCCAATAATCGTAGTGCGCAAAGCGCCGAAGACTCGCCTCGATGCCCGCGATGATCAGCGGAACACCCGGAAAAGCTTCGCGGATGCGGTTGCTGTAGACGATGCTTGCCCGGTCGGGACGGAGCCCGGCCGTAAGCTTCGGTGAAAAATAATCCTGATTGCGCTTCTTCCGGGACGAGGTGTAATTGCACACCATGCTGTCCATGTTGCCGGAGGACGCCACGAAGGCCAGACGCGGACGGCCCAGACGGGCAAAATCGTCCTTCGTGTGAAAATCGGGCTGAGCAATAATTCCGACCGAATAGCCGGCGCTCTCCAGAAGCCGTCCGATCAGGGCCGGCGCAAACGAGGGGTGGTCTACATAAGCATCTCCGGACACAAGAATAAAATCCAACTGTCCGGAGATGTCAGAGGCCTGGGTCGGCAGAAAATCCTTACGTTCCATGCCTTTATGCGTTTTCGGGTTTGTACGAGGATTTCAGTGAAACGGTGCGGTTGATGACCAGCTTCTTTTCGGTGGAATCCTTGGGATCGGTAATGAAATAGCCGTTGCGGACGAACTGGAAGCGGCTGCCGAGAGGCTCACCCTTGATGGAAGGCTCGATATAGGCCTCCTCGAGCACCGTGACGGAGTCGGGGTTTGGTACGTAATCGCCGATAGCTTCGTCATAGACAAAGAGATGATCGTAGAGGCGGACAGTGGCGCAGACGCCCAGATTGGCGCTTACCCAGTGGATGGTGCCCTTGACCTTGCGGCCGTCCGGAGCGTTGCCGCCGCGGGTTTCGGGATCGTAGGTGCAGTGGATCTCCGTTACCTTGCCGCTCTCGTCCTTGATGACCTCGTTGCAGGTGACAAAGTAGGCACCCATCAAACGGACCTCACGGCCGGGCGCCAGACGGAAGAATTTTTTTTCGGGCTCTTCCATGAAATCGTCACGTTCGATGAAAAGCTCGCGCTCGAAGGGCAGCTTGCGGCGGCCCAGCTCGGGATTCTCGGGGTTGTTTTCGATTTCGAAGTATTCGACGCGGCCCTCGGGGTAGTTCGTCAGAACCAGCTTGACCGGATCCAGAACGGCCATGAGGCGCTTGTTCTTGAGCTTAAGGTCCTCACGGATGCAGTATTCCAGATACTGATAGTCGATGGTGGCGCCGCGGGACTTCGACACGCCCGTGGTGGAAATGAAATTCTTGATGGAATCAGGCGTATAGCCGCGCTTGCGAAGACCCGCCAGCGTGGGCATGCGGGGATCGTCCCAGCCGGCCACGGTTCCGTTTTCGACCAGTGCGCGCAGCTTGCGCTTGCTGGTAACCACATTGGTCAGCTCCATGCGGGAGAACTCGATCTGACGGGGCGGATTCGGGAAGCAGCCGACCTGCTCGATGAACCAGTTGTACAGCGGCCGGTGATCCTCAAATTCAAAGCTGCAAAGCGAGTGGGTAACGCCCTCCAGCGCGTCGGACAGCGGATGGGCGAAGTCATACATAGGGTAGATGCACCACTTGGTGCCGGTGCGGTGATGCGGAATGTAGGCGATGCGGTACATGGCCGGGTCGCGCATATTCATGTTGGGAGAGGCCATGTCGATCTTGGCGCGCAGAATATGCTCGCCTTCCTTGAACTCGCCCTTGTGCATGCGCTCAAAGAGATCGAGGTTCTCCTCAATGCTGCGGTCGCGCCAGGGACTGTTCTTGCCGGGCTCGGTCAGCGTGCCGCGGTATTCCTTCATCTGCTCGGGGGTCAGGTCGTCCACGTAGGCAACGCCCTTCTTGATAAGCTGAATGGCAAATTCGTACAGCTTATCGTAATACTCGGAGGCGTAGAACAGTTTGTTCCACTGAAAGCCCATCCACTGAATATCTTCCATGATGGAGTCGACGTATTCGGTGTCCTCCTTGGCAGGGTTCGTGTCGTCAAAGCGCAGGTTGCAAACGCCGCCGTATTTTTCAGCCGTGCCGAAGTCGACGCAGATGGCCTTGATGTGGCCGATGTGCATATAGCCGTTGGGCTCGGGCGGGAAGCGGGTCTGCACGTGATCGTAAACGCCCTCGGAAAGGTCCTTATTGATTTCTCTTTCGATAAAATTACCGGCTTCGGGAAGCTCTTCCTCAGCAGCCGTAATGTTTTCCAGATTCTCTTCCATAATCGTCTCCCCTTAGTTCTTATTAAAATCGGAAAGTTTCAAAGTCTTGTTATGATTGAGGGCCCAGGTGATGTTCCATTCGTTTGCGAACAGGAGCAGCTTGTTGCCCTTCAGATCCTCGACCACGCGGGTATCGGAGGTGATGACCAGCGAGGACGTATCCACATTATCGCCCTCGATCCAGCGGATGTATTCGTAAGGCAGGTTTTCGAGGCGCACCTCGATGTTGTATTCGTGGTTCAGCCGGTACAGCAGCACATCCAGCTGCAGCACGCCGACGACGCCGACGATAACCTCCTCCATGCCCTTGCCGGGATCCTGGAAAATCTGAATGGCGCCCTCCTGTGCGATCTGCGAAATACCCTTCAGAAACTGCTTGCGCTTCAGAGTGTCCACCTGGGACAGGCGAGCGAAATGCTCCGGCGCGAAGGTCGGAATGCCCTGGTATTTTACCGGGTTCTTCGGGTCGCAGATGGTATCGCCGATGGAGAAGATGCCCGGATCGAAGATGCTGATGATATCGCCTGCCCAGGCTTCATCTACAATGGAGCGGTCAGAGGCCATGAGCGAGGTAGGCTGGGTGATGCGGATGGTCTTGCCCTCCTGCACATGCAGGACCTCCATGCCCTTTTCGAAGGTGCCGGAGCAGATCCGGACGAAGGCGACGCGGTCGCGGTGGGCCTTGT
>JAZRWR010000086.1:0-11836 GCA_045599825.1 Bianqueaceae bacterium | reverse complement strand
GGTTTCCTTCCGGGGAACGGATTCGGTGCGGCCGACGACACCGGAGGGCTCGTGCGTGCAGGATGCGGACCGGCTGGATGCGCTGGGTGCGATCGGTATCGCCCGGGCCTTTGCCTACGGCGGCAGCCGCGGCCGGGTCATGTACGATCCGGACGAGCCGCCCGTGCTCGGCATGGACGGAGAGACCTATCGCCGGCACGTCTCCACGACCGTCAATCATTTTTACGAGAAGCTCTTTTTGCTGAAGGAGCTGATGACAACCGCTTCCGGCCGTCGGGAGGCAGAACGCCGCGAAGCCTATATGAAGCATTTTCTGTCCGAATTCCTGGCTGAGTGGAGCGGACAGAACATCCCGGAAGGAGACCGAAATGGACATTATCCTGTTTGCAATTCTGATCGTGATTCTGCTTTTTAAAATGGTTTTCAGCCTGATCCGCGGCGGAAAGCGCTCTTTCGTGCGCCTGGGCTTTACGCTCGTCGCGGCGGTTCTGGCGTTCGTTCTGGCGAAGCCCCTGGCCAACCTGATCGCGAATACCGCCGGGATCAGCGCCTCTGACATCGATAATGTCATCGTGCGTGATGTCGCCGCCGGCAGCAAGACCTTCGCGGACATCCTCAGCCGCCTTCCGGGCGTTGTCCTGGCGCCCCTGGTTTTCTTCCTGCTGTTCCCGCTGATGGCGCTTCTCATGGGCATCCCGAGCGGCCTCATCAACCGGAAAATCGAAAAGGGCTCAAACGCCGGCCTGGCCCTTGTGGCCACCCTGCTCCTGACGCTTTTCTCCTTCACGGTCGCGTACGGCCCGCTGGCGGCCGCAGGCTCCGCCGCCTTCGAAACCTTTCAGCCCGTCATTGAGTCGGCACTGACAGAGATCGGCGAGGATTCCGGACTGCCCGAGCCGGTTCGGAAAATTGCCGGCAAGCTGACAAGCCATCAGTTCTCCGACATGATCGCCATCGCCGGCCGCCCCCTCCTGGGCGAGCTGACCGCGGTCCGCAGCGACGGTGCGCGCCTCTCCTTCAGCGACGAGGCCTTCGGCCTGCTGCCCCTTGCCTCGGAGGCGATGACCATGGCCGAGCGTGGCGAGGACTTTGAAGCGCTGCTTTCCCGCCTGCCCGAGCTTGGCCGCCGCATCGACGAGTCGCCCCTGATGCACAAAATCGTCGCGGAGACAGCCGACTGCGCGAAGCGCGAGTGGAACGCCGGCCGCACTTATCTGGGCATCAATCCGGATGAGGCGGACGACCTCCCCGGCCTGCTGGTCCTCTACGTCCGTGACGAAAGCGGCGAATTCAGCGCGACCGATTTCGCGGAGTTTGTTCTCGAATTTCTGGAAGGCTCCGAGCCGGGGCTGTCCGAAGAGTGATTTTGCCTGATTCTCAACACAAAACGGTCGGACAAAAGCGGCTTTCCCGCCCTGATCCGACCGTTCGTTTTTTGTGAAAGGGTACAAAAAAAGCCCCGCGCAGGGGCTTTTTGGAAATTTTCTTATTCCGCAGCAGGAGCGCCGACGGGGCAGTTATCTGCGCAAGCGCCGCATTCGATGCATACTTCGGGATTGATAACGTACTTACCGTCACCTTCAGCGATAGCTTCAACAGGGCAGCCGGCAGCGCAGGCGCCGCAGGAAATGCAAGCATCCGAAATTACATAAGCCATAAAACAACACCTCCTAAAATAAGTACGTATAGGACAGGCATCGTTAAAAAAGAACTATCCTGCGAATACATATATATTTTACAGTATTTTCGGGTCAGGCGCAAGACTTTTGGACCAAGTTTTTCTTTTTCAAAGCTTTTTTCGCAAAAACTTGTCAAAAGCACAAATTCGGAGTATAATATAATGAACCTAAGTAATTAGGCATGTTTTACCCCACAGGAGGATCACGATTATGGCGAAAAGCGTCAATAAAGATATGTTAATTGCGGATTTAATCCAGGTAGACAAGGCCGTTGCCCCCATTCTGATGGCCTGCGGCATGCACTGCGTCGGCTGCGCCGCCGCTCAGGGCGAAAATCTTGAGGAGGCCTGCTTCGTACACGGCCTCGATCCCGACCGCGTGGTCGAAACTATCAACGGCTACCTGGCCGCCCACGAAGAAGAGGCCTAAGTCCCAAACCCCGCAGCAGAAAAGGGAAACCGCATCCGTCCCCATCCCATGGCCGCCCTCTCCCTGCGCAGCAGATACGCACACGTATCTGTGCGCATCCCTACCTCCCTTTGCAGCACCTGCAGCTCCGCTGCCAGGCTGCACTCTCCCTGCGCAGCAGATACGCACGCGTATCTGTGCGCATCCCTAACTCCCTTTGCAGCACCTGCAGCTCCGCTGCCGGGCTGCACTCTCCCTGCGCAGCAGATACGCACGCGTATCTGTGCGCATCCCTCGCACAAGGTGAATCCAATGAAAGCGGAACAGATTAATCCCAATCAGATTCGTTTCCTGCTGGGTTCCTCCGACCTGGCAGAAAAAGGCCTGCAAGTGAAAGACCTTGCTTACGGCTCTGAAAAAACAAAAGCGCTCTTCGATGACATGATGGCCCATGCCCGCGACGAATTCGGTTTTGAGCCCGGCGGCCGGCCCCTCATGATTGAGGCCATTCCGCTGTCCGAAGAGTCCCTGATGATTACTGTCACTAAGGTCAGCGGCGCCGCCGAGCGCGCCGGGCTGGCCGGCAGCAACATCCCCGGCCTCGGGCGTCCCGAGGCAAACACCCCTCAGGAAACCGCAGACGAGCTGCCTTCCTTCGAAGACATGCTGGATCGCCTGGGCCTTTCCGGGGAAACGCAGAAAGGCGGGTCCGGCGCGGAAAGCCTGACCCGGCCCATGATCTACATCTTTGACCGGTTTGAGTCCCTGACGGCGGCCGCGGCGCGCATCCCCGCGTCCACCCGCCTCAAGAACAGCCTCTACCACGAAGAAAAGGGCAGCTACTATCTGCTGGTGGATTATAAAAAGCTCGACAAAACGGCTCGCTTTGTCATGAACGTCCTGAGTGAGTTCTACGACGATGTCATGGACATCCCCTACGGCGAGCTGTTAATGAAGGAGCATTGCACCGCCGTCATCAAGGCGCGGGCTTTGCAGAAACTATCCGAACTGGAGAATGTATGAGCGAACAGTCAATGCTGGAACGCGTAGGTGCCGCGGGCGACCTGCGCTTTGAAGTCGGCAAGCCTTTTCCCCTGCCGCCGGTCAGGACCGAGGGCGCGGCTTTTTCCGTGGAGCCGTATTCCAATCTGCTGATCTACCGTTTTGACCGCCCCACGCAGGAGGAAATTCAGGAATTCAAAGAAGGACGTGTCGAGCTGGCGGTGCTCCGCCTGCGCGGTGTCCTCTTTTTCCTGTCCCGCTTCGGCCGTCTTGCCTGGTCTGATGCGCCCTACAGCACGCATCTGACCGCGCGCGAAAAGTCTCTGCCTGAGCTCGCGAGCGGCAACCGCGGCTACGCGCTTGACTGCTTCCTGGTCGATTCGCGCGACAACGTCCTGAAGGCGCACCGCCTGGTTCGCATGCCCGTCGATTTCTCCGCGAAATTCAAGGCAGCCATCGACAAGGACGCGGCCGATTCCATGGATGAGGCCGGCTTCAACAAGGCCGTCGGCGATGTCTACGCCAATTATTCGACGGCTGATCTTTTGAAATTCCGTGATTTTTACGCAAAAATCGAAAATGATGAGAAGGGTACTGTCTGACAGGGACAGTGCCCTCTTTTTCGCTTCGAATGCCTTTTCGCAGCGAATGTCTTTCTTTTTCGCTTGACCTCGCTTTCAAAGCGATGTATTATAAATTGAATGAACCGTTCAAGGAGGAATGACTATGTCAATTTTAACTGTTTTGGACCATCCGATGCTGCAGCATAAGCTCACCATTATGCGCGACAAGAACACCAGCTCCAAGGATTTCCGCGCACTCGCCCGTGAAATCGGCATCCTGATGACCTATGAAATCACCCGTGATTTTCCGCTTGAGGAAGTTGAAGTAGAAACGCCCATCTGCAAGACCAAATCCAATATCGTCTCCGGTAAAAAGGTTGCCCTGGTACCCATTCTGCGCGCCGGTCTCGGCTTTGTTGACGGTGTTCTGGAAGTCATTCCGAACGCCAAGGTCGGTCACATCGGTCTCTACCGCAATGAAGAGACGCTGGAGCCCGTTAAGTACTATTTCAAGATGCCTAAGGATATCGACAAGCGCATGGTCATCATCACCGAGCCCATGCTGGCTACCGGCGGCAGCATCATCGCGGCAGTCAACTTCCTGAAGGAAGTCGGCGTCACCAACATCAAGGTCATGTGCCTTGTCTGCGCCGAGCCCGGTGTCAAGGCGGTTGAAGCGGTGCATCCCGACATCAAGGTTTACTGCGTCGGCTATGACAAGGAACTGAACGAGAACGGTTACATCACTCCCGGTCTGGGTGATGCCGGTGACCGTCTGTTCGGCACGAAATAAGCTTTTGGGAGGCTCCGGGGTGCCTTGTGCCTCGGAGCTTTTTTCATCCCACTCATTTGGAGGATAGATATGGCAGTATTAAACGGTATTGAACCGCAATTGGTAATGGATTATTTTGAGGCGCTGTCGGCCATTCCGCACGGCTCGCACAACACCAAGGCCATCAGTGACTATCTGGTGGCGGAGGCGGCCCGTCTGGGGCTTCGGAGCCGTCAGGATGAGCTGAACAACGTCATCATCTGGAAGGATGCTTCCGAAGGATACGAGAACGCGCCGGGCATCATTCTGCAGGGCCATATGGACATGGTCTGCGAGAAGGAGGACGGCGTTGATTTTGACTTTGAAAAGGACGGTCTGAAGCTGGTCGTTGACGGCGATTTCCTGTGTGCCGAGGGCACGACTCTGGGCGGCGACGACGGTATCGCCGTTGCTATGGCGCTGGCGATCCTGGCTGACGACAGCCTGCCGCATCCCGCACTCGAGGCGGTGTTCACCGTCGACGAGGAGGTCGGCATGGACGGCGCTGCGGGCCTGGACTGCTCCGATCTGAACGGACGGCTTTTGCTCAACATGGATTCGGAGGGCGAGGGCGTCTTCCTGGCCGGCTGTGCGGGCGGCGCCTGCTTTACGCTCGAGCTGCCGCTTGAGCGTGAAATGAAGAGCGGTAAGCTCGTAAGCGTTGCCCTGGGCGGACTTCGCGGCGGCCACTCCGGCGTTGAGATCCACCACGGACGCGCGAACGCCAACGTCATGATGGGGCGTCTTCTGGACGTGCTCGTTTCCAACGATCTGGCCAGGATCGTCAGCGTCGGGGGCGGCGGCAAGGACAACGCCATTCCCCGCAGCTGTACGGCTGAGCTTCTGATTCAGGAGGAAGATACGGAAAAGCTGCGCGAGGCTATCGCCGCAGTGGAGGAAACCTTCCGCAATGAATATCGGGCAATCGACCCTGAGCTGAACATCGCTTTTGCCTGCGGCGGCAAGGCTGAGGCAAAAGAAGAAAGCTTCTCGAGCGTCGTGCGTGAGGCGCCGGCCCGCATCGGCGGGCAGGGACGCCGTCCCTTCTTCAAGCCGCCGGTCTCGATGCTGAAGACCAACATGGAAACCGCCTCCTGCCTGAACGACCTGAGTACGGCCCGCCTGATCACCGCGCTGACCTGTCTGCCGAACGGTGTGCAGAGCATGGACAGCTTCATTCCCGGCCTGGTCGAAACCTCGCTCAATCTGGGCATTCTCAAGTGCAGCGGCGATACGGCTACCCTGTCCTTCAGCGTCCGCTCCAGCGTCAATTCCCGCAAGGATGCACTGCTTCGCCGTCTGCAGCTGCTCGGCGCGACTCTCGGCTGCCGCTTCGAAACACAGGGCGCCTACCCTGCCTGGCAGTACCGTCCCGAATCCGCGCTGCGCGACATGATGGTCGAAACCTATGCCGAAATGTTCGGCAAGACCCCCACGGTCGAGACGATCCACGCCGGCGTGGAATGCGGCCTGCTTTCCGATAAGATGCCCGGTCTGGACGCGGTTTCCTTCGGACCGGATATCTACGACATCCATACGCCCAAGGAACGCATGAGCCTGTCCTCCGTAGCGCGCACCTATGCCTTTGTGTGCGAAGTGCTGAAGAAAAGTGTTTTATTCTGTTGATTTTTGTGCAGACTCAACTAAAACAAGCGGCCCTTTTGTTGACAAAAGCTATTTAGTATAGTACAATACATTCAGAATCTGAAGCATAATAGGAGGTTGGCATGAAGAAAGGTTCTCTGTATGTTTCTGCCTGTGTGTGTTTATTCGCCATAACGCTGCTCGTCATCGGCAATTTGCGGACAAAGTCTGAGTCCGAAGAAAAGCTGGATACAGCCAGCGCTAAGGTGCGGGAGTATCTGGAACAAAAGGCATCAGCTGCGCTTATTCCGCTTAGAGAATCTATGGAATCCGAGCCTTCTCCGGCCGATTTGGCGGCTTCTGATGTCTTAGAGTATGTCAGCTGTCACGACGATATCTTCACGCGTCATTTTTCGGGTGTTTATTTGAAAGGTGGTACGGTATATATTTTGGTTACCGAGTATCACAATGAGTATGACGCCCTGTTAGCGGACGTTCTTCAAGCCGGTCCTTATCAGTTTATTGAGGCTTTATATTCGAAAGAGGAGCTTGATGCTGCCACGGACAGAATTAATCGTTCCATCGGAGCAATGAATGAGAAAAAGCTGAATGGGGAGCTGAGCGGAGATGAACTGTATTTTATGGAGGCCTATCCTTGCTGCTCCTTTCCCTGGGACCTGAACCGTATTGTTGTCAGTTTTAAGGCGGAAGAATCAAGTGAGGACTTTGAGAGGCTGATTACTCTTTTTGAGGAGTATATCGGGAAATACGAAGGCGTCATTTATGAAGGGGATCCGGATTATCAGCCTGCTGATTTTTACTCTGCAAACCTCTGCGCGGGCGGAAAATTGTGGCGTTTATGTATGATTCCACTATGATGTTATCTTCATCAAGTATTGGGTACAGAGCTCATTATGATACTCGCGCGGGATATGTTATTTGTGGACACGCTGCTTCATAGCTTGGCTGCAAAGTTGGTTTTTCATCTACATATTCACCGAGTCAAATAATCGGAGAAGTCCGCGGGAGATCGTTCCAGACACAAACGGATATGGATGTGGCTTTTTTCTCTGTTGATAATCCGTCTTATTTGCCTACGAATATGATTTCCTCATCTAATTCGCAGGGGCAATCAATATACCTGGGTGCGACATACAGAGCCGCGGCTATCGGTAATACGATCTATAAAGACGGAAATGAAACTCACCTAACTAGCGCGACTGTTACAGGCTCAAATGTAGGTACATATTTTGTTAAGGGGTTTTATTTCTACGGACTTCTGAAAACAACAAATAATGCAGCAGCTGGTGATAGTGGGGGACCTGCCTTTATCATGGACTCTTCTGCATCAGGGAAAGTAGTTGGTATTGTAATGGGCGGAGATGCAAATAATACATACTATACACAAGCCGCGTGTATTGATTACAACTTCGGAGCAATGGTTTACTGATGAAGAAAAAATTCTTTGCCCTTTTCTTTCTTCTTTTGCTTTTTTCGTCCTCCCTTTGTGCTTGCCGGAAGTGCCCCCTTTTGTCTTCAAAGGAGCCGACTGCTTATCTTTCGCTGGCCGGAGCCTCGGAAAGCCGCATGGTAAAGGCAGGATGGGGCCGTATCCGGTCGTTTAAACCGTCTGTTGAAGTACTGACCTATGCCGATGTGTGGGATCCTGTCCGGGATGAATTATCCGAATACTATTTGTTCCAGCCTCAAATAAAAGCGCATTATCTTGCTCAAGCAGGAGATTACGTAACGGTTCATATTCGGGTCCGCCGCTGGTTCAGGACTGTACTGGAAGAGGAATTTTCTTTTATGCTCGGCTATGACAGTATTCCTTTTCTGGATGCTGCGCTGGAGGGAAAAGAAAAAGGCTTCAGCCTTGAATTTGATGCCTCGGATTGCGGGATGTATCGGAATCTGAAGGGACGCGGCGAAGCTGAATTGGTTCAGATTGAAAAACTGATAGAGATCAGACCGCATGATCCGGCCTATGACTATGAGGGCTGCTTGAGAAACAGTAGAAATAGGGTTATCGTGTTCATGTATCAGGAACTGCACAATGAATTCTTTGATTATGTCACATCCGTTTCAACTTTTGATCTTTCTGAAAATGATATCGTCGCACTTGCGAAGTTTAACGCGGATGAGCTGGAGGCACAGCTTCTGTCTCTGCATTCGAGTCTGGATATTTATCTGAGAGGCGAGAATATGACGCTTGACGATTTCAGCCGAAAGCTGAAGGAAGACGCTGAGCAGCTGCTGAAAAGGGTGCTGTTTACCGGCGCCGCGGCAGAGCGATACGGAATCGCTTTTCCCGAGGACTATTGGCAGAGATATCAGGACTTTTTCAAGGAGCACGGCGTTGTTCTTGATCCGAATGATGCCGTTTACCGCTATAAGTGCCTGGAAAAAGCCGTAATCGAGTATTTTTACCGACCGATTCTTCCCGACTATGTGATGGGGCTGGAATCGGTTTAAGCGGAAGGGGAACGAAGAGCGCCCGTGAGCATTTTGTTGTTCATCCGCAAACATTTTTCATACCGCAGTATAATGAAACAGATTGGTTTGTTTTTTGCTGTAGAATGGAAAATCAATAAAGCCTTGACAATATGCTCTAACCGGAGTATATTCGGAGCATATTCGGGAGGTGATACGATGAACTACGAGAAAGTCTCTGTCAACATCAGCGATAAAAAACTGTCCCAAATGGATTTATTGATTGAAAACGGCTTTTACACAAACAGAAGCGATTTTATCAATCAGGCAGTTGACGAGCTGCTGAGCCGGGAAGACCGTACGGTGCAGAAATTGCTGGAAAATTATGCGGCCGACAAAAACATTCTGAACGACAACATTTGGTTTATCGGCTTTTCAAGCTTTGACAAAGCGTTTTTGGAGCGCGTCAAAAGCTTAGACAAGAAAATCAGCATCAAAGGCTTCGGCGTATTGTGTTTCGCTGACGACTGCACGGATGAGCTGATTTTAGACACCGTCGAAAGTGTTTCGAAAAAAATCCGGATCAACGCCAGTGACAGAATCAAAGCGCAATTCGGAAAATAAGCAGAGCAAAAAATACCGGGAAAGCCCTTTCGGCTTTACCCGGTATTTCTTTTGTCCGGACCGCCCCGCGGCAAGGCTGCCCGCGCAGGTTCCGGCCTCGGAAATCTATATAAAGCATCATGTTTTTAGGAGGAGGGGGCCGTGATGCGAGAGCGGCCGCGGTCTCAGAGCTTTATTCGCTGGGGGAGTTCAGGCTGATCCATTCGGAATTTTTCTGCATCGCGCCGAGAAAGGTGACGAAAATGGCAGTCAGCATCACAGAGATGCCGATGATGGCGGTCGTCACGATGCCCGGGTTGGTTCCGGCTGAGAAATAGCGGATCAGAATACCGGCGTAGGCCCAGATGAGAGCCAGTCCGGCGGCCCATTTCCGGCGGACCAGCACGGTCACCGAGCCGATCAGGGCGCCGACGATCAGCACGACTACGGTCCAGAAGGCCTCCGGCAGACCGAAACCATTCCAGCCCAGCTTGGTCAGCCAGACACTCACGTCGGCAATGCCGGCGGCAATAATCCAGCCGAGGTAGATATCGAAGCCGCGCGCCACGCTGCGGCGGTCGAAGGCGGCTCCGCGGTCGGCCTCCGTCCGGTAGGAAAGGACGATCAGAGAGAAGAGGAGGGCGAAAATGAGGAGGACCGAAAGGCCGATTTTGTCGAAATGCCAGGCGAAGATCCAGCCGATGTTCAGCGCGCAGCTGAGGGCGAACCAGGGACCGACACGCTTGACCAGTCTATCGCTTTCGCCGGTCCGGTCGAAGGGGCCCCACTGATAGACGATGAAGACAGCCATAAAGAAGTAAATGACACCCCAGATAGCAAAGGTGATGGGGGCAGGCGTGAAGAGATTCGGGTAGAGCGCGGAGATATCTCCCGTGCTGCCCTTTCCCAAAGGGAGGAGATTGGCAAGGGCATTTACCGCGATCATCGCGAGCAGAAAGGCGGTGTTGACCCATTTCAAAGTTTTGTTATTTTTCATGGGAGGCCTCGCTCATCCAGAGCCCGTGCAGATTGCAGAAGGCGTAGGCGGCGATGACATCCTCGCCCGGGCAGACCGTGAAGCCGGCCTCGGGGGGATCCTCGGGCCTGGTCGTGCGGACATAGAGGCCGCGGTCCGTGAGCAGCGCGATCCATTCTATATAATGCTCGCGGCTCATCGGATGGGGGCTTTCGCCGACAAAGACGCGGAAGCCGCACGCATTTTCGCAGCTGCTCTTCCGGATCACAGGGACGTGTTTTTCCTTTCCGCTGTCGCTCGTGTGAGCGACGATGCGGCTCATCGCTTCACCGCAGCATTGCGGAATAACGCCGGTATCGTTGACCATGCAGATGATTCTGCCGCACAGCCGGCAATGGTATAAGACTAATTCCTTCATAGTGTTGGATCTCCTTAAAAATGATTTCTCTTGAAAGCGCTCCTTGAAATGGAGATAAGCTCATGTTATCATTTGCTTGGAGGAGCTCTTTTTTGATTGCAGCTTTATTGTAAATCAGGCCGTTATGTAGCGGAATAGTGCCCTCTGCAAAGCGAAAATTTATTTTTTCGGCTGTTTATTCGGCTCTGCATAGCCTTGAAAATCAGAAAAAGGAGATTTCGGTTATGAACATTGTCCTCCTCGGGAAAACCGTCAAAGCCATGTATAAGCTGAGCGGGAAAACGCTCACGCAGCTATCGGACGAAACCGATTTATCGGTCGATACGATCAATAATTTCTTTTATGCCCGGCTGCAGAAGCCAAGCTTTGAGGGTGTCTGCAAGCTGGTCGCGGCGACCGGCTACACGGTCGAGGAGCTTTTCGGTTTTATGAAAAAGGCCGAGAAGCTTCCCGAATCAGCTGATTTCACCGAAGAATTCACCCGCTACATTTTTACTGTAAAAGATACAGAGCTTTCTGCGGACCGGACAGAGAACCTTGCAAAAAAAGATGCCCTCAGCGCCGAGGCGAGGGCTCAGATCAAGGAACTGAACGAAAATCACGAGCGGGAGCTGGAGCGCTACCGCGCCACGCAGCAGCACTATGCCGAGCAGCTGAGCAGCCAGTATAAGGAGCAGATCGCGCAGATGAACGATAGCGCGCGGGTGCTCAAGGAGCACTTCGATCACAGCGTCGGGGAAATCAAAAAGGCGCATGCGCAGGAAATGGAGCGTCAGGACAGGCAGATCAGACTGCTGCGCTGGACCAATCTGGCCTGCATCCTGCTGGCTCTCTTTTCTTTCGCCGCCCTGATCATTCTGCAGCTCATCGGGTAAAAAAGCTTCCGCTTCGCCGAACGAAAAAAGCTACCGACTGAAATTTCAGCAGGTAGCTTTGTTTTTGTTTTGCCGTGAACGGACTTTAGCGCCGGGTGATTTTGCAGAAGCAAGGGTAGAGGGAGTCCTCGAGGATGATCTCGCCGATGGAATCGGCTGTGATGCTGCCCTCCAGCGGGTTCTTGACGGAGTCGATATGTCCGTTGACGGTGGCCTCGACAGTGGAATATTCGAAGGCAAGGTCGCAGCCCTCCATCGTGCAGTCGATCAGGGTCAGGTCCTTGCAGTAGCAGAGCGGCTGCGTGCCGATGATGCGGCAGTGGTCCAGCGTCAGGCCCTCGGAGTACCAGCCGAGGTATTCGCCCTTTACGGTGGAGTTGCGGACGGTGGCGCCCTTGGTGTGCCAGAAGGCGTCCTTGGTGTCCAGCTCGCTGTCCTCGATCAGTAGGTTTTCGATGTACTGGAAGGAATATTTGCCCTTCAT
>JAZRWR010000085.1:0-3464 GCA_045599825.1 Bianqueaceae bacterium | reverse complement strand
CTCCCCCTCACTGCCCCAACAAAAATCACAATACAAGGTAGGTATCATCATGGAAATCTATTCCAAGTCCGTTCACCGCATCGGTGACACTGTCGTCTCTATGGTCCGCGGGAAAGACGCTGACTATCTGAAGGTCGAGGGCGAAAATCCCGGCTTTACCGGTGCCTCCGAGAGCCGCTGCATCAGAGGTCTCTATCCCTTAAGCCACGAGAACGCTGTAGTTCTCCGTAAGCTCTTCCCCTTCACTGCTCCCAAGCCTGCGCTGCGCGCCGTTCGTTCCTTCGGCGTAGGTGACCGTCTGGGCATCGCCACTCCCGGCCACATCCGCATCTTCGAAAAGTACGACGCAATGCCCGTTTTCGCCCAGCAGTCCATCCGCGAGCTGAACCTGACCGACCGTACCTTCGGTGATGTCCTTGACTGCGCCACCTGGGCCGTTTTCCGCGAGGATTTCCAGAAGGGCTTCGGCGCTGACGGCGACCATCTGAAGACCGACGCGGAAGTCGAATACGCCCTGGGCGAAGGCTACGCTCAGATCACGCTTGACTGCTCCGAGCATATCCGCAACGATATCCTCGACATGAGCTCTGAGGATGTCAACAAAGAGTATGAGCCCAACGCCTTGCTCGAGAGTCTCTATCTCGGCAAAACCTTCACCGTAGAGGGTCATGACATTACCTACGGAGAAGACGAATTCAAACGTACCTGCCTGATTTACAATAAAGCTCTGGACCATGCCGAGCATATCTTCAAAAAGTATATTGAGGACGCTCCCGTCGATTTCGAAATCTCCATCGACGAGACCATGACCCCCACCACACCCGTTCAGCACTACTTCGTAGCCGCCGAGCTGACCCGCCGCGGCGTGAAGATCGCCACGGTCGCGCCCCGCTTCTGCGGCGAATTCCAGAAGGGCATCGACTACATCGGCAACCTGGCTCAGTTCGAAGAAGAAATGAAGATCCACGCCGGCATCGCCCGCGCCTTCGGCTACAAGCTGTCCATCCATTCCGGTTCCGATAAGTTCTCCACCTTCGCCATTATCGGCCGCGAGACCCGCGGCAACTTCCACGTCAAGACCGCCGGCACCAACTGGCTGGAGGCCATGCGCGTCGTTGCGATGTGCGATCCCAAGCTGTACCGCGAGGTTCACGCCTTCGCGCTTCAGGTTTTCTCCCGTGCCCGCGCCTACTACCATGTTTCGACCGACCTGAACAAGGTCCCCGATCTGGCCACGCTGACCGACGACGAACTGCCCGGTCTGTTTGATATGAACGATGCCCGCCAGCTGATCCACATCACCTACGGCATCATCCTGACCGAAAAGGACGAAAACGGAAACTACATTTTCCGCGACCGTCTGTTCGCTCTGTGGCGTGACCACGAGGAAGAGTACTGCGCTCGCCTCGAAAAGCATATCGGACATCATCTTGAGCTGCTCTACAGCCAGATTTAACAACTCAAAGGAGAATCATCATGAGCAAAAAGTACGCTATTGCCTGCCCCACCAGCATGGGCGTCCGCATCACGCCCACCGACCGTCAGCAGGTTGAAACCAGCCATATGTTCTACATGCACGCGACCAGCGCCGAATCCAACGTCCTGAACGTTGCCTCCTCTCTGGGCAAGGAGTGCCTGGTCCTGACCAAGTTCGTGGAAGGCAACCCCATCTCCAAGTTCATCCAGAACGAGCTCCGCTTCCGCAACATCCGCTTTGAAGGCGCCACCGTCGCTCAGGGCGGCCCCTGGGGCTACCGCCATCAGTTCAACATCGCCGATTCCGGCTACGGCCTGCGCGGCCCCCGCGTCTGGAACGACCGCGCCGGCGAGGTCGGCCTGACCCTCAGCATCGATGAGTTCGACACCGAGCGCATCTTCGGCGAAGAAGGCGTCGGCATCCTGCACATCTCCGGTCTGATCGCGGCCCTCTCTCACGAGACCAGCATCTTCTGCGAACAGCTCGCGAAGGAAGCCAAGAAGTACGGCACCCTCGTCTCCTTTGACCTTAACTACCGCGCCTCCTTCTGGAAGGGCCGCGAAGAAGAGCTCTCCCGCATCTTCAAGGAAATCGCTTCCCTGGCCGATGTTCTGGTCGGCAACGAAGAAGACTTCCAGCTTTGCCTGGGCCTGCAGGGTCCCGAAGCCGGCGGCAAGGACCTTGCCTCCAAGATCGAAGGCTTCAAGGGCATGATCCTCACGGCCGAAAAGGCTTACCCCAACGTCAAGTACTTCGCCACCACCCTGCGTCAGGTTCTGTCCGCGAACGAGCATCTGTGGGGCGCCATCCTGTACAACAACGGTCAGTTCTACGTCGAAGAGCCCCGTCCCATCCCCGTCCTTGACCGCATCGGCGGCGGCGACGGCTTCACCGGCGGCCTGCTCTACGGTATCACTCAGAACTGGACTGCCGAGCAGTGCATGCAGTTCGGCTGGGCTACGGGCGTCATGGCGACGACCAGCCTCAACGACTATGCTTCTCCCGCCGACGAGGAGCAGGTCTGGTCCATCTACGCCGGCAACGCCAGAGTCAAGAGATAAAGGAGAACAAATATGTCTAAACTTGCTGATATCGGTCTGATCGGTCTTGCCGTCATGGGCGAGAACCTCGTCATGAACATGGAATCCAAGGGCTACACCGTAGCCGTTTACAACCGCACCGTCGAGAAGGTCGACGCCTTCATCAATGGCCGCGCCGCCGGCAAAAACATCATCGGCTGCCGCACGCTGGAAGATCTCCGCGACAATCTCGCCAAGCCCCGCAAGGTCATGATGATGGTCAAGGCCGGCCAGCCCGTCGATGACTTCATCGAGAAGCTTCTGGGCGTTCTGGAGCCCGGCGATATCATCATCGACGGCGGTAACTCTCACTTCCCGGACACCATCCGCCGCTGCGCGTATGTTGAGTCCAAGGGTCTGTATTATATCGGCACCGGCGTTTCCGGCGGTGAAGAAGGCGCTTTGAAGGGTCCGTCCATGATGCCCGGCGGCTCTCCCGAAGCTTGGGAGCATGTCAAGCCCATCTTCCAGTCCATCTGCGCTCATGTCGCCGACGGTTCCCCCTGCTGTGACTGGGTTGGCGAAGGCGGCGCCGGTCACTTTGTCAAGATGGTTCACAACGGTATCGAATATGGCGATATGCAGCTTATCTGCGAAGCCTATCAGCTGATGCGCGACTACCTCGGCATGTCCGCTGACGAAATGCACGAAGTTTTCGCTGAGTGGAATAAGGGCGAGCTGGATTCCTACCTCATCGAGATCACCCGCGACATCCTTGCGTATAAGGATACCGACGGTGAGCCGATCGTCAATAAGATTCTGGATACCGCTGGCCAGAAGGGTACCGGTAAGTGGACCGGTATCGCCGCTCTGGACGAAGGCGTGCCGCTTACCCTCATCGGCGAAGCTGTTTTCGCCCGTTGCCTGTCCGCTATGAAGGAAGAACGTGTCAACGCTTCCGGTATTCT
>JAZRWR010000084.1:0-3521 GCA_045599825.1 Bianqueaceae bacterium | reverse complement strand
GCACAGGGAGTCAGAGAATCTTCCCTATTCCCTAACTCCCTCACTCCCTCACTCCCTCACTCCCACACTCCCTCCCTCCCTTCATCCCTATTCCCCGAGCAGCCTCGCTGCTCATTTCCCCCGGAGGTTTCAATGATTTCTTCTCTCTATTCCCGCTGGTGCGAGTGTGCTGTCGATGACAGCGATCTGGTGGAAGAGCTTCGTGCGATGCAAGGCGACGAAGCCAGAATCGAGGATGCCTTTTATACGGAGCTGTCCTTCGGAACGGCCGGCATCCGCGGCGTGCTGGGCGCCGGGACGAACCGCATGAACATCTATGTGGTCGCCCGGGCCACGCAGGGTTTGGCGAATTATCTGCTGAACCGCTTTGAGATCCAGGACCGCCGAGTGGCGATCGGCTACGACTCGCGCATCAAGTCCGAGCTGTTCGCGAAGACGGCGGCGGGCGTGCTGGCGGCTTCGGGCATCCGGGTGTTCCTGTATCCGGAGCTGATGCCGGTGCCTTGCGTGTCGTTCGCGGTGCGTCGGCTGCACTGCGCGGCGGGCATCATGGTGACCGCGTCGCACAATCCCTCGGAGTACAACGGCTACAAGGTCTACGGGCCGGACGGCTGCCAGCTGGGCGAGGTCGAAGCGGCCGAGGTGCTTGACGAAATCAACAGTCTGGACATGTTTGACGGTCCGGTCTCGGTTCCTTTTGAGGACGGGCTGGACATGGGCCTCATTTCCTATATTGAGGATGAGATCTTCGACGAGTACGTGGAGGCGGTGACGAGCCGTCTGCTGGCGGGCGAGGAGGATATCGACCGTAATGTGTCCATCGTCTATTCGCCGCTGAACGGGGCGGGGCTTAAGCCCAATCTGCGCGTTCTTTCCGAGGCCGGCTTTACGAAGGTGCAGCTGGTGGAGGAGCAGGCGATGCCGGACGGTCATTTCCCGACCTGTCCGTATCCGAATCCGGAAATTCGCCAGGCGATGGAGCTCGGCATTGAATACGCGAAGCGCCTCGAGGCGGACCTTTTGATCGCGACCGACCCGGACAGTGACCGCGTCGGGATCGCCGTGAAGGGCGCCGATGACTATGTGCTCCTGACGGGTAATCAGGTGGGTGTGCTGCTCGTGGATTACATCTGCGCGCGCCGCATCGCCGCCGGGACGATGCCGGAGGAAGCGGTCATCGTGAAGAGCATCGTGACGACGGGGCTGGCCGATAAGGTCGCCGCGGGCTACGGGGTGAAGACCCTGAATGTGCTGACGGGCTTCAAGTACATCGGCGAGCAGATCGCGCGTCTGGAGGCGGTCGGCCGCGCGGACGCGTTCCTGCTGGGCTTCGAGGAGAGCTACGGCTACCTGATCGGCACGCATGCGCGTGACAAGGATGCGGTCGTCGCGACGATGATGATCGCGGAGATGTTTGCCTACTACAAGACGCGCGGGATTTCCCTTCTGCAGAAGCTGGATGAGATCTACGCCCGCTACGGCTATTGCCTGAACCGCACGGATTCCTACACCTTTAAGGGCTCGGCAGGCTTTGCGAAAATGCAGGAGATCATGAACGCGCTGCACGCGGACTGGGACGGCTTTGAGCCCGGCGCGGAGCGCAGCTTCCTGGGACTTCCGGTGGCCGAGGTGCAGAACTTCAACGCGGACGGTGTGCCCGGCATGGCGCCCGGGACGCCGAAGAGCAATATGCTCCGGCTGGTCTTTGCGGACGGTAACGGCGTGATCGTCCGTCCCTCCGGCACTGAGCCGAAGCTGAAGGCCTACATGACTGTCTTCGCGCCCACCAAATCCGAGGCCGAGGCGCAGTGCGCACTTCTGGCAGAGCGGCTGGCGAAAATGATGAAATAAACGCATGCCGGGGGCCGCAAAGAGAAAAGGAGAAACAGTATGTATACGATTTGCAAAACGACGGATCTGGTGAAAATGGAGCTGGGTCGGGTCGAGACCTATCCCTGGGGCGGTACGCGCCGGGTCGAGATGCTCTTTAAGCTCGGCCACGATGACGAAGCCCTGTACGTCAACCTGCTGAGCTATGAGGAAAACCCCGTCGCTTGGGCGACCGAGCGCAACGGCGAGGTCTGGAACGATTCCTGCATGGAATTCTTCGTATCGCCTGCGGCGGATTCCTCCGTGGGCTACTTCAATTTTGAAATCAATGCGGCGCCCTGCATGCTGCTGCACTTCGGCACGGACCGCGATCACCGCGCGCCCGTCGATGTCAGCGAGTGGCCGACCGTGGCCTTCCGCCTGAGCTGCACGAAGGGCATGGACGACTTCGGCCGCGCCTTCTGGCGCCTGTCCTACCGCATTCCCTACGCGCTGCTGAAGCAGTACGTGCCTCAGGCGACGCTCCGCGACGGCGAAATCATCCGCGCGAATCTGTACCGCTGCGGCAGCAATGCGCAGCTTGCCCACTACGGCGTCTGGAACATGATCGACACGGAGCTGATTCCCCGTCCCGATTTCCACCGTCCGGAATACTTCGGCGAAATGAAGCTGGGAGAATAATAAAAAGAGCTCTTTTGAAAAAAGAGCTCTTTTTTGTCCTGTTTTGGCGTCGGGATGTGTCTGATTCATAGAGGAAGCGTAAGGAAGGAGCAAAAAAGGGAAGAGAGAGGAAGGAAGCAGAGCAGCTGTATCGCCGCTACAGCGCGGATATGAGGCGTATGGCGCAAAGCATCCTCAATTCCCGTGCGAAGGCCGAGGATGTTGTGCACGATGTTTTTGCCTCTTTGCTGGACGAGCTGCTGGCGCAGACAGAGGAGTATGCGGGATAGCTCGTCCGGCTGAACCTTTTCTCCGTGTGTTTCCTGAGGGGGAGCGAAAGTATACGGCTTGCAGGGCTTCCCCTGTTTTTCGAACAGCTTACTTTTTTAAACAGTATCACTATGCTATAATGAATGCAAGCACAGAGAAGAAAGAAGACAGGAGAGTTTCGGAAGTGACAAGAATACTGTTTGTTTGCCACGGCAGGATATGCTGTGGCTGAGGAAAACCCGACGAATCAAGGGATATCAAGCATATCATTCACATTTTACACCCTGTTTACACCCAAAAATTTGAAGCATGTTACACCGGAAAGCGGATTCTGACAAATTTCACCAGAATCTGCTTTGGAATATATAAATTGAATACATATTGACAAAGAAACAGACGTTCGTTAAAATAAAAGTATAAAACTTAATGCCGTTTAGGGTCTGACCTGTTATGCATGATACATGTAAGTGAGCTTATCTTGATCAATGCATGTATCGTTGCGTAAATATAACAGTTCCCTTCGGCATCCGTCCCCCTGCTTTTGCTGCTTTTGTAAGAAAGGAAATACCATGAAACATGCACGCAAAATCCTGTCGGTCATTCTTGCGGCTGCTTTGTTTCTTCAGTTCTCTCTTCCCTGCTTTGCCGATGTAAAAAATGAAATAATCGCCGCGTCTTCCCGTTCTTCCGTGGATGACTGCGGCTTTTTTAATACAGAAATAACCCGTTCATACGATCTTGATGTCCCTCCCATGCCTGTC
>JAZRWR010000083.1:0-9252 GCA_045599825.1 Bianqueaceae bacterium | reverse complement strand
TCCACAGCTTGCGGGAGGCGTCGTCGGCGTTGATGTAGTCGGACAGGACGCAGACGATGCCGAGGACGGTGGCGAAGGCGCCGCCCAGGTAGCCCATGATGTTGATGATGCCGTTGGCTTTGGCGCGCAGGGGCTTGGGGGTGATGTCGGGCATGAGCGCGACGGCGGGGTTGCGGTACATCATCATGAAGATCAGGACGATGCCCATGGTGATGACCATGCCCGCGATTTTGCCCTGGTGGAAGAACAGGGGAACGAAGGGGAAGGCGACAGCGGCGACGAGCGTGCCGGTCAGAATGTAGGGCATACGCTTGCCGATGGGCGTTTTGGTGCGGTCAGAGAGGCTGCCGAAGATGGGCAGCAGGATAAGGGCCGCCAGGTTGTCACAGGCCATGATAATGCCGACCAGCCATTGCACGTTCAGGATCTTGTCGGCGTCGCCGCAGGCTTTCAGCTCGGCGGAATTCATGCCGTACCAGCTGCGGGCGAAGATGTCCGTGAGAAAGGTGGGGCACCAGGAGTCGTAGACCTGCCACAGGAGCAGGATGCCGAAGAAGGCGAAGCCGATGAGCGCGGTGCGCTTCAGGTTCAGCTTGAGGGCGGCAGGCGCTGTCTCGTTGTTCATGTTTCTGTTTCCTTTCACTTATTTTCTTTCTTGTATCATAACGCATTTTTCTGCTTTTTTCAATTTCTCTTTTATGGTATAATGAAGCAAGATATGTGACAGTGAAAGGAGCCTTTTTCATGGGACTCAGTGAATGGATCGTGCGGCTGGCCGTAAAGACGCCGCACCCGGAACGCTTTGAGCGCTTCCTTTTTGTCGGGCCGCACGCCGATGATATCGAGATCGGCGCCGGGGCTACGGCGGCCCGTCTGGCTGCCGAGGGCAAGTCCGTCTGCTTTGTCATCTGCACCGACGGACGCCACGGAACGGCCGACAGCCTGGATGCGGCCGGGCAGGAGGCGCTGGCCGAAACCCGTCGGCAGGAGGCGCTGGCCTCGGCCAGGCGGCTGGGCGTCGGCGATGTCCGCTTCCTCGGCTTCTGCGCCGGCGGCTTCTACGAGGCGTCCGCGCTCAGGCAGGCGCTCGCGGCTGTCGTCGGCGACTTCCGTCCCGATGTCATTTTCGCACCGGACCCCTTTGTCGCCAGCGAATCGCACATCGACCATCTGGCGGTCGGCGAAGCGGTAAGGCGCGTGGCCTGCGGCGCATCCAACCCGGGCATCATGCATGCGCTCGGGACCGAGCCCTGCCCGCTTTCGGCCCTTTGTTACTATATGACCGCGCACCCGAACCGTTTTGTCGCCACGGGACGCTGCGTGAAGCAGCAGTTCGACGCGCTCTTCGGCTGCTTCCCGAGCCAGTATCCGGCCGATGCGCCGGAGTCGCATGCTCTGCGCCTCTACCTCACGGTGCGCTCCGTCGATTACGGTCTGCGAGGCCTGAAGGGCCGCGCCGAAGGCTTCCGCGTGCTGGGCGCCACCCACATGCACTGCATACCCGAAGCCGGAAAACGAGCTTAGATAATGACGATTGCTCCGCAAGCCTCCCTCTGCTGTCAAGGAGAATTTGTATGCGTTTATTTGTAATAGGAAATGGATTTGATATAAGTCATGGCCTCCGTTCCAGTTACTATGATTTCAAAAGCTATCTAAACTGTAAGGACCAAAAAGTTCTGAAGTTTCTGGATTGTGTTTTTGAAAAAAATCCTGCAAATATCAACTGGGCCACATTAGAGGATAGTCTGGGAAAGATCGGTCAGGATGAAATTAACAGTCTGAGAAGCCAGGGCAAGTACTTGGATAATCAGTGGGAAAAGCTGATAAAGGTATGTAAAACTGATTTTGCCTCATGGGCGGAGAGTATGAGTCATTTTGACCCAACACAGCTGGAAAGAAAATATTCCTTTGACCAAGATGATTTGTTTCTAACCTTTAATTACACTTTGATTCTGGAGAATTTATATGAAATAAGTTCAGAAAGAATAAACCACATTCATGGGATGGCCAACGATCCTGATAGTATTGTGTTCGGGCATGGGGTAAAGCCATCAAAAAAGAATGCACCTGGTCGCGACTGCTATGATCTTCGCTTTTTGACTTACAAAAACACAAAAGAAATAGTCGGAAAAAACAAGGACTATTTTGAAAAATTAAAGAACTCCGAAATTGACGCAATTTGTGTTCTTGGGTCTTCCGTGTCCAAGGTCGACTGGCGTTATTTCAGGAAAATAAAAAACGTATGCCCCCATGCAGAATGGATCCTCAGTTATTATACAGAAGACGGAGAAGAGGACAGAGAAAAAATACAAAAACTTCAGGCTGTCATAGATGAGTGTTTTCATGTTCCGGAAGGAAATCATTTTGGTGCCGGATTTCTTACTACCCGAAAAATAATGGAATTGATGACCATGAAACAGCTATAATAATATAGGTGAAAATATTCGGCAAATAAATATAATCATTTGTGAGAGCAGTAAAGCACATGACCTTGGAGAGGGTCACTAAAAACTACTATTCTATATTATCAAGGAGTCTCCCTATGAACGAAAATCCTCTTGAGGCCCTGAGCGACCGCGAGCTGCTGGAGCAGATCAACCTCCGGCTGATCCGCATCGAGCGCCGCCAGAAGGCCATCAGCATCCGCAAATGGATCGTCACCGGCCTGATCGTGCTCGGCCTGATCATTCTGGCCATCATCCTTGCCCCCAAGATCCGCTTCCTGATCGAGCAGTATAAGATCATCGCCGAAAACATCGAAAACATCGCCGAATTCGTCAAATCGATCGACGCCGAGCAGGTAAAGGAAGCCTTCCGGCGCCTGGGCGAAATCAACGCCGAAAAGGTCAACGAGCTGATGGGCAAGCTCTCCGAGTTTGACTACCAGGCGCTCCTGAACCAGATCAAAACGCTGCTGGAGCCGCTCAGCAAGCTCTCGAACCTCTTCAATTTCAAGTAAAAAAATAAGAGCAGACCGATGCGCATCGGTTTGCTCTTTTTTTGTCCGGTCAACGACTCCTTTACTTTAATTTGTCAATAATTTTGATATGACCCTTAAAGAGAGAGTAGTAGCGTTCGCTTTTTTCTCGGCCGTATTGCTGCTGCAGCAGAGAACGGAAGGAGTTCAGATTCTTTTTCTTTTTCCAGGCAGCTGTGATGAACTCAGGGAAATCTTCCGGAACCGGCTCTTCGTAGGCCGCTTCAATAAAAACGATGGCGCAGTAGGCACGCTGCTTCTCACTCAGGCTCATTTTGTCATGTTTGGCGAGGAAAGCGTTGTAGGAGGCATCCGATTTAAACGCATTGTAGATTGCCTGCGCTTCCTTCGTGTCGTAGAGCTGCTGCAGCGATTCGTGCAGATCCTGAAGATTGTTTTTGCCGACAATGAAGAGAATTTCCTTCGCGAGGTCAGGAATTTCAAACACACTGTCCGCGGATTCTTGGACGGCAGACTCCTCGGCCGGCTGAGCGTCGGAAGCGGCGGGCGCTTCGGCAGGAGAGAGCTTCTCAGGCTCTTCAGCCGCGGGCGCAGGCGCGGTTTCGACGGTCGGGGCTTCGACGGGGAGCGCTTCGGGGGCGGTGCAATCAGGCTCCGTCTCCGCAGCGGGCTCCTCCTTGGGGCTTGCCGCAGGTTTGGCGATTGACGGAATTTCGGCGCTGCAGGCTTTGCCCAGAATGCGGCGCACCTTGATGCGGCGCGGACGCCAATACTTCACCATGGCCTCAAAGCCGTTATCGTTTGAGACGATGGCGTAGTCCCGCTCAGCATTCTGGCTGATGCGGTACCCAAGCTCTGTGCAAAGCTGGAAATCCAGCGCATTGTTGCCTTCACAGCATTCGATGAAGACGGGCTCTACCGGCGAGGCCTTGAGCGCGATCAGATTCTTATAGCTCATATGCGGGCTTTTCTGCGTATAAAATACAAGAATTTCATCTTCCGCCGCAACGGCAGCAAGGAGAGGAATCCAGCTGTCGCCGACATTTTCACTGTCAATCAGATAAGTTTTGTTCATGTACGTCACAGTTGACCGAACAGATATATTATAAACGAAAAAGGGCACGGAAGTCAAGGCCTCCGCGCCCGCGTTGATTTTGTTTACCCACAAACATTTCTGCACAGGCTCTTCACACAAATGAATCATATGTTCATTCCAATCTGACGAATTGCCCAGCTGCTCGTCTCCTCTTCTTTATATGATAACGGTCATTATGGTGTTTTTTGTATTAGAAAGCCTATAATTGGAGGATAAAGGTCCGTTTTTTGCTATTCCTTTAGTCGGAGAAGAAATATTCTTGGACGAAAAAAAGCGGATTCTAACGATGTTTGTCATCTCCCTTCCGGCCTTTTGTATGATTTCACTGTACAACCAAATAATAGTATCCTGTATATATTCTGTCACCCCTCCTTCCTTCGCGGATTTTGTCGCTTCCTCCCTTGTTTTCCTGCTGCAGAAATGGTAAACTTGAATTAAGTATATCTATAGGAGGCTCCCCTGTGAAACTCTTATTTGCGCTGGTGGCCATGCTGATGGCTGCCGTCAGCTTCTTCCTGCTTCGCTTTCATCTGAAGACCGACAAAACGGTCCGGAAATGGAAGCGCTCCCGGAAAAGCTTTGTGATTTTATGCACACATCCCTCCGAGCTGGATGCCGTGCCGCTTTTGGTCAGTATTTTCCCGCGTTTCGGCCGCATCGTCGCCGGGCAGCAGCAGCTGTACCGCGGGCCGCGGGGGCTTCTCTTCCGCAAAATGGGCTGCATCGGCAAGAAGCAGTTCACGCCGGACGTTCCCGCTATCCGCGAAATGTTCGAAACCGTCAAAAAGGGACAGATTCTGGCGATGATGCCCGAGGGACGCGTTTCGATGGACGGCACGCCCAGTCCCATCGACCTGCCCACAGCCAAGCTCATCAAGAAGCTGGGCGTCCCCGTAGCCGTCATGAAGCCCGAGGGCAGCTATTTTGTCAAACCTCCTTATAACAACACCGCCCTGATCCCCGGGCCCGTTAAGGGCCGGCTGGAGGCCGTCTTCGGCGCCGAGGAGCTGGAGGCGCTCACGCCCCCGGAAATCCGCGACAAACTGGTCGCCGCCATGGATTACGACGAAAGCGCCCGCGCCATTGAGAAAAAGCGGCGCTACGGCGTCCTTCGGAAAGAGCCGAAAAAGAATATTTCGAACCTCTTCTACCGCTGCCCCGCCTGCGGTGCCCTCTACAGCGTAAGCGACGCCGCCAACATCCTCTCCTGTTCCGGCTGCGGCTGCCGCTGGCAGCTTGACGCGAGCGCGCGCTTCGCCCCGCAGCCCGAAAGCATCCCCGAGGGCGTAAGCAGTCTGCCCGACAATATCAGCGACTGGAACCGCACGCAGCTCGCCTTCGAGGACATCTTCTGGCAGGACGAAAGCGCGGCTATCGTAGAAGGCGTCAGGAAACAGATGATGGTCTTCACGCAGGACGAGGACTACAGCGACCGCGGCTTCGGCACGCTCCGTCTGGACCGCGAGGGCTTCCTCTATCAGGATGACGAGGAGAAGATCCGTTTGCCGCTCGAGGCGATCGCCGGCTTCTCGGCCGACTATCAGCGCGGCGACATCGTCCTCTACCGCGGAGACGTCTTCTACCGCTTCGTCTTCGACGACATCCGCAAGGTGGCGCGGCTGATGAACTCGCTTAAGGCCCTGAAAAAATAAAACAAGCCTCGGAGCCCTTTGGTCAAGGGTTTCCGAGGCTTTTTGCGTGGATAAAATCATTCGCCGGCGGGCACGGTCTGCTTCAGCGTGCGGCTCAGGAAGAAGGAGCTCAGAATCAGCGAAACGAGCTCGGCGATAGGGAAGGCCAGCCAGACCAGCTCGAGCCTTCCGCTCAGAGAAAGCAGGTAGGCGACGGGCAGAAGCACGATCAGCTGACGGCAGAGCGAGGTGATGAGGCTGTAGAAGGGACGGTTCATCGCCTGGCAGGCGGACACGGCAATGATGCAGAAGCCGGCCAGCGGGAAATGCGTTCCGATGATGCGCAGCGCGGGCACACCGACGGCCAGCATCTCCTCTGAGGGCTTGAACAGCCCCAGAAGCGCCTTCGGGAAAAGCTCGAAGGCCAGCAGGCCGCAGACCATGATGGCGATGGCGGCGATGATGGTGAGCCGCACGGTTTTCTTCATGCGGTCGTACTTGTGCGCGCCCAGGTTGTAGGCCACAATGGGGACCATCGCGTTGTTCATGCCGAAGCAGGGCATGAAGATGATGCTCTGGATCTTGTAATAGACGCCGAAAACAGCGGTGGCCGCCTCCGTGAAGCCGATGAAAATCTTGTTGAGGCAGAAATTCATGACCGAGCTTACGCACTGCATCACGATGGACGGCAGTCCGATGCGGTAAATCTCCAGCGCGGTCGGCCCGTGGAAGCGGATGCGCTTAAAGCTCAGATGAATTTCCGGATTGTACTTCAGGTTCAGGATCAGGCCGATGACGGCCGCCAGACACTGGCCGCCGACCGTGGCGATGGCCGCGCCCTTCACCTCCAGCCGCGGGAAGCCCATCAGGCCGAAGATCCAGACGGGATCCATGCAGATGTTGAAGATCGCGCCCGTCAGCTGCGGAATCATCGCGAGGTCCGTGCGGCCCGTGGACTGGAGCAGGCGCTCGCCGCACATCTGCGCGAAGAGGGCGAAGCCGCAGCCCAGGCAGACCTGCAGATACTCGGTTCCGTAGCGGATGACGAGCTCGTTGTCGGTCTGCGCCAGGAAGAAGGGGCGGGCGAAGAAGAGGCCGATCAGCGCGAAAAAGACGGCGGTGATGAAATAGAGGAGGATGCCCGTGCCGGCGGCGCGGTCGGCGGCGTCCTGCTCACGCGCGCCGAGCGAGCGCGAGATCAGGGCATTCATGCCGACGCCGGTGCCCACGCCGAAGCCGATCAGAAGCGTCTGCATGGGGAAGGCCAGACTCAGGGCGTTCATGGCATCCTGCGAGGCAGGAAGCCGGGTGACATAGATGCTGTCGACGATGTTGTAGAGGGCCTGGAAGAGCATCGAGGCCATCATCGGGACGGACATCTTAAAAAGCAGTTTTCCTACGGGCATGGTGCCCATTTTGTTTTCAGCGGTAGGTGATGTTTCGGACATGATGTTACTGTTCGCCGCGCATAGCCGCAAGGCCCTCGCGTGCTTCCTTTGTCTCCTTTTCTACATCCATGAAAATCAGTACGACGACCATCGCGACGGCTACCAGAGCGGGCACCCAGCCCAGCAGCGCACAAATGGAGGAAATGGCCGTTTCGGGCTGCGCCAGCTCCAGGGTCTGGTCGAAGCCGGCCACCGCCAGCGCCAGGGTCATCAGACGGACCGCGCCGGCCTCCGCCAGCTTGGACGCCAGGTTATCGCCCGCGGCGACCATCGCATCGATGCGGCGGCCGTTCTTCCACTCGACGATATCGGTGATGTTGTTGCGGTTCGTGTTGAACATGACGAAGGTGATGGTGCCGCCGACCGCTACGGTGAAGGCGTTGATATAAATATTGACCATCGAGAAGGGGTTGATGATGAAGGGGATCTTGCCGACCACCTGAACGGCGGCGCCCAGCAGCATCGTCTTTTTGCGGCCGATCTTCGCGTCAAGCAGGGGCGTCAGGAGCGACATCACGATGGAAACCACCAGGTAGACGGCCAGGATGGGCGTGGCCGCGGCAGAGGAGCCCAGTATGTAGGCCGCGTAGTAGTTGATGTTGTTCATTACCAGAGAGGTAATGACGCCGTAGCAGATGATGTAGAGCATGTTCATGATCCAGGAGTTGGACTTGAAAAGCATCTTGTAGGCCTGAATCATGGTGATCTTTTCGTTGTTTTCCTCGGCGGGACGGACACGCTCCTTGGTCGTGAAGTAGTGCGCGAAGCAGCCGACGATGCAGATGACGCCCATGATGAGCGCGGTTTTGAAGAGGGCAGGCGCATCGGAGGGGCCGATGATGTCGTGGTCCTTCAGACCGCCCAGCGCGATGACCATGGGGGTGACGGCGACGGAGCCGATGCCGCTTCCGAGGCAGCCGCCCAGACTGCGGAAGGCGTTGATGGATTTACGGTCGGAGTCCAGCGGGGAGGCCAGCGCGCCCATGGTGTTGTAGGGCATGCACAGGAAGGTGTAAAGGGCCTCGAAGACGAAGTAGATCGCCAGACAGAGGATGACCGTCAGCGTTTTGGGCGTCTTGAAGTCGCAGAACATCAAAACGATGGTAACGGCCCAGGGGATGGCGCACCACAGCGCGAAGGGACGGACCTTTTCGCCGTTTTTAAAGGTATGATTCGAGGAAAACAGACCGATAAGCGGATCGTTGATGGCGTCCCAGACGATGCCGAGCGTCAGAATGGTACCGGCGGTCTTCACATCGATTCCCAGCACGTTCGTGAGGAAGATCAGGTAGTAGATGTTCTTGAAATTGAAAACGATGTTCGTAGAAGTACTGAAGGTCGTAAAGCCGAGCTTTTCCTTCAGAGAAATCATGCTTTTCTCTTTCATAGAGAGCGGTCTCCTTTTAATAATATTCATATATTCTATTTCCTTTTTGCGTAAAAAGCAATATACTATTCTAAAATCTTTCATTTAAGGAGGCATTTATGCATCCCCTGATCATCGCCCTTCTGGCCCTCATCGGCCTTTTGCTGGTCCTTCTTCTGGCGGCGGTCCTCCGCACGCTTTTCCTGAAGCCGAAGACTACGCATTTTGAGCTCTCCGATGACGAAGCCCGCACCGCGGCCTACGCCGAAACGCTCTCCCGCATGGTGCAGGTCGAGACCGTCTCGAAGCGCGGCTTCCCCGAGGTCGAAAAGTTCCGCGGCTTCCACAAAACCATGGAGGAGCTCTTCCCGACCGTCTTCGAAAAGCTTGAAAAAATCGAAATCGACGGCAACCTCATGATGAAGTGGGCCGGCAAGGATCCGACGCTCGACCCCATAATCCTCATCTCGCACATGGACGTCGTCGCGGCCGAGCCCGAAGGCTGGAAATACCCGCCCTTCTCCGGCACCGTCGCCGAGGGCAAGATCTGGGGCCGCGGCGCCGGCGATATCAAAGAAGGTCTGATGTGCTTCTACCAGGCCGCTGAGGAGCTCCTCAAGGAAGGCTATCAGCCCGCCTGCGATGTCTACCTCGGCTCCAGCTGCACCGAAGAGATCGGCGGCGACGGCGCCCCCAAGCTCGCCAACTGGTTCAAGGAGCGCGGCATCCACCTCTTCATGCTCTGCGATGAAGGCGGCGGCATCATCCAGGAC
>JAZRWR010000082.1:0-41665 GCA_045599825.1 Bianqueaceae bacterium | reverse complement strand
CCTCCCGCGTGGATGACGACCCCGTCGCCGCGTGGAAGGCGCACAACCGGGACCTGGAGGAGCGCTGCGCCTATCTGAACAGCCTGGGCATCGAGAGGCTTGAGTACCGCGCCTCGAACGGCACCGATTTTTCCGTCGGCATGATCCCCGAGGCCGAGTTCCGCGGCGGCGGAGAATGGTCGCTTCAGAACATCTTCTTCAACCCGAACATACCCTCCGAGGAGGTTTTCATCTCGCCCATGCGCGGCGTCGCCGAGGGCAAGGTCGTGGCTTCCCTGCCCCTCTCCTACCAGGGCGAGCTGATCGAAAACTTCTGGCTGCGCTTTGAGGGCGGCAAGGCGGTCGAGGCGCACGCCGAAAAGAACGAGGCGCTGCTGCAGGAAATGATTGCGATGGACGAGGGCGCGGCCTATCTGGGCGAGTGCGCGCTGGTTCCCTACGATTCGCCGATCCGCAAGAGCGGCATCCTCTTCTACAATACACTCTTCGACGAAAATGCCGCCTGTCACCTGGCGCTGGGCGCAGGCTTCGCCGACTGCCTGAAGGACTACCAGAACTACACGCTGGAGGAGGCCCGCGGGATGGGCATCAACGATTCGATGGTGCATGTCGACTTCATGATCGGCACCGAGGATATGCAGATCGACGCCGTCACCCGCGACGGAAGGCGGCTGCCTGTCTTCCGTGAGGGCAACTGGGCGTTCTGAGCCGCCAAGGCGCTTCTACGGAGCGTAGGTTGCGCGCGGCCCCTTTCCGCACTATGATGAGACCATCAAAGAAGGAGGTTTCACAATGGATGCAGCCGGTATGGGCTGTTTCACCGGAAGCTGTAACGCAGTCCCGCAAGAATGTTTTAGAACAAAGAAATACCCGCAGAAGAGGAATTCACCCATCCTCTTCTGCGGGCTTTTTAATCGTTTCCGAATTCGCTGATGCGGTTCAGCACGAAAGCGATCATAAAGACCGCGGGAACATCGGAGGGACGGCAGCTGATGCGGTACAGACCCTTGGTCGGAATCCGTCCCAGCACATTGCCCTTGTATTTTTTTTTCAGGATCTCGGAGCCGGCTTCCTCCAGATGCGCCACAGGGACGCCGTAGTGCTTGACATCGTAGCAGGCCGTCAGCCCGCGCAGACTGAAATCGAAGCCGTAGCCCAGCTGCGCCAGGTAGTCCCAGCACTTCACCCCGTCCAGCTTGAACACCGAAGAAATCGGAACCTGCAGATTGAAGCCGCCAGGCAGGCCCTCGGAAAGCGTCAGCGTGTGGCTGACCATCTTGCGGAAGGTCTCGCCCGTCCGCAGATCGCTAAAGTCATAGGCGGTATCCTTGATCAGCTGCAGCTTCTCGCAATCCGCGCGGTAGACCTCCGCCCCGAACGCGTCCTCCATCACATAGCTCTGGTTCAGCTTGCCCGTGAAATGCCAGGTGTAGTCCTGCGCAGCCTCGGTGGAATTCCGGATGGCCTCCACCACCGCCGGATCAGCCTCAACGGCCGCCGCACGGTCGAACTGCTCATAGCTGTCCGCCGAGCGCTTGAGCGTTGCGATCAGCTTGACAAGGCCGAAAACAAAGGCCAGAAGCCCGATCAGCCCGATGATGAGCGCCATGCCCATCCCGCCCGCCGAGCGGATGTCTGCGGGATTTTCCGGATCATATTTGCACTCCAGGCTCTGGCCGATTTCTACATCGGAGCTGAAGGAGCCGAGCGCGACATGCTTGTATTCCTTGCCGCCGACCGTGTAGTCCACGTAGACCGCGCTCACGGCGTTGTCCTCTCCCTCGTAATCAATGTCCGCGACGACGGCATTGACCGGCTCGTAGTTTTTGCGGCTGCCCAGGAAGAAAACCGCGGCACAGACGGCGGCGATGAAGAGACCGGCCAGCATCAGGCCGAACCAGCTGCGAAGCTCGGTAAATTTTTTGAGTTTGTTCATGAATTTCATTGTGTTACCTCGACGGAAATTTATTGCAGAGAGATTATAGCAGAAAGAGGAGGAAGAGGGAAGAGGGAAAGAACCGCAAGCGCAACGAAGCTGCTCTTGCTGCACAGGGGAAGAGTGCGCTGCGCGCAGGCTCCTGCGTTCCCGAGGTGGAAGGGCGCGCGGGATGCCCCTGTGAGGCGTTATTTGGGCTTTTTAGGCCGTTCCGGAGCAAAACAGGCATAAATACTCGTCCGGAGCGAAAAAAGGCCGGAAACGACTGAATAAAGCCCGACCCTGACGGTTCACCGAAAGTTAATTTGTAAATCGTCCCTATTCCCTTTTCCCTATTCCCTAATCTTTCCCTATCTCCCTGACTCCCTGCGCGCTCCGCACGCCTAATTCCCTTGTATTTTTCGTTTTTCTCGTCCGAAAGCTTGCTTTTTGACGGAGAAAATGCTATTATCGGTATTTGTATAATAGCCTATTTATTTATATAAAAGCTATTGTTATCAGCATGACATCGGGATAATAGAGATGTCTTATTTGCGTCCGGAAAAGGAGTCGCCATGGAGAAGCGTAAAGGCATTTACGGTTGTTTTTTTAAGCGCGCGCTGGATATTTTCCTATCCGGCATCGCGCTCTTGGTTCTGTGGCCGTTTATGCTGATTCTTGCATTCTTTGTTCGGATATATTTAGGCTCCCCTGTTATTTTCCGCCAAGAACGTCCCGGACTTCACGAAAAGATTTTTTGTCTTTTCAAATTCCGCACGATGACTGATGCAACCGATCCCGAAACAGGGAAAAAGCTTCCTGATGAATTGCGTTTGACCCGCTTTGGACGTTTTCTGCGAGCGACCAGTCTGGACGAACTTCCGGAGTTATGGAATATTTTTAAAGGGGACATGAGCTTGATAGGACCTCGTCCATTGCTGGTAGAATACCTGCCATATTATACAGAAGAGGAAAGGCATCGTCACGATGTCCGTCCCGGATTAACAGGTTTGGCTCAGGTTAACGGGCGTAACTGCGTAGAGTGGGGCCGGCGTTTCCAATATGATCTGGAATACATCCGGAACCTGTCATTTTGGAATGACGTAAAAATTGTAATACTAACGGTTGCTGCCGTTTTTCAGCATAAAGGGATTCAAGTCGATACACAAAAAGAAGAAGGGAATCTGGCGGAAATCCGTCAAAGGTCGGAAAGAGAGGAACAAGAGTGAACATCTTAATACTCAGTTCAGGCACCAGAAATAAAATAGTGCAGTATTTTCGTAAAGCACTAAGCGGAATAGGCAATGTGATTGCCACAGATATGAACATTTATGCGCCGTCCCTGTATGATGCAGATCGCTTTTATACCGTACCGCCTATCACCGCAAGCAATTATCTGGATGTCATTTTTGATATTTGCCGGAAAGAAAACGTCAGTGCCGTTATGTCCCTGATCGATCCGGAATTATCTCTTTTGGCTAAAAACAAAGACAAATTCCGTAAAATCGGTGTCTGTGTCATAGGCTCTCCATATGAGCTTTGCGAGCGTTCCCTCAACAAGATGGATATGTATTGCTGGCTGAGCGAGCACGGCTACCGCTGCGGAAAAAGCTACGCTGACAGGCAGCTTTTTGAGCGGGCAAAGGAAGCCGGAGAAATCAGTTATCCGGTCTTTGTTAAGCCTATTTGCGGCAGTGCATCCAAAGCCATTTCTGAGGTCTTTGACGATGAAGAACTTGAAGCGGCCCTGTCACACGGGAAAGGTCTGATGATTCAGGAATACCTCAAGACGCGTGAAATCGGTGCGGATGTTTACATTGACCTCATTTCCGGTGAAGTGGTTTCGATTTTTACAAAGCGCAAGCTTATGATGCGGGCCGGTGAAACAGATAAGGCGGTTTCATTCAAGGACGAAAAGCTGTTTGCTCTGATTGAAAAGTTTGTAAAAGAGAGCGGCTATTCAGGCGTCATCGATATTGACATATTTGAAATTGACGGGGAATTCTACATTTCCGAGGTGAATCCCCGCTTCGGCGGAGGCTATCCCCATGCCTATGAAAGCGGCGTCAATTTCATGGAAATGATTGTCAATAATCTTCAGGGAAAAGTGAATCGACCTGCCATCGGCGCCTATGATGCCGGTATCGTCATGATGAAATACAATGAAATCAGGACCGTACGTAATGCCTGAAAAATACCTTATTCTAGCGAACAGCAGCACCGGAGTCTATGACTTCCGGCGTGAACTGATAAGCGAGCTTCTGAAGCGAGGAACTGTTAGCATAGGCCTGCCGAAAGGCGAAAAATGGGAAGACCTCGAAGCCTTGGGCTGCCGTTTGTCAGAGACCTCTATGGACCGCCGCGGAACGAATCCCCTGCGTGATTTCTCACTTTTTTTGAACTACCTGAAGCTGCTTCGGAAGGAAAAGCCTACCCAGGTAATCGGCTATACCATCAAGCCGAATATTTACGGAGGACTGGCTTGCCGACTGTGCAGAATTCCTTTTGCCGCAAATATTACGGGTTTGGGAACGACCTTCCAGAAACGCAATCTCCTGTTCTATTTTGTCCGTTTTCTGTATCGCACTGCCTTCAGAAAAGCGAAGGTTGTATTCTTCGAAAATGCAGAAAACCGGGAAGTTTTTGTGCGTGAACGTATTATTCCTGAAGCCAAAACGGTGGTTTTGAACGGTGCAGGGGTCAATCTGGACTTCTTTCAGGAGGCGCCATACCCTGAGGATGGGCCTACCCGGTTTCTCTTTGTCGGTCGGGTCATGGATGAGAAAGGAACGGGCGAATTGCTGAGCGCCATGAAGCAGCTGCGCGCGGAAGGCTATCCCTGTACGCTGGATATTCTCGGCTATTATGAGGACGACTACCGCGATGAGCTCAACAGGGACGCCGCTGAAGGGTGGCTGCGCTTCCACGGCTATCAGCTTGATGTTCGCCCCTTTATCACCGAAGCCCACTGCTTTGTGCTTCCGTCGTGGCACGAGGGAATGGCAAACACGAACCTGGAGTGTGCCGCAATGGGACGCCCCGTTATCACAAGCCGCATCCACGGCTGCATGGAGGCCGTAGTGGAAGGACAGAGCGGCTACCTTTGTGAGAAGCAAAATGTCGATTCGCTTTGCGATTGCATGAGAAGGTTTATTCATCTTTCGCACGAGGAGAAATGCCGTATGGGCGCTGCCGGCCGCAGGCACATGGAAGAGGTTTTCGACAAGAAAAAGGTTGTCGAGGAGACAATAAAAGGACTGTAGTAATTATCATCGGTTATGAAAAAAGTATTGATTATTAATCACGGATTAGCGAGTGGAGGCACAGATTCTTTTGTAGTCAATCTAGCAAAGGGACTAGTTCGCGATCAGTATGAAGTAAAAATGGCTTTGGCGGTTGATCCAGAATCCGGCATGCAATTTCGCGAGAACGAAGTGTTGGATATGGGTGTATCTGTTTATAAGCTCAGCGATTTAGATGGTATTAAAAAAATCATTCGCTATATGATGCGTTTGTACCGCCTTATGAAAAATGAGGAGCCGGATATCGTACATGCCAATATGGATTTATTTAACGGCATCAATATGTTTGTAGCTTGGGCGGCCGGTGTGCCCGTGAGAGTATGTCATTCTCATACTTCGAAAAGCCAATATGAGGAGAAATCCGGAAAACACTTTTTGGCTCGAATCTATCGTGCATGTTGCCGGAAGATGATTTGGCAATTTTCTAACAGACGATGTGGATGTTCTCAAGTGGCAATGGATTATTTGTATCAGGAAAAGTGGAAAAAAGACAGGTACTCTTGCCTGATTTTTAATGGAATTGATATAGATTCATTTGCAAATGCAACGCGAGTAGAACTTCCTTTTGAGGATAAGGGGAAAGAGCTCATATTAGCGACAGTGGGCAGGCTGACTCCGGAGAAGAATCCTTTTTTTACTGTAAATTTGATGAGAGAATTGTGCGAACAGGGCAAGAGAGTTTCGCTGATATGGATAGGCAGCGGCGAATTGGAACAACAGATTAAAGACCAGGTAGAGGAATACGGTTTATCAAGTTGTATTCATATGCTTGGAAATAGAAAAGATGTGAATAGGGTTTTGAAAAATGCCGACTTATTTTTGCTTCCCAGTCTTTTTGAAGGTTTGCCGATAGCTTTGTTGGAGGCGCAGGCTGCTGGACTATCATGTCTGGTTTCTGAAAATATAACGAAGCAGGTTGATGCAGGGTTATGTTGCTTTTTGCCTATAGACAGAGGGGCGATTCCTTGGATAGAGGCTATCAATAACTTTATCGAAGGAAAGATGCAGTTAACGGTTGACTCGGAGATACTTGCCCGTTTTAGTCTTGGGCACATGGTATCTGAAATCGAAAGAATGTATGTATAAAAGGCATTATCTATGGAAGAGCCATTAGTAAGTATTGTTGTTCCAGTATATGGCGCAGAAGATTTCATATCAGAATGCCTTGAAAGTATATGCCGTCAAAGTTATTCCAATCTCGAAATTTTATTAATTGATGACGGATCGCCCGATCAATGCGGGCAAATCTGTGAAACCGCTGCACAGAATGATAAACGTATAAAAGTGTATCACATTCCGAATCAGGGCGTTTCTGCGGCAAGGAATAGAGGCTTACAAGCGATGACAGGAGATTATGTTCTCTTTGTTGACAGCGATGACTGGATTGATCGGGATACAGTTCGGCAGGCAGTTGAGATAGCAGAAGAAAATGAAGCCGACTTGGTTTTCTGGCCCTATATAAGAGAGTTTGAGAACCGCAGTTCTGAAAAAACAATATTTGAAGGGAATCGCCTTTTTGAGGGGAACGATGCGAAAAAGCTTCACCGCAGGATGATGGGGATTATCGGGGAAGAATTACGTCATCCGGAAAATGCAGATTCTCTTTGCACTGTTTGGGGGAAGCTATATCGAAGAGAGCTGATTTGCCATGATTTTGTCAGCCTAACAGAGATTGGGACCTATGAGGACGGACTGTTCAATCTGACAGCCCTGGAAAACGTCCGAAAAGCATTCTATATAGACCATCCTTTCTATCATTACCGCAAGCTGGCTTCTTCTCAAACAAACCGATATCAAGCAGCTTTATTTTCGCAGTGGGAAAAACTGTATTGTCGGTTGGAAAGCTATCTGAGCGAGAAAGAGTGTTCAGCGGAGTATCAGACAGCATACTATAACCGTATTACCCTTAACGTTTTGGGATTAGGGCTGAATCTTTATGCTGCTCCGTTGCGGCTCGGACAAAAATGCCGCGAAATGAAAAAAATTCTGCATAGCAAACGATATCAGGAGGCATTTCTTCATTTCAGCCTGCGAGGTTTGCCGCTTCATTGGAAGGTATTTTACTTCTTCGTGAAGCAGCGATGGGCATTTGGGGTATACGCTCTTTGTTATATCATAAAGAAACTTAAGTAGGGAGGAGACTGTCGATGGATGAACCGATTCGCATATTAAATCTGTTTACCGTGATGGATCGAGGCGGTGCTGAGTCGATGGTCATGAATTACTACCGTCATATTGACCGCAGCAAAGTTCAATTTGACTTTATGGTTCATCGAACGGAACACGGTGCATATGATGACGAAATCGAAAGTCTAGGCGGAAAGATTTTTCGGATGAGTGCCTTCAGTCCGAAGAATTATCTCCGCTATATGCGCGAACTGAAAGCTTTTTTTATAGCTCATCCGGAGTACCGCATAATTCACTCTCATATGTCTGAATCCGGCTTTTTTGCCTTCCGGGAAGCAGAGAAGAGGCAGGTGCCTGTCCGGATTTGCCATGCCCATAATGCGCCGAAAGGCTTTGACTGGAAGCTTCCTTTTAGGTTGTATTTTCGAAAGAAAATCAAGCCGCTGACAACGGACATGTTTATGTGCGGGCAAGCATCCGGGAATTGGTTATTCGGAGCGGAAAACGCATCACGTTTTGTTTTTATGCCGAATGCAGTTGACGGTAAAAAGCTGGAATTTTCCGCAGAAATCCGTGCAGAAGTCCGTCGGAAATATGGGGTTGAAAGCAAGAAGGTCATCGGGCATGTCGGCCGGTTTCATCCTCAGAAGAATCATCCTTTCATTCTTGAGGTTTTTAAAGCTTTTCTCGAGATTGAACCCAAAGCTGTTTTATGGCTGGTGGGTGATGGAAATGACAAGCTGGCAATTCAGGCACTTGCGCAAGAAAAAGGCATTGCTGATAATGTCATTTTTTGGGGCAGTCGAAGCGATGTGACCAATCTTTTACAGGGCATGGATGCGATGCTCTTTCCTTCCCTCTATGAAGGACTTTCTATGACTCTTGTTGAGGCGCAGGCAGCGGGACTGTCATGTCTTATTTCTTCATGTATTCCCCCTGAATGTGCTATCACCGATTTGGTCACCCCCCTGTCTCTTGAGCGCCCGGTTGAGGAGTGGGCTCAATGTCTGCAGGAACTCAGTAATCAGCCCCGCCGAATGATGTCGGAAGAAATCAAAAAAACTGGTTTTGATATAGAAACCAATGCAAAATGGCTGGAAGAATTCTATCTAGCGAAATGGAAAGAGAATCAATAATGCCCACATTATGCGTTTTTACACCAGCTTATAACCGCGCCTATTCGTTGCCTCGTCTATATCAATCATTATGTGAACAAAGCAGCAAGGACTTTGTCTGGTTGGTAGTCGATGACGGTTCTAACGACGATACGGCTGAGTTAATCCGGAAGTGGCAGACGCAGAACTCTGATTTTGAAATCCGCTACGTCTATAAAGAAAACGGCGGTATGCATACGGCTCATAATACGGCGTATGAACTCATCGATAATGAGTTGAATGTTTGCATTGATTCGGACGACGCTCTGGCTCCCGAAGCAGTGGAGACTATTCTGAAAGTATGGGATCAAATTCGCGATAAGAATTATGCCGGCATCATCGGCCT
Source organism: Bianqueaceae bacterium (assembly GCA_045599825.1). Lineage (GTDB taxonomy): Bacteria > Bacillota > Clostridia > Lachnospirales > Bianqueaceae > JAZQNF01. The sequence continues at coordinate 32,821 of JAZRWR010000082.1, read as the reverse complement.
TGATGCGGATTTTAATAACGGGACCGTAATAGGCTCCGCTTTTCCCGCGGGAATGAAGGAGACCACCCTTTCCGGTTTTTATGCAGGAGGCGGCTCAGGAGATAAAAAGTTGGTATACCGGACGGACATTATCAAGCAAACGCCGCCATATCCCGTATTTGAAGGAGAAAAATATGTTTCTCTGGCATATAAATATCTCTTAATTGATCAACAGTACAAACTGTACACAATCAACGAAATCCTTTGTCTGGTCGAATATCAGGCAGACGGTTCCAGTTTGAATATGTTCAAGCAATATGTGAGAAATCCAAAAGGCTTTGCTTTCTGGAGGAAGGTTCAGATGAAGTATCCGGAAAGCAAAAAGCGGTTGCTGCTTTCCTGCATCCACTATTGCTCCAGCAGCTTCCTTAGCCACAACAAAGCCTATGTTAAGGAATCTCCTAAAAAACTATTGACTGTTCTTTTAAGCCCTGCAGGCTTCCTGCTTTCAAAATATATCTCGCGACAAGCGAAGAAAGGATAAAGCTATGTCAAAATTGCTGCCGGTAACCGTAATTTGTCTTATTTTGGCGGCTTTGTCTGACTATTTTTCCGAGCGAGACGAAGAAACAGGCAAGTACATCCGAAAAGAGCATTTCTTTTGGATTATCATGACCGTGGTGATGATTTTCTTTGTGGGACTGCGAACGAACTATAACGATACTTCCGCCTATGTTCACGCCTATTCTCTTATTGATCCGAACTCCGATTTCAAATCGCTTTCGATGGATCTCGGAAGCAGCCCAGGCTTTAACTTCGTCAATTTGCTAATGGTTAAAGCCGGCTTTTCATCGCAATCATTTTTGCTTTTTCATTCCGCCTTTACGATAGGCGTATATCTATGGTTTCTTCATAAATATACGGATCATATTTTTCTATGTGCTTTTTTCTTTATTACGATGGGAAGCTTCACTTTTACGCTTGCCGCTATTAGGCAGTGTATTGCGATGGCTTTCGGCTTGATAGCAACCGATTTTGTGATACGCAAAAAGTACGTTCTTTTCATTCTTGCTTTAGGTGTAGGTACTCTTTTCCATCCTTATCTTGCTATGTTTTTACTTGTTCCTTTTCTGAGGTTCAAGACATGGGAGCCTAGAACTTGGATTGTTCTATTCTCTTTTCTTTTAGGTGGGTTTTTATTAAGACCCTTAATCGGAACCGTTATTAATATCGCAACGTTAATCGGAAAAGAGTATGATGCGGCAGAGCTTATGCGTGAGGGCGTCAATCCTGTACGTTTAATTGTTGTTTCAGTTCCGGTGGTTTTATCTTTATTTGCACGAGAGAGTATTTTTTCACAAGAAGACGAGAATAATAATCTTTTTATGAATCTCACTATGTTGAATGCGGAGATTATGTTTATTGCCTTATTTGGTACGGCCAATTATTTTGCACGTTTGGCAAACTATTTCCTGCCGTTCCAGCCCTTGGCTTTGCCGTGGCTATTTACTCATTTTGAGCCTAAGAGTAAAAGGTTTTTGACCATATCAGCTATTCTGTGTTTTTTTGCATATTTTGTTTATGCGAACCTTTTTAACCAGCATTTTGATTCATTTTTCAAGTCAATTGACCTGTTTACTTATCTTAAATCACTCTTCTAATTTTTTATCTAGAAAGGAAAGGGCAATGATACCAAAAGTTGTCCATTATTGCTGGTTTGGCAAAGGCGAAAAACCAAGACTTGCAGAAAAATGCATTGCAAGTTGGCATCAATACTGTCCGGACTATCAGATTATCGAGTGGAATGAAGACAATTTTCCCATATCGCAGTATCCCTATGCCCAATATTGCCAGGAAAACGGTAAATGGGCTTATCTTAGTGATTTTGTCCGACTTCAGGTCGTCTACGAATACGGCGGCATATACTTCGATACCGATGTTGAGTTAGTAAAATCTCCCAGTTTTTTGTTCGACTATCAGGCATTTTTTGGCTTTGAAAATGACTTCAATGTTGCGACAGGACTTGGATTCGGTGCTGAGGCGGGGCATCCCACTGTAGATGCAATGCGTCAGTTTTATCTTGATCGAAAGCTCCAGCCGGACGGTTCTATGCAAATGATCGGTTGTCCGGAACTAAATACAAAAGCACTTCTTCCTTTGGGTCTGCAGTTAAACGGAAAAGAGCAAATGGTTGCCGGAGCTAAAATCCTTCCCGCGGACTTTCTGAATCCTTTTGATGATCACACGGGGCGGTTAAAGAAAACGGAGAATACGGTCAGTATTCATTGGTACTCCAAAAGTGCGCTTAGCAAGGGCGCTATTCTGCGCAGCAAAATCACTAGACCCTTCCACCGAGTTTTCGGGGATAAGTGTTTTGATTGGCTGAAGAATAATACAGTCAACAAGGAATCAGAATGAAAAAAATACTCATCATTTCCCATGCCCTGGAGCTGGGAGGAGCAGAGCGGGCTCTGCTTGGCCTTCTTGAAGCCCTGGATAAAACCCTTTATCAGGTTGACCTCTTCTTGATGCGGCACAGCGGAGAATTGATGAATCAGATTCCGCAGGGCATTCGTCTGCTTCCCGAAGTGCCGGAATACACCTGTCTTGCACGGCCCATTTCATTTGTGTTGAAAGAAGGTCATGTTTTGATCGCGATGGGGCGTGTGCTGGGAAAGACCACTGCGGCCGCATATATGCGTCTTCACCGTCACCAGGACAGCATGGTTCCCCTGGATTACAGTCACAAATTTACGAAGGCCTTCATGCCTCGCATCAATCCGGAGGAAGAGTATGATTTAGCCATAAGCTTTCTCACCCCTCATTATTTCGCGGCCGAGAAAGTGAAGGCGAAGAAGAGAATTGCCTGGATCCATACCGATTACCGGAAGCTTCAGCTTGATGAAAAATCCGAACTGAAAATGTGGAGCGCTTTCGATCATATCGCCGCCGTATCCGATGCGGTGGCAGACGGTTTTTCGCAGGTTTTTCCTGAACTGGCAGAGCGTGTTTTTACGATTGAAAACATACTCTCCAAAGAGTATATCCTTCGGGAAGCGCAACAGAATGTATCGCCGGAAATGCCGGATGACGGAAGTATCAAGCTTCTTTCGGTTGGTCGCTTTTGCACGGCAAAGAATTTCGACAGTGTTCCGGATATCTGCTCCCGGCTGGTTCAGAAGGGAGCGGATGTGAAATGGTATCTGATCGGCTTCGGCGGCGATGAGGCGCTGATCCGGGAAAAGATTGAAGAAGCCGGCATGCAGGACCGCGTCATTATTTTGGGTAAGAAAGAAAATCCGTATCCTTATATGGCGGCCTGCGATGTCTACGTTCAGCCTAGCCGGTATGAAGGAAAATGTGTGGCTGTTCGAGAGGCGCAGATGTTGGGAAAACCGGTTGTGATTACGAATTATGCGACGTCTGCAAGCCAGTTGGAGGATGGCTGCGACGGTATCATAGTTCCCATGGACAATGAGGGCTGTGCGGAGGGCATTGCAGCGCTCATCAATAATCGAACGTTGCAAGAAAAGCTGATTGAGAACACAAAACGAAGTGATTATTCCAACGCAAGGGAAATAGAGAAGTTATATCGATTGATAGAAAATGAGGATTAATACTATTACCTGCCATGATGTTTATAATGTTGGTGCCAGTCTTCAGGCGTATGCTCTTTCGCGCTATTTGCGTATGCTGGGTCATGAGGCAAGCATTATCAATTATAAGCCCGACTACCTGACCCATTACCGTTTAACTGGAGTAGCCAATTCCAGATATGATAAGCCTATTCTCAGGGAAGCATATCTTCTTATGAAATTGCCTGGCAGAATTGCGGCTCGCTTTTCTAAACGGAAGAAAGAATTTGATGCATTTACTGAGTATTGGCTGCCCCTAACGGAAAGGGAGTATTCTTCAAACAGTGAACTGAAAGAAAATCCTCCGGAAGCCGATCTTTATATCGCCGGAAGTGACCAGATTTGGAATACGCTGTTCCCGAACGGGAAGGATCCGGCCTTTTATCTGGATTTTGTTCCGGAAGGAAAAAGACGCGCATCTTATGCTGCTAGTTTTGCGACGGAGGATGTTGAAGAGACATGGAAGCCCCAAGTCGGAGCATGGTTATCCAAGTTAGATTATATTTCAGTTCGCGAGAACTCAGGTATTCAGATCGTAAAAAAGCTAGCGCCAGAAAAGAATGCAGTGTCTGTGCTAGACCCGGTATTTCTTCTTAACAAAAATGAATGGGAAGAAACGGAGAAAAACCTTCAGATTTCTGAACCATATCTGTTGGTTTATGATTTTGATCAAAATCCGGTTCTGAAGGACTATGCTATTGATATAGCGAATGAGAAGGGATGGAGAATTTTTTCTGTCCAGCCCTTATCATATGCTGAAAAGGCTTTTGATAAAGAAGGACCACAGGCGTCTTTGTATTTGATTCATCATGCGCAGATGATTGTATCCAACTCTTTTCATGCGACTGCTTTTTCTTTGATATATGAAAAGCCTTTTGCGGTTTTTGATCGGAATGAAAAAATCAATTCACGGATGCACGATTTGGTCGCTATGGCTGGCTTTTCAGCAGAATTGGTTGGGTCTTGTATGTTTCCAAACGGGGAAACGAAAAATAAGTTAGATTTGCAGATAAAAGCATCAAAAGCCTTTATCGATATGATACTGGAATAGGAAAAATGAAAAAAAGAATTCTTTTTGTCATTAATTCGCTGAATTGCGGCGGCGCGGAAAAGAGCCTGGTCTCTCTTTTGAACGTTATAGCAGAGTCTGATTATGATTTGGAGCTTCAAACTTTTGCTCAGGGCGGGATGTTTCAGTCTTTGCTTCCTGAAAAGGTTAAATTGCTTGACCAACTTCCGTATTTTGCATACTGCAGAGGTGATGGCAGAAAAAGCATCTCGTTTATTACAGCGAGAATCAAGGCTGCCTTATTGCTTAGATTAAGACCTCGTTTTCATGGTAAGAAGCTTCATGATGCTCAGCTTTTTTGGCGTGCGGCACATAATGCTTTTGATGAGACGGAGACCGAATATGATGCTGCGATTGCATGGGGACAGGGAAATCCGACCCACTATGTAGCTGAAAAAGTTAAGGCGAAAAAGAAAATAGCTTTTATTAATGTTAATTATGAAGCAGCAGGACATAATAAGCGATTCGATTTGCCTTTTTATGAACGATATGACAGTATTGTCGCTGTGTCGGAGGCATTAAACTCTATTGTGAAGGAAGTGTTTCCCAGCTTAGCTGATCGCGTTGTTACGATATATGATATTCGTAATCAGAAAATGATTCGTAGTATGGCTGAGGTGCATGTGCCATTCCAAAAGGATGATGATGTATTGTATTTGCTTACTGTCGGACGCATGGTTGCACAAAAGGGATATGATTTAGCGGTATCTGCGGCGAGTATTTTGCAAGCAAAACGTATCAATTTTAAATGGTATTTTGTTGGAGATGGGCCTGAAAAAAGGAAGATTGAAGCGGAGATTCAGAAGAATGATTTACAGAACTGCGTCTTTCTTTCTGGAGCACAGAATAATCCGTATTCATACATGAAAAATGTGGATATTTATGTACAAACTTCGCTTTTTGAGGGTTTTTGCTTGACTTTATGTGAGGCGCGGTGCGTAGGCACACCGGTAATTAGTACGAACTTTGATGTGGTTTTTGATCAATTGAAAAATGGCGAGAATGGGTTGATTGTTGAGATGAACCCAGAGGCAATAGCGGAAGGAATTGAGAAGCTTTATCTAGATAAACAATTATATCAGCACATTGTGGGAGTGCTTCGTGATGAACACTTAGGCAATGAAGACGAAGTTCTTAAATTACTTCGGCTTATCGAATAATTGATAGAGATAATTGGATAGTTTGTGTGTTTTGATTTCATGCTGTTACATTCTGATTCTATTTGTCTTGAATCACAAATATGACGAAGGGGTTATGATGGTGTATCCTCTTTATGGACAAGGGTGGGATATCAAAACAGTTCGATCAAATAGGCAGTTGCAGGTTTCTCTAAAAAAGGGGGGGGACTTCCTGGATGGGGAAAGAGTATTTGGCATATATTTGGTTCATGTGTTTTTGTGTTACTTTTATTTAACATTATTTATCTATCTTTCGAAACATGTTATGCACCTATTTCATTGGTGATTTTTGCCTTAATTATTTTTGCGGCCTCATATATAATTTCGTGGCTACTTAGTTTAATTCCTGGTCATAGGAAAGTAATTTGTTTTGTGTTCGGGAGGAGATTCATTATGCCAGCAGTTTCTATTATTGTTCCGGTTTATAAAGTTGAACAATATCTTCCACGTTGTATAGAAAGCATTCTTTCACAGTCATTTACAGATTTTGAGTTGCTACTAATTGACGATGGCTCTCCAGATGATAGTGGAAGGATATGCGATGTATATGCTGCTAAAGATAATCGGATAAGAGTGTTTCATAAAGAGAATGGAGGAGCCTCTTCTGCAAGAAATGTCGGTTTGAATAATGCTGGCGGAGCGTGGATTTCATTTATTGATAGTGATGATTATGTTTCAGCAGATATGCTTATGAGAGCACTGGAGTTACAAAGCGAAACGAAAGCTGATATTGTTGAATTCGGAATAAAAACGGTGTATGAATATATTCCTCCGGAACCTTTGACGGGGCAATCAGTAATTCAGTCTTTTCCTGGAATTGAAATGATTTCGCGGATTTATCTAGATTGCTTGGGTGGCTCGGTATACCCCGTAAATAAAATATATAAATCTTCTATCTTTGATGGATTGCGTTTCGAAGAAAATAGAGAAAACGAAGATACAATCATTGCGCCCCAAGAATACTTTCGTGCAGATTTAGTAACGGTTACTGATGAGGTATTATATTTTTACTTTATCGGATCTTCTAGTGTATCTCGTTCTCCGTTTTCGCTAAAAAAGCTTGACGTTCTTCATGCATTCGAGTCAAACCGCTCATTTTATTTGCAAAAAGGGCTTGTACGCGAGACAGAACTGGTAGATGCTACATATGCGTTTATTTTAAAAAAATACATATACAAGATAGAAGCGAAATATGGAAGAGATTGTGAAGCCTGGCAAACGACAGTTAATAGATATTTTGAGTTGTTTCCCAAGTTTAGAAAAAATAAAGAAATTAACGTTCGTCAGAAAATTGTTTTGTTTCTATTTTATGTTAAAATAAGAGTTGCGAATAAGTGCGAAGTATTACACTGTAGGAGAAAATGATGCCATTTGTTTCAATTATTGTTCCGGTATTTAATGTTGAGCAATATCTTTCGCGATGCATAGACAGCATTCTGACGCAGACATTTACTGACTTCGAACTGCTGTTAATTGATGATGGCTCTCCAGATAATTGCGGAATGATTTGCGATGAATATGCTGCAAAAGACAACAGGATTAGAGTGTTTCACAAAGAGAACGGGGGAGTATCTTGTGCGCGGAATATCGGTCTTGACAATGCCAAGGGGGAGTTTATCGGATTTGTCGACTCTGATGATGTAATTCATCCGCAGTTTTTGGAGGCTCTCTTAACAAATAGTGATTCATATGATGTTATTTTTTGCGACTATGAACAATTTTCTGAAAACATAGAATTTGGCACTATTGAAGAAATCAAATCCTCGCCGGTTGAGGATTTTGTTCAACAGTCAGGTTCTTATACAGTTATTTGGAATAAACTTTATCAAAGAGAAATAATTGATAATATTAGGTTCAAAGATATTTGTAATGGTGAAGATACACTTTGGGGGTTTATGGTTGCAAAGAAAGCAAATAGAATTTTGCATGTCAATGAGATTCTATATGGTTATTATCAAAGAGCAGGCAGCGCATCAAAAAGAAATTCATTGCAAAAATATAAGGACTTTTGCGTAGTGTGGAGCGAAATATATAGATTGGAGTCAGAGGGGAAATATAGCAAGAAATTTAAACATCATTGGCTCGACAGTATCATAAATTTATTCTATTGTGCAAAAAGTTACAAAAACAAACAAGAATGTAAGTACTGTAGAGATATTATTATGCGTAATTTTCCCTTTATTTTTTTTACTCATTTTGGAGGCTATACTGTCAAAGATAAAATTGCATTGCTATACCACATTTTTATTAAATAATTTATCTGGGGAACTGTAATGATGCAACAATTTAAAACCAAAATAACTTCCGAACACCGTCTTTTTGACCTTCACCTCAAAGAGACCTTTGAGTATCGTGATCTAATCGCTCTTTTTGTCAAGCGCGACTTTGTCTCCCTTTATAAGCAAACCATTCTCGGCCCTCTTTGGGCTATTATCCAGCCTCTGCTGACCACGGTGGTTTTTACCGTTATTTTCGGGAATCTTGCGGGGCTTACTACAGCTGATATTCCGGGTGATTATATTGTTCCGGGTTTTCTGTTTTACATGTCCGGCAATATTATCTGGAGTTACTTTTCAGGAACTCTCTCAAAAACCTCAAGCACTTTCATCGAAAACCGCGGCACTATGGGTAAGGTCTATTATCCGCGTCTTGTCTCACCCATTTCTACGGCGATTTCTCATTTGATTTCTTTCGGAATTCAGTTAGCTATGTTCCTCGCCTTTTGGATGTATTTCCTTATTAAGGGGGGAACCAGCATAACATTATCTTCTATGCTTCTTATGGTGATTCCGGCTATTCTTCAGATGATGCTCCTTGCTACCGGATGCGGTATCATCATCTCTTCTTTAACGACGAAATACCGTGATCTTGCCATGCTGGTTGGCTTCGGCCTTCAGCTTTGGCAGTACGGATCTCCGATTGCGTACGGATTGTCTCTTGTTCCGGAACGTCTGATGTGGCTTTATATGTTGAACCCGGTGACGCCGATTGTGACCACTTTCCGCTATGCTATGTTCGGGTTTGGCTATTTTAACCTGACCTATTATCTGATCAGTTGGGGAATGACACTTATCATATTCTTTATTGGCTTAATTTTGTTCAGCCGTATCGAACGGACTTTCATGGATACTATTTAAGGAGTCTGCTATGGATGAAATAATGTTAAAAATCGACAATGTGACCAAGCAGTATAAGCTTGGCCAAATTGGCGGTACTACGCTGCGGGACGAGCTTCAGCGGCTGAATGCAAGAATACATCACCGGGAAGATCCGACGAAGCGCATTGGGGCTAAGGATTACAATAAAGGTGAAACCTTTATGGCCTTAAACGGTGTTAGCTTCGAGGTAAAGAAGGGGGAGCGGGTCGGCATTGTCGGTCATAACGGCGCGGGAAAATCAACGCTTCTGAAGCTGATTTCGCGTGTTACGGCTCCTACGAGTGGCGAAATCGGGCTGAACGGCCGCGTGGCTTCCATGTTGGAGGTAGGGACCGGTTTTCATGCCGAATTGACAGGGCGAGAGAACATTTACATGAATGGCGCTATTCTTGGCATGACGAAAAAAGAGATTGATGCCAAAATGGAGGATATTATTGATTTCTCTGAGTGTCGTCAATTTATTGATACGCCTGTAAAACGTTATTCCTCGGGTATGTACGTGAAGCTCGCTTTCTCTGTTGCGGCTCATCTGGATTCCGAAATCATGATTATGGACGAAGTGCTGGCGGTAGGGGATATGGCGTTTCAAAAGAAGTGCCTTGACAAAATGAATGATGTTTCCCGCAAGGAAGGGCGAACGATTCTTTATGTCAGCCATAATATGAATACGATTCGACAACTATGCGACAGGGTAGTGGTGTTAAATCACGGAAAAGTTGTTTTTGATGGCGGTGTAGAAGAAGGTATTTCGGTTTATTCGAATGTCAGCGGTGCTTCTCCAGCACACTTGGATTTCACTTCATTTCCTAGAAAAGCGAGTGTCAATTATGATGCAGAATTCATTTCAATTGATTTCACCGATGGGGACAGCTGGGAAATGCAAACCGGTGATAAACTGCATTTTGCTATTACGGTAAAAGCGAATAAGGATATAAAAAATATAGGGTATCGTTCCCGAATAGTCACAGAGGATGATACGTCTCTTTCGGTAATATTGGCACCGAACTTGATTTCGTGCAAAGCCGGAGAAACAATTACTATCCCCTTGGAAGCAGACTTGTCACAATTGGTTCAAGGGATGTATTATCTAACGCCTGTTTTGTATGGCGTAAACGAATTTGGCGGATGGTATTTTTTAGATCATTTGGAAAAAGGTATTTCGCTTCATGTCGGTGAAAAACTCGGCTTTAATGAGAATATGCATTGGGACAAAAGATATTGGGGAAATGTGAAGTTGCCTGAAATAGTTGATTTACGAGTAAATGGTCATGATTAATCTTGAGAGAAATGCCTGTTCCGGCTGTGGCGCATGTGCACAGACGTGTCCTAAGAACTGCATAGAGATGCTTCCTGACAAAGAAGGGTTTTTGTATCCTCATATTGATGCGGAAAAGTGTGTAGGATGCCAATCCTGTGACAGAGTCTGTCCGGTCAATAAGGCATCATGCTCCTCGTCATCAATCGTCGAAGCTTTTGGCGCTTTTCATTTGAATAATGAAATGCGTGAGAAAAGCTCATCGGGGGGAATATTCTCATCTTTTGCGGAGTATGTTATTCAGCAAGGCGGTGTTGTCTTTGGTGCGGCAATGAAACCGAATTTGCATGTAGAGCATGTGGGAGTTGAGACATTGGAGGGACTGGAAAGCCTTCGAGGTTCAAAATATGTTCAAAGCTCAATAGGAATGTCATTTGCTTCGGCAAAGGATTATTTATTGGCGGGACGTTTGGTTTATTTTTCTGGAACTCCATGTCAAATAGCCGGACTGTATGCTTATCTTGGACACGGGTATGATAATCTGATTACACAAGACTTGATTTGTCACGGAGCTCCTTCGCCGTATGTCTGGGAAAGTTATATCAATGATTTGGAAAAAACTCAAAACGCCCAAATAGAGAAAGTTTTTTTTCGAAACAAAAAAAACGGGTGGAGAGATTATTGCGTATACTTTGAATTTGCTGATGGTACTAAGTGCGTTCATAAATATTGCGATGACGACTATATGAAAGCGTTTCTTTCAAATCTTTCTCTTCGGCCATCCTGTTATGAATGCCGATACAAGGGAGTTGAAAGGCCTGCAGATATAACTTTAGGTGATTTTTGGGGAATAGAACAAATTAAACCTGAATTTGATGATAATCGTGGCTGTTCCTTGATAATAATACATTCGGATAAAGGCAAAGAGTTGATCAGCCATATTAAAGACGAAATTGCTTTATTTGAGACCGATTTAAATCGGGCTGTTGATTTTAATCCGTCGGCTGTACGATCAGTGGCTTTGCCTGAAAGAAGAAAAAGATTCATGCGCAGTATTAGGAGCTGTAATTTTGAACGAGCTTATAAAAAGGCAACAACTGTCACATTAACAAAGCGTATTATATATAGGGGACGTTCACTTCTATCAAAAGTAAAAATCGGTTTTAAATCATGAAAAAAATAGGTATTATCACATTATTCGATGTGAACAACTATGGAAATCGGTTACAGAATTTCGCAACGCAGGAGTTAATTCATTCATTAGGATGTAAGGCGGTATCTTATGTCGAAAGAAAGAAGAGAGTAAAGCCTGATTATGGCAGTGATGTTAAATATTTGATTCATCTCTGTACTGGATTTTGGCTTTCTTCTTCTCCGGAAGGTTGGAAGAATTATTTGCTCATTAGGCGCCGTAAGCGCAATTTTTTGAAATTCCAAAAGAGAATTTCGTTTTCTTATATTTCATCTTTGAAAGGGTTGGATGAAAAGGCTGATTTTTTCGTGGCAGGGAGTGATCAGATTTGGCAGCCCAAATGGTGGAGCTGCCAGGATAAGGATATGTATTTGCTCACATTTGCCAGACCGGAGCAAAAACTATGCATCTCTCCGAGTTTTGGGGTTAATTCTTTATCAGAAGAATATAAGGATGTTTTTCGAACAGCACTTTCGTCCTTTTCACTTTTGGCCGCTCGGGAAAATGCGGGCGCGTCCATTATAAAAGATTTAACGGGAAGAGAAGCAGAGGTTACTATCGATCCGACGTTGGCAATTGATGCACAAAGATGGAGGAAGGTCTCGAAAAAGCCGAAAGTGAATACTGCTTCTCCGTATGTTTTGACTTATTTCTTAGGGGGAATTACGGAACTGGCTTGTCAAGATATAGTTCAGTTATTGAGCGAGAATTCAAAACTGAATGTGCTCCATATGAATGAAAAGACTTCTCCAAAAATATATGAGTGCGGCCCTGCGGAGTTTTTGTATTTGATAGATCATGCAGAGATTGTCTTGACAGACTCGTTTCATGCTTCCGTTTTTTCGCTTCTATTTTCGCGGCCTTTTTTGGTATATGAGCGTTTTGTAACAGAAAATGATCCGGCCATGTCTTCTAGATTAGATACTCTTTTATCGACGTTTGGGCTTGAACGGAAATGGAGGAAGAGTAACGAAAAAACGGAATGGTTTGATTGTAATTATGACTCTGCCAATTTGCGTCTTTCGCAAGAACGCGAGAAATTGCGAAATCTGCTAGTAAAAGGGTTTGGGTTATCGAAAGAATAGTTTTTCCTGTTTTGCATTGAAAGATTTAAATTGGTCTTTGGGAGGAAAGCCTACACTTTCGCCGTGTTTTGTGATATAATAACTCAACTGTATCTTTTTCGAGGTATTTATGTCTAAGAAAGAAAAATCCTCCCACAAGCGCCGCGGCTGGCTGGTCGCGCTGCTTATTCTTCTGGGGCTGATCGTGCTCTTGGCCGGCGAGGTTCTGCTGGTGGCCAACCACTACCTGAACAAAATCCACCATGAGAAGGAATACTCATATATTCCGGAGGAAAGTCAGGAGTTCGAAATCGACGATCCGAACTGGGAATCGAACGAGAGTTATTATGAATCCTCCGAAGATTCCGACGGCGGCGAAATCGTCATCGAGGAGTCGAAGGGCGAGATGACCTATGTGTTCTCGAACGGTGTTGTCGGCGGGTATGATGGGACGGAATACTGGTATACCGACCGGAATTATACGATCCGGCGGGCGTTGGTCCCGTTCATTGATACCGAGGGGCTGATCAACATTCTGCTGTTGGGGCAGGATGGCGCGAATACGGATATCAATGCGCACAGCCGGGCGGATTCGCAGATTCTGGTGAGCCTGAATCCGGCTACGGGTAAGGTTTCGATGATTTCCTTCCTGCGTGATACCTATCTGCGCATTCCGGGCTATGAGAACAACCGTTTGAATGTCGGCTATCGCTTTGGCGGCTTTAAGCTGCAGAAGGCGATTTATGAGTACGATTTCGGCTTGTCGATTGACGGCTGCTTCTGCATTACCTTTAAGAATTTCGAGAAGGTGATCGATATTCTGGGCGGTATTAAAGTGGATGTGTCCAGGATCGAGGCGCAGTGCTTTGGGCTCTCGGAGGGCATGTGCGAGCTGAACGGGGCGCAGGCGCTGAACATTGCGCGGCTGCGTGCGGATTCGAATGATGTGATGCGGGCGTCGCGGCAGCGGAAGATTCTGATGGCGTGCTTTGAGAAGGTGCGGCATGCGGATGTGGGGACGCTGATGGCGATCCTGGATGAGGTGCTGCCGTACATGGCGACGGATATGTCGAACGGGCAGATCATGGCGCTGGCGGCGCAGGTGGCGCCGATGCTGGGCTCGCTGTCGGTTTCGACCTATTCGATGCCCTGCGAGGGGGCTTACAGCTGGGCCTGGCGCGAGGGCATGTATGTGGTGGTGCCGAATCTGGAGAAATGCCATGAGGCGCTTTTGAAGGATCTGCCGTTTTAACTTTTGATTGTGGAGTTTGTATGCTGGTTACCTACTTGTACGCGCTTCCGCTGTGGTTTGTCAGTCTGGACATGGTCCTGGGCATTCTGCTGTGGGGGCATCATGCTTCGCAGAAGCTTAAGAAGTGGCAAACAGCCAACGCGCTTTTGATCGCGGTGGCTGTTTTCGGCGTGCTGTGGGTGACCCTTTTGAACCGGCGGGGACCGGTGGAGTCGTATGTGGTGCTTGAGCCCTTCCACTCACTGGAGGTGGCGAAGGTGCAGCCGGAGATGTACCGGGAGCTTTTGATGAACGGGCTTCTCTTTTATCCGCTGGGGCTGACCTTGTCGAATACCTGGCCGCGCAAGTGGAAGACGGGCCTTCGGGTCGGGCTGACGGTGGCGGTCGGGATGCTCCTGTCGATCGGGGTCGAGTATACGCAGTACCGCTTTTCGATGGGTGTGTCCGAGACGGATGATGTGATTACCAATACGCTCGGGACCTTTATCGGGGCGTCGAATCTGCTGGTGGGCGACTGGATGGCGCGGGCGCGGCTGCGTCGGCGGATGCGGGTCTCTGTGCCGGAGGGACTTCTGCTTGAAAGCCTGGGGGCGGCGGTCCGCGGGGAAAAGCTGGTGAAGGACGAGCCGGTGGAGCCGGAGGACTTCAGGCGTTTTCTGGAGCTGGCGGGGAAGCACCATGTGCTGCCGCTGGTGTATGAGGCGTCGTTTGAATCGGCTGCAGCGTGCCGGGCGATAGCGGAGGCCGGGGATGAGCGCTGGCCGGCTTTTTATAAGGCGGCGAGTGTGCAGCAGGTGCTGAGCCAAAGCGTGCGCACGGAGGCGTTCCTGAAGCTTTATGCAAGGCTTGCGGAGGCGGGCTTCCATCCGCTGGTGGTGAAGGGACTGAGCTGCCGGGAGCTGTATCCCTGCGGGGATTACCGTGCGTCCAGTGATGAGGACCTTTTGGTGCCCGAGGCGGAATTTGAGCCGCTGTGCGCGTTTCTTTCTGCTGAAGGACTGAGCTCGGAGCGCTCCAAGGAGGGAGAGTTTGAGCGGGGCTTCCGGAAGGGCTCGCTTTATCTGGAGCTTCACCGGAAGCTGTTTTCTCCGGAGAGTGAGGCGCTGGCGGAGCTGAACCGCTTTTTTGAGGGGGCTTTTGAGGAGCCTTATACGCTTTTGCTTGCGGATGGCCGGCAGGTGCAGAGCCTGAGACCTCATGAGCATTTTCTCTATTTGATTCTGCATGCGTTCAAGCATTTTGTACATAGCGGCTTCGGCCTCAGGCAGGTGACGGATATCGGTCTGTGGGCGGAACGCTACCGTGAGCAGATTGACTGGGAGCTTCTGTATGAGCAGTGCGAGCAGGTGAGCGTGCTGCATTTTGCGGGGACGGTGCTGGCGCTGGCGGAGCGCTTTCTCGGGAAGGCGCTTCGGCCCGGCCGCTGGGCGGAGCTTTCCGATGATCCGGGGCCGATGCTGCACGGTCTTCTGAGCGGCGGTATTTACGGCACCGCGGACGGCAGCCGTCTGCATTCGGCGCAGCTGACCGTGAATGAGGTCGCGGCGGACCGCGGACAGCGCTCGAGCCATCTGCGCGAGGTCATTTTCCCGAGCCGTGAGAAGCTGCTTCCTCAGTTTCCGGAGCTCAAGGACCATCCGGGCCGGCTGCCCTTGGTGTGGGCGAAGCGCATTCATTCTTATATTCGGGAAAACCTTACGGTGGATGATAATAATGCCCTGGCGTCGCTTCGCATCGCGCGGGAGCGCACGGAGCTTCTGGAGCTGTATCAGGTGATTTCGGGCAATAAATAGGAGGCCGTTATGGCAAGCATGAATTATGCGAATCTCAGAAGCTTCTGCTTTTCGAACGACGCGCAGATCACGGGGCCGATCCGCGGGCTGATCATCGCCTTCGGCGGGCTGGGCGGCCAGGGCACCTACCGCGACCGGGCCGACAATTCGGATGAGCTGGCGGAGCTGGGACTGGTCTATGTCCGTCCCTATCTGGACCCGTGGAACTGGATGAACGAGCGCGCGGTGGCCCAGGCGGACGAGATGATCGATGTGATTCTGGACCACTACGGACTTCAGGGCCTTCCGGTCTGTTCCTCCGGCGGCAGCATGGGCGGCCACGGGGCGCTTCTGTTTGCGAAGCTTTCGCATCAGCATATCGTGAGCTGCGTGAGCTGCAGCCCGGTCTGCGACCTGGTCTATCACTACTCGGAGCGGCCGGATGTGGCCCGTACGGTCTACAGTGCTTACGGACCGGCGGAGGACATCCTGGCGCTGATCGAAAAGCGCTCGCCCGTGCAGATCGCGGATGAGCTGCCGGACATTCCCTATATTATTTATCACGGCGATGCGGATGATCAGGTCAGTAAGGCTGCGCATTCCGACCGCCTTGTGGCGCGTCTTCGGGCGCTCGGACGCCGCGTTACGTATATCGAGGTCCCCGGAGGAGAGCACTGTCATCTGTCCCCGGAGATGGCTGTCGAATACAATCAGAATATCATTCACACCTTAATTTAAGGAGGAGCATATGGATAATTTCGTTTACGAGACCCCGACGAAGGTTTATTTCGGCAAGGGCGAGGAGCTGAAGGTCGGAAAGCTGGTGGCGGCGTATCAGCCGAAGAAGGTGCTGCTGCACTACGGCGGTTCGTCCGCGGAGAAGAGCGGCCTTCTGAACACCGTGCGCGAGTGCCTGAAGCAGGAGGGCCTGGAATGGGTCGAGTTCGGCGGTGTGCAGCCGAATCCTACGCTGGAGAAGGTCTACGAGGGCATTGAGCTGTGCAGGCGCGAGGGCGTTGACTTCGTGCTGGCGGTGGGCGGCGGCAGCGTCATCGATTCCGCCAAGGATATCGCCAACGGCGTCGCGAACCCGGAAGTGGATGTCTGGGATTTCTCGATGGGGAAGGCTCAGCCCAAAAAGACGCTGCATAAGGGCGTTATTCTGACGCTTTCGGCGGCGGGCTCCGAAATGTCCTCCTCCTGTGTCATTACGGACGAGGCGAACGGCGACAAGCGCGGCTACGGCAGCAGCCTGAACCGCATGGATTTCGCCATTGAAAATCCTGAGCTTACCTACACGGTCAGCCCCTATCAGACCGCCTGCGGCGCGGTCGATATCGCAATGCATACCATCGAGCGTTATTTCTGCCCCGGCACGGACACCTACCTGACCGACGCTATTGCGCTGGCTGTTGTGAAGTCCGTCATCAAGGCCGGGCGCGACTGCCTGGCGAACCCGAATGACTATGTGGCGCGTGCGAATATGATGTGGGCCTCTTCGCTGGCGCACAACGGTCTGACGCAGTGCGGCCGCAGCTTCCAGCTGATCGTTCATCAGCTCGAGCATGAGCTGAGCGGCCTGTATCCCCGCATTTCTCACGGCGCCGGTCTGGCAGCTCTGTGGTGCAGCTGGGCGCGCTATGTCTACAAGGCGAACCTGGGCCGCTGGCAGCAGTACGCGTCCGAGGTCTGGAATGTCGACATCGATTTCGAGCATCCGGAGAAGAGCATCGAGCGCGCCATCGACCTGCAGGAGCAGTATTACAAGGAAATCGGTATGCCCACGAACCTGCGTGAGCTGGACGTCAAGGAAGAGGATCTGGAGCTTCTGGCACTCAAGTGCTCCCGAAATAAGACCCGCAAGCTGATGGGGGATCTTGAGCTTGATTACGACGATGTGCTGGCGATCTACCGCATGGCCCTTCATAACGGAGAGGCTCAGGCGACGGAGAAGAGCGTGTCCGAAACTGCGTCTGAATCGCCCGCAAGCGAGCCGGCCGCGCCCGAAGCGCCCAAGGCGGAGCCCTATCCCCGCCGTTCTCAGAAGACGCCTCCGATGCTGTGCGTCTACGCGGGACCGGATTACTTTGCCAACAGAGCGAAAGCATCCGCGGAGACGATGTCTGCGGAGGAGAAGGGGACCAAGGCGGTCTTCTGCCCCCGCTGCGGCCGGAAAATTTCAGAAGGACAAAAATTCTGCCCGAGCTGTGGGGCCAAGCTGATGAGCGGCCTGCAGAAGGCATGAGGATGGAAAATAGAGCGGTCGGCTGTCTGTCAGTCGACCGTCCTTCATACCAATTGAAGCTGTGCGTGTGGGAAATCACCCTGGCCTGCTGCTTTTCCTGCAGGTATTGCGGCTCCGGCGGCGGCCGGGCGCGGGCGGGGGAGCTTTCGACCGAAGAAGCGTTTGCGGTGGCGGACCAGCTGGGTGAGCTCGGCTGCGAGCGCGTGTCGCTGATCGGCGGCGAGGTCTTCATGCGCCCCGATTGGGCGGCGATCTGCCGTCGCCTGCGGGAGCGGGGGATGCGCGTCAACCTGATTACGAACGGTTTTCTGTTCACCGAAAAAATCTTGGACGCGCTGCAGGACGCCGGGGTCGAAAGCGTGTCGGTTTCGCTTGACGGTCCGGAGGCGGTGCATGACCGCTACCGTCAGCCGGGAAGCTTTGCGCGGGCGATCAAGGCAATCGAGGCCCTGTGTGCGCGCGGGATCCCGACCTCCGTCATCAGCACGCTGAATGCGGAAAATGCGGAGTGTCTGGAGGCGTTTTACCGGACGCTTCGCGGCTATCCGCTCTACGCGTGGCAGCTGCAGGCGTGCTCGCCGATGGGCAACGCCGCGCGCGGGGGCGTGCCGTGGGAGTTTTCTTTTGCGAAGGCGATCGGGTTTGTCCGCTCGAAGCTGCGGACGGCGCCCTTTGCCGTGGGCATTGCGGATAATATCGGCTATTTCACCCCGGACGACGGCCTTTTGCGCGGTGACCCGGAAGGGAAAAGTCCCTTCGGAGGCTGTCAGGCGGGGCTTTCGGCCCTGGGCATCGACAGCGTCGGCAATGTGCGCGGCTGCGAATCGATGTACGATGAGCGCTTTATCGAGGCGAACCTGCGCGAAAAGAGTCTGCGTGAGATCTGGGAGAATCCGGATGGCTTCGCGTACAACCGGGCGTTCCGGCCGGAGCTTTTAAGCGGTGCCTGCGCGTCCTGCGAATGGGGCGCGTATTGCGCCGGAGGCTGCCGCTCGTACGATTATTTTACGGGCGGGAGGCTGTATGAGAACGGAAGCTGCGCAAGAGCTGCGCAGGAAAAGCGCAGCTCTTGATGCGCGGGAAAAGCGCAGCTCTTGATGCGCAGGAAAAGCGCAGCTCTTGATGCGCGGGAAAAGCGCAGGGAGTCAGGGAAGTTGATGATTATTCCGTGAGGTAATTTTTATGGATATGCGTTTTGTTTGGCCGGCTTGTCCGAAGGCTTTGGCGGAGAACATCGTGAAGGGAGAAAAATTTCGCTTTACGCTGCTTTCGGACGGTCTGCTTCGCCTGGAATACGATGAGAAGGGACAGTTTGAGGACCGTGCGACGCGCCGTGTGCTGAACCGCGATTTTCCGCGGACGGCGTTTGAGTGCCGCTCGGAGGGGGAATGGCTGACGCTTGAGACGGAGCGCTTCTGCCTGCGCTACCGGGCGGAGCAGCCCTTCGCGGCGGACACGCTTTCGCTTTGTCTGAAGACAGTTCCCTATACACAGTGGTCCTTCGGGGAGCCGCTCAGCAATCTGAAGGGTACCGCGCGCACCCTGGACAGCACCGACGGAAGTGTCGAGCTGGAGGAGGGCGTGTGCTCGCGGGACGGTATCGCCCTGCTGGACGATTCGGAGGGCTTCGCGCTGGGCTATGTGTCCGACGAGGCGCCCTTCTGGCCCTGTCTTCGGGTGGAGGAGATTGTCCTCTATCTTTTCGCCTTTGGGCATGACTACCGCGATGCGGTGAAGGCGCTTTACCGTCTGTCGGGGACGCCGCCGCTGCTTCCGGCCTACGCGCTGGGCAATTGGTGGAGCCGCTATCATCAGTACACGCAGGAGGAGTATCTGGGGCTGATGAAGCGCTTCGAGGAGGAGAGGCTTCCTTTCTCGGTTGCGGTCATCGATATGGACTGGCATCATGTGCATGATCTGCCGGAGGATGCGGCCTGGCCCGGCATGGATGGCGATATCGGCTGGACCGGCTACAGCTGGAACCGGGAGCTCTTCCCCGATCCGGACGCTTTTCTTTCGGAGCTTCACGCAAAGGGGCTTCGGACCACGCTCAACCTGCATCCGGCGCAGGGCGTCCGCTATTTTGAGGACATGTACACGGCGTTTGCCGAGAAGCGCGGTATCGATCCCGCAACGAAGGCGCCGGTCAAGCTGGATATTTTGAACCCGGACTTCATGAAGGATTATTTTGACGTGCTGCATCATCCGATGGAGAAGAAGGGCGTCGATTTCTGGTGGATGGACTGGCAGCAGGGGACGGATTATTGGTGGATCCACGATGAGGAGCATCCGGCCGATCCGCTGGAGGAAAAGGTCGATCCGCTTTGGATGCTGAACCATCTGCACATTCTGGATTTCAAGAGCAAGTCGTCCGCACGGCCGATGTTCTTCTCGCGCTACGCGGGCTGGGGCTCGCACCGCTATCCGATCGGCTTCTCCGGCGACTCCGCCATCAGCTGGGCATCGCTTAAGCTTCAGCCGCGCTTCACTGCGACGGCCTCCAACATCGGCTACTGCTGGTGGAGCCACGATATCGGCGGGCATCTGGGCGGCTGCCGCGACGGCGAGCTGTCCACGCGCTGGCTGCAGCTGGGCGTTTTCTCGCCGATTCTGCGCCTGCACTCCAGCCGGAGTCAGTTTATCGGTAAGGAGCCCTGGAAGTTCCGCAAGGACTATGAGTTGGCCCAGGGTGAGTTCCTGCGGCTGAGAGCGCGGCTTTTCCCCTATCTGTACACGATGAACTACCGCACGTACTCCGAGGGCGAGCCGCTGGTGCAGCCGATGTACTACGCCTTCCCGGAGCGCTACGAGGCCTACGAGGTCCCGAATCAGTTCCTCTTCGGCACGCAGATGCTGGTCGCGCCCATCACCGACGCGAGCGACGCCGGCACTGACATGGGCCGCGCCGAGGTCTGGCTGCCCGAGGGCTCATGGTTTGACTTCTTCACGGGTCTCCGCTACGAAAGCGACGGCCGCGAAAAGCGCACGACCTACCGCTTCATCGACGAGTACCCCGTCTTCTGCCGCACCGGCGCCATCGTGCCGATGCAGGAGGATACGGGCTTCGGCGCGCCGGTTAAATCCGATAGTGTGACCGTTACGGTCTTCCCCGGAGCGGACGGACAGTTCACCCTATACGAGGACTCCGGCGATGGCGATGCCTACGCGGGCGGCGCCTTTGTGAAAACAAAGCTGAGCCTCAGCTGGGGCGACCGCCCGGTCTTTTCCGTTTCTCCCGCCGAGGGCGATGCGAGCCTGATGCGTCCGCGCAGGCTTCGGATACTGCTCCGCGGGCTTTCCGCAAAGGCGGCCCTTGCGGCCTCGTCTCAGCCCTGCCAGTCGCAGCGCTACGATTTCGATACTCAGACGCTCATGCTTGATTTCGGGATGCTCCTGCCGGAGCAGGGGCTTTCGTTCGAGCTTTGCGGCGATGGCGAGCTCCTGACGAAGAACGAGCAGGCCATCGACCGTGCCGAGCGCATTCTGACGATGGGCAGCGCCGCTAACAACTGGAAGGACCAGGTCTGGAAGAGTCTGACGGAGAACCGCAGGCACTATACCAACAACGCAGATGCGAGTACCTGGCATCTGCTTCAGGCAACAAGAGAAATGTTCCTGTTAGGGGATTTGAACCGATAAGGAGATTTTTATGAAAAAGCTGCTGAAAAACGCGAGAGTGGTCAATGTTTTTACCGACTCCGTCGACGAGTGCGATGTCCTGATCGAGGACGGGCTGGTCGTCGGACTGGACCGTTACGAGCCGTGTGAGGCGGATGAATGCGAGGACCTTCAGGGCCGCTTCGTCTGCCCGGCCTTTATCGACGGCCACATCCACATCGAATCGACGATGCTGATGCCCTGGGAGCTTGCGCGCGTCTGTGTGCCCCACGGCACCTGCGCTATCGTGGCGGACCCGCATGAAATCGCCAACGTGATGGGCCTTATCGGCATTTCCTTCATGATCGAGGGCAGTGAAAAGCTGCCGATGGAGACCTATTTCATGCTGCCGTCCTGTGTGCCGGCGACGCCCTTCGACGAGTCCGGCGACACCCTCTTCGCAGAGGATCTGCGTCCCTTCTACAAGCACCCGCGCGTGCTGGGACTGGCGGAGATGATGAATTATCCCGGCGTACTTGCGGGCGTGCCGGAGGTCATGCAGAAGATCGAGGAAGCCAAGGCGCAGGGGGCCATCATCAACGGTCACGCGCCGCTTCTGTCCGGCAAGGACCTGGACCGCTATATCACGGCGGGCGCCCAGGACGACCACGAGTGCTCGAACTTCGAGGAGGCTGCGGAGCGCATCCGCAAGGGACAGTGGCTGATGATCCGTCAGGGCACCTCGGCGCGCAATCTGGAAGGGCTGATCGGCCTCTTTGCCGAGCCCTACAACCGCCGCTGTCTGCTGGTGACCGATGACAAGCATCCGGCGGATCTGCTGCAGAACGGCCATATCGACGCTATCATCCGGCAGGCCGTCGCGCTGGGACAGTCGCCTCTGGTCGCCATCCGCATGGCATCGCTCCAGGCGGCTCAGTGCTTCGGACTCTACCGGAAGGGCGCGGTCGCGCCCGGCTACGAGGCGAGCCTTCTGGTTCTGGACGATCTGGACACGGTTGCCATCCGCGACGTTTATTTCAAGGGCGAGCTGGTAAGCCGCGGCGGGCAGGCGACCTCGGACTTCGCGCATGCGCGTATCAACGCGGAAATCTGGAAGAGCGTGGCCAACAGTATGTTCTGCGACGCCTTTACGCCCGAGCAGTTTATCCTTCGCGCGCCGGAGGGCATCGACCCCGAAAAGGCGCTCTGCCGCATAATCTCGCTGATTCCCGGGCAGCTTCTGACCGACGAGGCGATTCTTCCCGTCGATCTGACCCGGCAGAACGGTATCGATACCGAACGCGACATCTTGAAGCTGGCCGTCTGCGAGCGTCATATGAACACGGGCCACATCGGGCTCGGTTTCATCCGCGGTATCGGTCTGAAGAAGGGCGCGATCGCGGCGACGGTTTCGCACGATTCGCACAACCTGATCCTGATCGGACAGAACGAGGCGGATATGGCGGCCGCGGCCAATCGCGTGCGCGAGCTGCGCGGCGGAAGTGTCTTCGTCGCGGACGGCCGCGTGGTGTCCGAGATGCCTCTGCCGATGGCGGGTCTGATGAGCACCGACACGGCGGTCGAGCTGGCCGCTCAGAACGAGACGCTTCGCCGCTCGGTCTACGGCTACGGCGTGCCTGAAAACATCGAGCCCTTCATGAGCATGGCCTTTGTATCGCTGCCGGTCATCCCCAGCCTGAAAATGACGACGCAGGGTCTGGTGAACGTGAACGAATTCAAGCGAGTTCCGCTTTTTGTGGAGGCGTGATGCGGTATATCGATTTTCACTGCGATACCCTGAGCGTGGCCATGGCGGCCGGGGAGGCGACGGCGTGCTCCCTTAAGAACGCGTCCGTGGATACCCGGCGGCTGGTTGAGGCGGGGGCCGAGGCCCAGTTTTTTGCCTGCTTTCTGAATCAGGCGGGGCGGCCGGAGGAATACGGTCTCAGCGAGATGCCGGACCACTTCACGCTCTTTCTGAAGATGCGTGACGAATACCTTGCCACCCTGGACACGGATCCCGGCATCGCCCGCGCATGGGATGCGGCATCGCTTGAGGAAAACAAAAAGAAGGGCCTGGTTTCGGCCTTTCTCACCATCGAAAACGCTTTTCTGGTGGAGGGGCAGACGGAGCGGCTCGAGGAGCTCCGCCGTCTGGGCGTGAGCCTGATGACCCTGACCTGGAACCATGAAAACTGCTTCGGCTATCCGAACTCACGGGACCCCGAAGCGATGATGCGGGGGCTTAAGCCCTTCGGCCGCGAGGCCATCGGCTATATGAACGAGCTCGGACTCATCGTCGATGTGTCGCATCTGTCCGACGGAGGCTTTTACGATGTCGCGGCGCTTTCGAGGAAGCCCTTCGTGGCGTCGCACTCGAATGCGCGGGCTCTGGCTGAGTCGCCCCGCAATCTGACGGACGACATGATCCGCATCCTGGGCGAGCACGGCGGCATCGCGGGTTTGAATTTCTTCCCGCCCTTCCTGCATAACGACCCCGGCGATTTTGTCAGCCGGGTGGAGGAGATGTGCACACACGTGGAGCATATGCTTCGCGTGGGCGGCGAGGACCTGATCGCCATCGGAAGCGATTTCGACGGTATCGGCGGAGAGCTGGAGATCGCGTCACCGCTCGAGATGGAGCGCCTGTTCGGTGCGCTCGAGTCGCGGCACATCCCCGGACGGGTGCTGGATAAGCTGGCATATCAGAACGCGGAACGCGTGATCCGGGATTGTCTGTAATATCATTAAAGCGCAAACTTGTACATAATCGTTAAAAAACTAACGAAAGCGTTTGCGCTTTTTTTATTGACAAAGAGTGCGGGCTGTGTCAAAATCAAAAAAAAGGTACCTTCTCACGAAGGAGGGCACCTTGGGAAAGAGGATCCTATGTCTTTGGAAGAATGCTACAAAATCAGTGCCGGAAAAAACCCGAATCTGTACCTGAAGGTTTACAAGGGACATTTTGCAACCAGCCACAGCCATATTAATTATTTTATCGACGTAACCGCCCAGAAGACCAACGTTCAGGAAGCCAAGGCCCTGGCCGTCGAGCTGGCCTCCCGCTACAAGGGAACGGCGCTCATCGATTCCATCCTTTGCCTGGACGGAACGGAGGTCATCGGCGCCTATCTGGCGGAGGAGCTGGCCAAAAACGATTATGCCAGCCTGAATTCCGGCTCCAATATCGCGGTGCTGACGCCTGAGTACACCCAGGGAAGCCAGCTCTTCTTCCGCGATAATTTCGTGCCTATGGTCGAGAACAAGCGCGTACTGATTCTGGCCGCGTCCGTTGTCACCGGCTTCACGGTCAAGTCTGCGGGAGAGGCCATCAGCTACTACGGCGGCAAGGTGGCCGGCGTCGCTTCCATCTTTGCGAGCGTGGGCGAGTGCCTGGGCGCATCCGTGCAGTGCGTTTTCAATCCCGAACACGATCTGAAGGATTATATCAGCTATCCGGCGCATGACTGTCCCTTCTGCAAGGCCGGCTGGAAGCTGGAAGCGCTGGTCAGCAGCCACGGGTGCTCGAAGATTTAATACGTAAATAAGACGAGAGAGGGAGCGCGCGGAGAGAGGGAGAGAGGGAGTTAGGGAGTTAGGGAGTTAGGGAGTTAGGGAGTCGGGTGTTTGATTTCGGGATTTCTGACTCTGTCTTGCACAGTTCTTTATTCCCTAACTCCCTGCGCGCTCCGCGCGCTCCCTAACTCCCTGACTCCCTGCGCGCTCTTCGCGCTCCCTGACTCCCTAACTCCCTGCGCGCTCTGCGCGCTCCCTGACTCCCTCTCTCCCTGCGCGCTCCGCGCGCTCCCTAATCTTGACAGATACTTCATTCTTTGCTATAATCAACAACGATATTCTTTAAAAAAGGAGAGACTTCATCCTATATGGACACCGACCCTGACGGTCGATTATCCTGGATAATCGCTGCAATTTTAGTACTGCTGGCTGCATTCTTCGCAGTCGCCGAAACGGCTGTATCCAGCGTTTCGAAAAACAAAATCAAAGTCGCCGCCGATCGCGGTGACAGCCGTGCCAAGCGTGTTTTATACATCTTGGACAACTTTGACCGGGCCATCACGACCCTTTTGATCTGCACCAACATCGTTCACATTGCGGCCGCAACGGTCGTGACCGTAGCGGTTACGCGCAAATGGGGCTTAAGCGCCGTTTCCGTCAGCACGCTGATCACAACGGTGGTGGTCTTTTTCGCCGGTGAAATGCTGCCGAAAAGCTTCGCGAAGAAGCGGGCGGAGGGCTGCTCCCTCTTCTGCAGCGGGCCGCTGGTATTCTTGATGAAACTGTTTCAGCCGCTGTCTGCGGTCCTGACCTGGATCGGTCAGAAGGCCGCATCGCTTACCAAGGGCGACCCCGAGGTCAGCGTGACAGAGGATGAATTATATGACTTAATTGAAGGAATGGCCGAGGAAGGCTCGCTTGATGAAGAACAGGGCGAGCTTATTTCCAGTGCGCTGAGCTTCGGCGATATCACCGTCGAAAGCGTGCTGACGCCCCGTGTGGACGTGGTCGCCGTCAATGTGAATGACGAGCCGGAAAAAATTCTGGACTTTGTGCTGAAATCCAATCACAGCCGTTTGCCCGTCTATGAGGGCAGCGTGGATAACATCATCGGTGTGCTTCAGCTGCGTAAATACCTGAAGGAGTACCGTCACCGGGGCAAGGCGCCCGCGGTGCGCCCCCTGATGGATCCCGTACACTACGCGCATCAAAGTGTGGAGGTCGCGGATCTTCTGCCGATTATGTCGAAGAAAAAGCTCAACATGACCGTGGTTACCGATAACTACGGAGGCACTCTGGGCATTGTCACGGTGGAGGATATTCTGGAGGAGCTGGTAGGCGAAATCTGGGACGAGGACGACGTGGTCGAGGAGACTGTGGCGGAGCTTGGCGACGGCATCTTCCTCTTCGATGCGGAAGAGACTGTCGAGGATGCGCTTGAAACCGTCGGCTATGAGGACCCCGAGGAGGACGAGCGCTTTACCAACCTGCTGCTGGGCGAATGGGTCTATGAGCATTTCAGCGCCATCCCTGTGGTGGGTGATTCGTTCATCTATCATGCGCTGACCGTATCCGCTGCCGAAATGGAGCATAACCGCATTCTGAAGGTGCGTCTGGATCTGGCCGAGGAGCCTGATGAAGAAGCGGAAGAGGAGGCGGAAGAGAAATGATGCTGTATTTCGTTTTAGCCGGTATTCTTCTCTGTGTCGTTCTTTCGGGCATGTTCTCCGCGTCCGAAATGTCCTACTCCTCCTGCAATGAGCTCCGTCTGCAAAACGAGGCGGAGGACGGCGACAAGGCTTCCCGCCGTGCTCTGAAGATCCTGGAGAAATTTGAGGACGCGCTCGGCGCCATCCTCATCGGCAACAATTTAGTCAATATCGCGGCGTCCTCTCTGGGCTCCGTCGCGATCCTTCTGCTTTTCGGCAATGATGACAAGGCCTGGCTGGCCACGGTCGTCATCACCCTTACCGTCATCATTTTCGGCGAGACCATCCCGAAAATCGCTGCAAAGAAAAATTCAAACCGCTTTGCCCGCGCCTATTCCGGCTTCGTGCGCGCGCTGATGATCGTGCTGAAGCCCATCGTCTGGCTGGTCGTCAAGAGCATCGAGCTGATCCTGAAGCTTGTGCCGGCGGAAGAAGCCGAGGACGAGGATGAGAGCGTCGAGGAGCTTTCGACTCTGGTCGGCACCGCCGGCGAGGAGGGTGTTCTGGATGAGGACCAGAAGGAGCTGGTGCAGAACGCCATTGATTTTTCCGATATCTGCGCGTATGAGGTCATGACGGCCCGCGTGGACATGCAGGCCATCAATATCGACGACAGCCTGGAGGACATTCTGGCGCTGGTCGACGAAACGCCCTATTCGCGTTTGCCGGTTTATGAGGGAAGCATTGACCATATCATCGGCACCCTGCATCTCAATCACCTGCTGAAGGCGCTGTCCGTCGAGGAAAATCCCGACATCCGGGCGCTCCTCATGAAGCCCTGCGTCGTTTATAAGACCACAAAGCTTCCGGCTGTTTTGTCGGCCCTCAAGCGTGAGCGCCAGCATCTGGCCATCGTTCTGGATGAGTACAGCGGCACCCTGGGTGTTTTGTCCATGGAGGACGTGCTCGAGCAGATCGTCGGCGAGATCTGGGATGAGACCGACACCGTCGAGGAAGAGGTGACCGTCAACGACGACGGCCGCATGGAGCTGGACGGCGACATGAGTATTTACGATTTCACGGACCTGGCCGGCATTCCGGAAGAGGATTTCGAATGCGAATCCGACACCCTCGGCGGCTGGCTGTGCGAGCTCTGCGAGGGCTTCCCCTCCGAGGGCGAGGTCTTCCGCTACGAAAACCTGACGCTGAGTGTCCTTCAGATGGACGGCTACCGTGTCGAAAAGGTCCTGCTGGAGCGGGACAAAAGTGAAGAATAAGCAAAAAAAAATCGACCTTCGTTGAGCGGGGTGCTCTTTCAGAACACCGCCGTATGAACGAAGGTCTTTTTTGCATTCTTAGCTTTGTTTTTCCGGATTCCGCTTCACCAGGCTCCGGGCCCCGAAGTCCGCTGTGAAGAAGTAGATAAGCACACCTATGCAGCAGAGCATCCAGCCGACGGGATAGCCGAAGCCGATGGGCAGAAGTTCATTGGAGATATAGTGGCTCATGACGAAGAGGTAGACCTGGCGCAGGGCGACAAAGGAGCTCAGGGTGATGACCATGGCGGCGGCGGAATCGCCGGAGCCGCGCAGCGCGCCCAGGAAAACCTGGTTGACACAGCAGAAGAGGTAGAAGGGGGTCAGCCGCCGCAGGAGCATGGCCGCCGTGGCGACAACGTTTTCGTCCCGGTTGAAGACAGAGGAGATCTGAGGGGCAAAGAGCTCGACGATCAAGAGCACGACCAGCGTGATGCCGGTGGCCATCGCATAGGCAATGTAGGTGCCCTTCTTGGCGCGCTTGGTGTCGTTCTTGCCGAGGCACTGTCCGACGAAGGTCGAGACGGCCAGGCCGAGTGAGGTGATGGGCAGGAAAATGAACTGATCGACCTTGGAATAGGTGGTCCAGCCGCCCAGCAGGATGGCCTGCTCGCCGTTGGCGCCCGCTATGTAGGACTGAACGAACACATTGGAGAAGGCCGTGATGGAAAGCTGCAGAGCGGTCGGGATGCCGATGATGACGATGGCCTTCAGGAGAACGGGGTCGAAGCGGACATCGCGAACCGTGACGCGTACGACCGAATCGGTCGTGAGCAGCACTCGCATGACCAGAATAGCCGAGATGAACTGAGAGATGACGGTGGCCAGCGCAACGCCGTCGGCGCCCATGCCGAGGCGGTTGACGAAGAGCAGGTCCAGAATGATATTGGTGACCGTCGAGACGACCAGGAAGTAGAAGGGACGGTCCGAGTCGCCGACGGCGCGCAGGATGCCGGAGCCCATATTGTAGAACATAAGTCCCGAGACGCCGGCGAAGTAGATGCGCAGATAGACGGAGGCGGCTTCAAGCACCGCTGGGTCGGAGTTATCCGTTTCCAGCATGAGGCTGGCTAACTGAGGCGCCAGGAAATAGCCCAGCACACTGAAGACGACCGCGAAGACGACGGTCAGCATCATGGCTGTATGCACCGCACGGTGCACTTTTTTTTCGTCTTTGGCGCCGAAGTACTGTGAAATGACGACGCCGGAGCCGGTGGCGAGGCCGGAGAAGAAGCCGATCAGCGTGTTGATGACCGGGCCTACGGAGCCAACGGCCGCATAGGCGCCGTTGTTGCCGCTCTGGCCGATGACCCAGGTATCCACCATGTTGTAGAGCTGCTGGAACAGATTTCCCAGCAAAAGAGGAAGAGTGAAGCGAATCAGATTGCCGGCGATCGAGCCGACAGTCATGTCAATATCACGTTTTTTCATACGGGCAAGCACATCCTTCGATGAAATCAGTAACCGACTTTTCCGAAAATCTCGCCAAGCCAGGAGATGCAGTCCTCGGTCCAGTTGCGGCTGCGTTCACAGAGGGGGATGGCAGGGGCTATTGCCGTGGCATCACCGACGGAGAAGCCGTGGGAGCCGAAGGCGTAGAAATGCGCCTCGCAGGGGACCTTGTTTGTGACAAGGGCCTGCGTGAAGGCGAGGGAATTCTGAATGTTGACGACGCTGTCATCGACTGTGGCGAAGACGAAGCAGGGCGGTGTCTGGGCGTTGACGGCGGAAACCGTATCGGGTGCGCTGTCAAGGCAGCGGCGGGCTTCTTTTTCAATGGTGAGCGCGTAACCCAGGATAGCCGCATTGGGACGGTTGAGAGACAGCGTGGCGGCTGCGGCTGCCAGATGTCCGCCGGCGGAGAAGCCGATGACGGCCAGCTTGTTCGGGTCGACCTCGAATTCGGCCGCGTGGGCGCGCACATAGACGGCTGCCAGTTCATAATCGGTCAGTGGATTGGGCCAGGCGGCGTATTCGCCGATCGAGTAGTTGAGCGTGAAGACCTGGTAGCCGGCGCGCAGAAAGACCCAGGCAATGGGGTCGGATTCGCGCGGAGACAGATGGGTATAGCCCCCGCCGGGCATGATGATGACGGCGGGACGCAGCCCGATATTGACAAAATTGTGGCCGATATCCTGAATGTAGGCAATCAGATGAGAGCCTCTTTCGGCGCTCAGGGTAATGGTTTTCTGGATCATTTGTCTTCAGCCTCCGCAATTTCGACGCGGATCTTGCGTCCTTTGATTTCGTTTCCGTTCATAACCGTGAGGATGTCCTGCACGAGCTCGGCGGGTACATTTACGTAGGAAAAATGCTCCAGCACACTGATCTCGCCAAGGGCAGAGCCGGGGATGCCGGTTTCGCCGGCGAAGGCGCCGACGATGTCCTTCACGCGGATGCCCTCGTGGCGCCCGGCGTTCAGGAAGAGGCGGACCGTGTCCTTCAGCGCGTAGTTCTTTCCGCTGACGCGGGAGGGAGTGCGGGTAAGCTCGCGGTCATTGCCGGAGAAGACGGAGTCAGCGTTGGGAACGAAAAGAAGCTTGGCAAAGAGGGCGGCGACGGTATCGGAGGGGTCATGCCCTTCGGCCAGAAAGTCCTCGGCCATGCGGCGGTACTTAGCGCTCGGGCCGGTGCTCAGGCGCTCGCGAAGCTCCTCCTTGAGCTGATTCTGGTGGGCAAGCTCCATGTCCTGCAGCGTGGGCAGGCGGCGGGGCTCCATATCGGTGCCGGTGAAGGCCATGATGTCCTGCAGGCGGCTGAGCTCCTTGCCGACGACGAAGCTTACGGCCTTGCCGCATTTGCCGGCGCGTGCGGTCCGGCCGACGCGGTGCACGTAGGCCTCGTTTTCCTCGGGCAGATCAAAGTTTACGACCAGATCGACTCCGCTGATATCCAGACCGCGGGCGGCGATATCGGTGGCGATGAGCACCTTGGTTTCACCGCTGCGGAAGGCCTTCATGGCGGCGTCGCGCTGCTGCTGGTTCAGATTCCCGTGCAGGCAGTCGGCTTTAAAGTCACAGGCCTTAAGCTGATGGGACAGTTCATCGGCCTCTTTTTTGGTATTGCAGAAGACGAGCGCGCGGGAGGGGGCCTCGCAGCTTAATACGCGGCTTAGGGCCTCCGGCTTCATCTTGGCTTTCATTTCGTAATAATACTGGGTCACGCCCTCGACCGTCATGCGGTCCTCGGGCGTCAGCGCGATGCGGACCGGATCCTCCATGTATTGGGAGGCCAGCTCGACGATGGGCTCCGGCATGGTGGCGGAGAAGAGCACGGTCTGCCGGGGATTGGGCATCTGCGAAAGGATGAGGTCCATATCGTCGCGGAAGCCCATGTTCAGCATTTCGTCGGCCTCATCCAGTACGACCATCTGCACCAGATTGAGGCGCACGGTATGACGGCGCATGTGGTCCATAAAGCGTCCGGGCGTGGCGACGATGATCTGCGCGCCGCCCTTCAGCTGCTGGATCTGGCGGTCGATGGGCTGGCCGCCGTAGACGGGCACCACGCGGATGCCGGCCGAAAAGGCCAGAAGCTTGTGCAGCTCATCGGCTACCTGCATGCACAGCTCACGCGTGGGGCAGAGCACGACGCCCTGCAGCGAACGGTCATCGGGATCGATGAGCTCGATGAGCGGGATGCCGAAGGCGGCGGTTTTGCCGGTTCCGGTGCGGCTTTGGCCGATCAGGTCGTAGCCTTTCATAAGCTTCGGAATGGCGGCCTCCTGAACGGGGGTGGGGGCCGTGTAGCCCAGCTCCCGCACGGCGGTCAGAATCTCTTCGCGAAGCCCCAGTTCTTCAAACGTCAGGGACATGTCGGAATCCTTTCAATTGCGATACTAACAACTGATTATAGCATTCCCTCAGGAAAAAAGCAAGGACTCACAATAGGCACAGCGCAGGCTCTTTCCGTCGGCGCCCCGCTTGGCCAGATGGCGGATCTCCTGCTCGCAGGAGCAGATGCAGCGCGGGTTCGTGCAGGGATGTCCCGTGAGGTAGTTTTCCTCAGCGGGAGCTTCCGGCTCGGCCAGAAGCTTCAGAATGAGGGCCATGCGCATGAACTTGCCGTTTTCGACCTGCTTGAAGTAGCAGGCGCGGGGATCGTCGTCCACATCGACGCTGATTTCATTCACGCGGGGCAGAGGATGCAGGACGCAGCAGTCCGCGGGGGCGAGCGAAAGCTTCTCGGCAGTCAGGATATAGCTGTCCTTCAGACGCTCGTAGGTCTCGAGGCTGTCGTAGCGCACGCGCTGGAAGCGCGTCATGTACAGAAGATCAAGCCGGGGCAGGGCATCCTCCAGCGAGGCCGTTTCCTCGTAGGCCAGCTGATTTTTCTCAGTGACCTCGGTCTTGATGTAGTCGGGCAGGCGAAGCTCCTCGGGGGAAATCAGGACGAAGCGGACGCCCTCGTAGCGGGAGAGCGCCCCGATGAGCGAGTGCACGGTGCGGCCGTACTTGAGGTCGCCGCAGAGGCCGACGGTCAGGCGGTCGAAGCGGCCCTTTTCGCGGTGGATGGTCAGAAGATCCGCCAGGGTCTGCGTGGGATGGCAGTGTCCGCCGTCACCGGCGTTGATGAGGGGGACCGAGGCCTTGCGGGCAGCGGCCAGCGCGGCGCCCTCCTTGGGATGACGAAGGGCTAAAATGTCCGCATAGCAGCTGACCACGCGGGCGGTGTCGCCGATGCTTTCGCCCTTTGCGGCGGAGGAGACATTGGCCGAGGGGACGGAGATCACATTGCCGCCCAGCTCGTACATGGCTGCCTCGAAGCTGAGGCGGGTACGGGTGGAGGGCTCAAAAAAGAGAGTGGCCAGCTTCTTGCCGCGGCAGCGTTCGGAGTAGGCGGCGGGGTTTTCGATGATGTCCTCAGCCGTCTCGATCAGTTCATCAAGCTCACGCACGGACAGGTCCAGCGTATCAATAATGCTTCTCATCGTCAGGCTCCGAT
>JAZRWR010000081.1:0-2746 GCA_045599825.1 Bianqueaceae bacterium | reverse complement strand
CGCCTTGCGGCTGCGGATGAGCGCGCCAATGCCCGCGGCGCCAACCGCGGACAGGAGGGCGGCCTTGATGTACTTCGCCCGCTCGGCATCAGTCGCAGCCTTTTTCTCTACCGTGTCCTGCACACTCATTTTCCATTCCTCCCTTTGGACTTCTTGTCCTTGGACGAGTCTTCCTCGCCATCGTCGAACTCGGTGTATTCGACGTATTTCATCCAGTATGACGTGCCGTCGGCCCGCCGGACGAGATCCGTCCGCGCGTCGACGACTGCCTCCATGCGGGCGATCTTGTTCAGCAGTTTCAGCCAGAGCTTTTCGTAGGCCTCCACCTGCTTGGGGTCGGACAGATCGAAGATCTTGACCTTGACGCTCTTGAAGCCGACGGATGGCTGCTCGGCTCCTGCGGCGCGGTCGAGAAGACGCTGGTAGAGCCCCTTCTCGGCCTTGCTGTCAAACAGCGATTCGGGCGTGACCATGCCACGCCCCGAGCCGGCGACCGGCATCCGCCCCGGCAGTCCGATGTCGGAAAACGCGGACATTACGCGCTCCTTTCGTTCAGGGCGTCCATGAGGGCCTTGTACTTTGTCGCGTACTCCTCGGTCGTCATCTTCTTGTAGCCGCGCTTCAGCTCGTCGCGCATGGCGCGGACGCGGTCCATCCATCGCGCATCCTCGATCTCGCGCGTCTTGTGCGTGTAGAGGTGTTCGATGTCGCTGTTGAACTTGGCCTCCGGATCCTCCTGGGAGACGCGCTCCTTGAGGATGTCGTAGACGGTCGCGCCGAGCACGCCGGTGGCCGCGCCGCCGAGCGCCGTCCCGGCCAGAATCGGCGGAATGGATTTAGCGCCACTTCCAATGGCTCCAACGACGCCAATGGCCTTTTTGAGGGCATCCATCACACCTGCATCCTTCTGGATGCCAATGGCCAGTTCGCACGCCTGTTTCTCGGGGATGAGGCCGGAGAGCATCGACATGAAGAAGATGTCGTCCGCCGCTTCCTTTCCAAGATATTGTTCTACCATGTGATCCTCCAAATTACCACTTTCTGATGGACGAGACCGCGCCGAGGCCCGTGCCGAGGCCCTTCAGGAACGAATTACCCGTAAAGGCGGACGTGATGGCACGCCCCAGAATGCCGCCGCCGAGCATGCGCAGGGCGTTTCCGGCCGGCGACGTGTTGACCAAGCCCGAGTTGATGATCCGGCTGAAGGCGTCCGTGCGGTCCCCCTGCGTCCCGATGCCCTGCGCTTGGGCGACGCCGAGTGCGGACAGGACGTCCGTGACCGTCGGCTGGGGATAGCTGTAGCCCACAGTTGGGTTCAACTGCGGGGATCCGAAGCCAAATGCGATCTTTTCGAGCGCACGCCGATGATTGACACTGTCCGACATGCCAATAATTATATCAGTTTCGGCGCACCTCATCAATGCGCAGATGGCCTCGAATGGGGTTAAGCGGGCCTTACTTCGTGACCTTCAGCGGCTCGCGCTCTGCCAGGAAGGCATAGCACCGTTCTTTCTGGGTGACGCTGAACTCCAGGGCCTGGCGTTCGTACTCGGCCTTGTCCTCGAAATCGTAGCTCGCCGGACGCTTGTCGTTGTACAGGCCGGCGACCTTCAGGCAGTCGTCGATGATGCCGCAGAACGCGCCGTCGTAGACGTCCAGGTCGCCGCCCGGGTAGTCGCGGCCGGACTGGTACTCGATGCGGAGCGTGAACATGTGCAGAATGACGGTCCTGATGTCCTTGGCGGACTTGACCTCCTTCTGCAGCGCCCCGTCGAGCGACGTGAAGAACCGCTTGAGCGTCGGCCGCGCCTCGATGAATGCGCTCAGCGTCGCGCTGTGCTCCTTGCGCTTCTCCTTGGGCTCCTGATCCAGCTTCTGAATGAGATTCTGCACTTCGATGAACTCCCGCCCACACTTCCAGTAGGTGGACAGGGCGATGGCCAGCGTGTCGTCCAGCGCGCGTTCCCAGGCCTTCGCCACCGCCTTGTTCGAGCGGTCGGAATAGCACCAGTAGCCGACAGCAAAGCGATAGAGTTCGCGCGCAATCCACCGCGGCGAAGCGGCGTAGGTGCGCTTTGGATCAAATTTCGCAAAGTCGGACGGGGCGATCGACGGAATTTCCGCATCCGGCTTACCACAGATCTTATTGGCCTTGTGGTAAGCCTCGAAGACCTCCTTCTCCTCAAAGGAAAGCTGACACTGCTTGGCGCAGCCGTCGCAGGCCGCGCAGAAAAAGCCAAGGCTCCAGATGACGTCCTGTCGTGACTTGCCCTTGGCACACTTCTTCTCACCTGTGCCTGGACGGCGCGGGCAGTCCTCGCTCAGCATGTGGTTGTGGACGCCGTGGCTGAATCGGTCGCAGAGATTCTCCAGGGTCTTGCGCAGTTCGTCGCGCTGCAGTTTGAGGGCGTGAAACAGCTTCTGTTCGGTCGCATTCATCGGTTTTTCCTTTCTTAGAGGGTTTCTTTGGTTGCATCGGTAAACTTGCCTTCGGCCTCGGCGCGGGCGATCTGCGCCCCTTCCGCAATCCCGGCCTGCACGGCGCGGTTGACGCACGGATGGAAGCAGAGTCCATCCTTGTTCCACGGACAGCTCTTCTGCGGACTAACGCATTTCAGCGTCATTTATTGTCCTCCAAGTACAGTTTGAGGCCAAATTCGCCCCAGACAACCTTAATGAATTGGGCGGGCACCGGCAGACGACCGCAGCGATTCGATGTCCAGCCGTAAGGTGCAGTCAGGATATT
>JAZRWR010000080.1:0-15079 GCA_045599825.1 Bianqueaceae bacterium | reverse complement strand
CCAGGTTCAGTTGCGAAGGTATCTGTACCGTTCCAACAACATTCCGATGGCAGCTTTGGGATGGGAGTCTCCCAATCAAAGGCAAAAGAAACTTGGAGTGAAGCCGGAGAGATTGGGCTCTGATTCATTCTAACACAGCGTATTTTTTTCTTTGAGTTTTTGGTCTGACATCATTTACAAATGAACAGAGAAAGTACTTTGGCGGAGCAGGACGTTTTTAAGAAATTTTTCGAGCGTTCTTGAATTTTTGAATCTTTTTTCGGAGGAGGCTTCACATGGAGGAAATGCATGGGAGAGACTTGTCGTAGCTTTATGAAAGCTATCGGCAGCTCATGTTCAGCGTCGCCCGCGGCGTGCTTGGTCTCTGCGCCTGCGGACTTGGCTTTTTGTGCGTGGATTGCGGGAGGTTCGAGCTTCGGTTTTACACCTGGGAGATCGCGCTTCACGGACTGAAAAGGTTTACACGGCGCACGCACTGTGTTACAATATTATCAGCAACATCGTTAAAAAATTAACCGAAGAAAGGACAACAAGATGTCAGACATGAATCCGCAATATGCGCCGCTTTTCACGCCATGGAAAATCGGCAAGGTGGAAATCAAAAACCGCATCGTGATGACCTCCATGGGCGGCACCTCCATCTTCGGATGGCTGGAGCCAAACCACTTTGATGAGGAAGCCGCGCGCTTTCTGCTGGCCCGCGCAAAGGGAAATGCAGGTCTTATCCTGCCCGGTATCGCGCCCATCCGCGATACCCTCGGCGGCAAGTGGCTCTACCAGGGAAAGCACAAGTTCAGGAAGCTGAAGGCCTTCATGGATGAGCTGCACAAGACCGACTGCAAGCTGTTCATCCAGCTGACGGCGGGCTTCGGCCGCAGCATGGCCATCAATGACATCATGGTCAAGGCCTGCAAGAACAAGCTGCTGGGCACCGTCATGAAGCCCATTCTGAATGTGGACTACCTGACCGCGAGCGCCAGCGCCACGCCCAACCGCTGGGAGGACAGCTGCATCTCCCGCCCGCTCACGCAGAAGGAGATCACGGACATGATCGAGGCCTTCGCGAAGACTGCGAAGCTCTGCCAGGAGGCCGGCGTCGACGGCGTCGAGATCCACGCCGTCCATGAGGGTTATTTGCTGGACCAGTTCACCATGAAATACACGAATCTGCGCGACGATGAGTACGGCGGCAGCTTCGAGAACCGCTACCGCTTCCCCGTAGAAATCGTGAAGGCCATCAAGGCCGTCTGCGGCGAGGACTTCCCGGTATCTCTGCGCTACTCCGTTGTCTCCAAGACCAAGGGCTTCGGCCAGGGCGCGCTGCCCGGCGAGGACTATGTGGAGGTCGGACGCGACATGGAGGAGAGCGAGCGTGCGGCCCGCTATCTGCAGGACGCCGGCTACGACATGCTCAACTGCGACAACGGCACCTACGATGCCTGGTACTGGTCGCATCCGCCGATGTACATGAATCAGAACTGCAATCTGGATGACGTCAGGCACATCAAGAAATTTGTGGACATCCCCGTC
The DNA here is from genome assembly GCA_045599825.1 of Bianqueaceae bacterium. Classification (GTDB taxonomy): domain Bacteria; phylum Bacillota; class Clostridia; order Lachnospirales; family Bianqueaceae; genus JAZQNF01. The sequence continues at coordinate 13,549 of JAZRWR010000080.1, read as the reverse complement.
GTATGCGCAGGCCGCATGACGCCCGATGTCGCGGCCGAGGCCATTGCGGCGGGTGAGCTGGACGGCATGGGAGTTGCCCGTCAGTTCCTGACCGACCCCGACTGGGTCACGAAGCTTATGAACGGCGACGAGGCGTCCATCCATCCCTGCATCTGCTGCCACAATGCCTGCTTCAACATGGCTCACTACAAGGGCGTCGGCAACGATCAGCCCTTAAGCGACAACATGGGCATGGCCCGCTGCGCGCTGAACCCCGAAACCATGCAGTCGAAGAAATACAAGATCGTGCCGGCCAAAAAGGCGAAACGCGTCGCCATTATCGGCGCGGGCGTGGGCGGCATGGAGGCGGCCCGCGTGCTGAAGCTGCGAGGCCATGAGCCGGTCATCTTCGAAAAGAGCGACCGTCTGGGCGGCGTCTTCAACGCGGCTGCGGCCCCCTCCTTCAAGGAGAAGGATAAGGAGCTTCTCAGCTGGTACCGCAAGGAGCTGGCGGAGCTCGAGATCGAGATCCATTTCGAAAGCGAAATCACTTCCGCGGAGCAGCTGGCGGACTTCGACGAGATCATCGTCGCCACCGGCGCAGCGCCCAATATGCCCCGCATTCCCGGGCTGGATAAGGCCATGGAGGCCACGGAGTACCTGTACGGCGCCGAGGTCGGCCACAAGGTCGTCATCATCGGCGGCGGTCTCTCCGGCTGCGAAATCGCCTACGACCTGTATCAGAAGGGCCACGAGCCTGTCATCGTCGAGATGAAGAACGACCTGATCGCCGTGGCCGGCGTCTGCCTGGCGAACAGCTCCTATCTGCGCGATTTCTTCGCGCTCAATCAGGTCGAGGTGCACCTTGAGACCAGCCTGAAGGAGGTTACGGACAAGGGCGTTCTGGTGACGGACAAGGACGGGAAGGTCTTCGAAATCGAGGGCGACAGCGTCATCCGCTCCATGGGCTACCGGAGCGCACCCGTGCTGCCGGCGTCCAGGCACGTTCACCTGGTAGGCGACTGCGACAAGGTCGGCAATCTCCGGACGGTTGTCTGGAAGGCCTGGGACGTCGCCATGAAGCTCTGATAAGGAGGCTCATCCCCTATGTATACGCCTAAAATGAATTTAACCGACGAGCAGCTGGCCATTCTGGCCGGCGAAAAGGGCGAGACACTGGCGAAGGTCATGGAGACCGTTGTCCGCTACGGCGAGCTTTTCGGCGCTGAAAAGCTGGTGCCGGTCACCAGCCGCTACAATCATCTGGTCACCTCCTTCGGTCTGAAGGCGCTGGGCCCGGTCTACGAGCTGATGGACCAGCTGATCAAGGCCGGCGCGCTTTCCGGCCAGAAGTTTACGGTGGACCCCCGTCCGCTGGATAAGAACGTTCCCTCCAACTTCATTGAGGACTTCGTCTTTAATAACTTTATGTACACGCGTCAGGATTTCTACGAGAAGCAGCTGGCGGAGCTGGGCCTCCTGGAGAAGGACGCCTTTACCTGCACCTGCTACATGGACGCCGTGGGCAACAAGCCCGAGAAGGGCGAGATCCTGTCCTGGTCCGAATCCTCCGCGGTCGTCTACGCGAATTCCGTGCTGGGCGCGCGCTGCAACCGCAATTCCGGCATTATTGACATCATGGGCTCCGTGGTCGGCTTCGTACCCTGTTTCGGCCTTTTGACCGAGGAGGGCCGGAAAGCGACCTGGATCGTTAAAATCAAGACCACGAAGAAACCGGAGGCGCAGCTTCTGGGCTCCGCCATCGGCATGAAGGTCATGGAGGACGTGCCCTACGTGAAGGGCCTGGACCGCTGGCTGGGCCGCGAGCTCAACGACGAGGCCTGCACCTACCTGAAGGATTTCGGCGCGGCCACGGCCTCTAACGGCGCGGTTGGCCTGTATCACATTGACGGGCTGACGCCGGACGCCGTCGAACAGGGCGAAGCACTCATCGCCGAGGGCGCGAAAACCTACGTCATCGACGACGCTGAGCTTCAGCGCGTATATGACAGCTACCCCGTCATCTGGAAGAAAAAGGATGCCAAGCCCAAAATCTGCTTCATGGGCTGCCCCCATATGAGCCTGAAGCAGCTCGAGGACTGGACCGACAAGGTCGAGGCGGGGCTTGCCGCCGCCGGCCGCAGCAGGGTCGCCATCCCCACTGTTTTTACGGCCGCCCCTGCGGTGCTCAAGGAATTCGAGGCGACGCCCTATGCGGCGCGGCTTAAGGCAGCGGGCGTCATCACCTCCTACATCTGCCCCCTGATGTACATGAACAACCCGGTCTGCCAGAAGGTGCCCACCATCACCTCCAGCAACAAGCTGCGCACCTATACAACGGCCCGCTACTATACGGACGACGAAATTCTCGAGCAGATCACGAAGGGAACCCTTCAAGAAGGAACCCTTCAAGAAGGGAGGAAATAAGCCATGAAGACATTTAAAGGACGTGTTGTTGCTCCCGGGACGGTCACGGCCGAGGCCCTGGTTTCCCGCGGCGGTCTGAACACGCTGGCCTCCTTCCAGAAAGCCCTGCAGTTCGGCGATAAGAAAGCGACCTGCGGCGACCAGAACAACCCCGACCTCTACGGACACGAGATGGCCGGCAAGGCGCTCTGCCTGCCGCAGACCATCGGTTCCACCACGGGCGGTCTGGTGCTCTACTGCGCCTGCTCGATGGGCCGTCAGCCCGCCTGTCTGCTTTTCTCGAATCCGATCGATTCGCTTGCCGCGGCCGGCGCCGTGCTGACCGATGTCTGGCTTGAGGGCGAGCAATGCAAGCTGCCCGTTATCGACTGTCTGGGCGAGGAGTTTTTAGCCTACGTCAAGACCGGCATGAAGATCACGATTACGGAGGACGGCAGCGTAAACGTGGAAGAATAAAACGGAATATACGAAAAAAATCGCCTCCGTACTTCGGTATGGAGGCGATTTGCTTTTGGAGGAGCTTATTTCTTTTTCTTCGAGAGGAGCAGCCCGGTGATTCCGGCGGCGGCCAGGACGGTACCCGCAATGAGGAGCGCGGTGACGGGACGCGCAGGGGGCTGAGGCTCCTCGCCGACGCTGAGGTAGCAGCTGCCGAAGACGAAGTTGAAGGTGGCGGGTTCGATGTCGACGCCGGCGGCGGGGGCGGCCTCGAGGGCGAAATCCCGGATGCTGGTGTTGTCAACGGGCGCTTCGGTGACGGGACGCAGGATGCCGGTCATACGGAAGGGCTGGTTCGTGTTGAGGGCGCTGTCGATGGCCTTGATGGCGTCTTCTTCGGCGCCGAAGAGAAAGAGCGCCTGGGTGTCGGCGTCTTCTCCGAAGCAGTAATAGTAGTTCTGGACGCCGTCCTCAAAACGGCGTTCAAGGTTCAGAAAGCTGTAATAGCCACTGATGCGGGTGACGGCATACTGGCCCTCCTCCTCCATGTTTTCGCTGCGGATGAGCGCGTAGGTGTACAGGGGCGGTTCTTCGTAGTTGGCTTTTTCGAGGGCGAAGGAGCCGGCGGCGATGAGCAGCAGGGCGCCGATGCAGAGAGTAATGATGCTGGGAATGACAAGCTTTTTCATGAAGAGCCTCCGGGACACGTTTTTCTTTCTTTCAGTATATCACCGCGAAAAAGGGGCTGTCTATGGACAGGTGCAATAATTCTTTTCTTTTTATGAAGAGCGTGGTACAATAAAGCATACTGTTCGAGAGGAGAGGCGCCATGAGTTATTTTGCACAGTCGGAGACGGAGGTCATTCTGGCCTCGGGCTCGCCCAGAAGGCAGGAGCTATTGCGCAGTCTTTTTGAGCGCTTTTCGGTGCAGGCGGCCCGGGTGGAGGAGATTCCTGACCCCGCACTTTCGGCTGAGGAGCAGCCGGAGTATCTGGCGGGGCTTAAGTGCGCGGCCGTAGCGAAGGCGCATCCCGAGGCGCTCGTCATCGGCTCCGATACGGGCGTGTTTATTGACGGGCGCATGATCGGCAAGCCTGCGGACCGCGAGGACGGGCGCATCATGCTGGCGGCGCTTTCCGGACGGGAGCATCAGGTCATTACCGGCTGTGTGCTGCAGCAGGGCGAGCGCCGCATGAGCTTCTCGGAGTGCACGCGGGTGCGCTTTTTCCCGCTGAGCGAGGCGGAGATCGAGGCTTATCTTGATTTGGGTGAGTATGCGGACAAGGCCGGCGCCTACGGCATCCAGGGCGCGGGGCGTCTGCTGGTTGAGGGCATCGACGGGGATTACTACAATGTGATGGGCTTGCCGGTGGCGCGTCTGGCGCGGGCTATCCGGGCGTTTCTGGAGGAGAAAAATGGATCAGTGTGACAGCTGCGCCTACCTCAGCTACGATGAGGAGTACGAGGAATACGTCTGCGATGTCGATATGGACGAGGACGAGCTGTGCCGGTTTCTGGCGCAGGGCAAAAACTGTCCCTTCTACCGAGACGGCGATGAATACAAAATGGTCCGCCACCAGAATTAAGCTTTTCAAATATTTTTCTTTACAAACAGCGGCGTATGTGGTAAACTACCCGTTGCGTCAAATGGGCCAATAGCTCAGTCGGTAGAGCACTGGACTTTTAATCCAGGTGTCGCGGGTTCGAATCCCGCTTGGCTCATTTTTCATCCTATCCAAAGACTTGTTCTTTGGATATTTTCATATACGGAGGTTTTTATGCGGATCCGGTACCTGAAGAATACGGAGGAGATCCTGGCGCAGTCGGCGCTGGTCGAGGCGGAGCCCTGTCGGTTTCGCGGCGCCTGGCGTGCGGAAATGAAGGAGCGTATGGGCTGTGAGCCGGAGGGTCTCTATGTTGAGATCGGCTGCGGTATGGGCGGCTTTATCCGGCAGATGGCCGAGCGCGACCCGGCGGGCGCGTACATCGGCGTGGAACGCCTGTCCACCATTCTGGCGCGGGCGGCGGGCAGCCCGGAGGTCGACAATGTCCGGACGGCCAACGTCGCCTACAGCGCGGACAACCGCGAGGCGGAAGCGTACCCCAATCTGCGGCTGGTGCGCGAGGAGGCCGAATACCTGGGCGAAAGCTTTGCTCCGGGCGAGGTCGACGCGATCTTCCTGAACTTTTCCGATCCCTGGCCGAAGGAGCGTCATGCTAAGCGGCGCCTCACCTCGGAGCGCCACCTGGCCGTCTACCGCAGCATCCTGAAGCGCGGCGGTGTGCTGCGCTTTAAGACCGACAACGATGCGCTTTTCGCCTATTCCGTGCAGAGCCTATGCGAAAACGGCTGGCGGATCCTGGCGCAGACGGACGACCTGCACGCGCCGGGCGAGCCTCTTTCAGAGGGCAACTGCATTACGGAATATGAGGCTGCCTTCATGAAGCGCGGTAAGCAAATCCACTGTCTGGAGGCTGTGTACGGTGAATAATGAGCGCAGACGGCTGTTGATCCGCTATGTCGTCCCCTCTGTTCTGAGTTCGGTCAGCATCTTCCTGTTCACCATCGTGGACGGTCTTTTTGTGGGACGAGGCGTCGGAACGGACGCGCTGGGCGCCGTGAACCTCGTATTCCCCTACATCATGTTTTTCAACGCCCTCGAGCTTCTGGTGGTCGTGGGCGCCATGGCGATCCTGTCCATCCGCATGGGGCGGAGCGATACCGCCGGCGCCAACCGCGTTTTCCGCCTGGCCTTTAGACTTTCGTTCTGGCTCTCCGCACTGATGAGCCTGGTCGGCGTCCTCTGGGCCGGACCGCTGGCGCGGCTGATGGGCGCGAACGACACCTTCTTTAACGGCGCGCGCGACTACCTCTTCTGGTACTCGGCCTTTCTTCTGCCCTGCGGCCTGGGCGTGGCCTTCTGCAGCTTCGTCCGCAACGACGGCTCGCCGGTGCTCGTGAGCGTGTCCACGCTGGTTTCGACGGCGCTCAACATCATCGGTGATTATGTCGCCATCTATCCGCTCAGGATGGGCCTTCGCGGCGCGGCCATTGCGACGGGCGTGTCGCAGAGTGTGGGGCTCATCATCGTGCTTTTCCACTTTATTCTGAAGCGCGGGAGCCTGCGCTTCGGCCGCTCCGGGCGCGAAAAGGGCCTTCTGGGCAAGATCCTTCTGCGCGGTCTGCCCGAGTGCGTGGCACAGTTCTGCGTCCCGGTCTACACGGTTCTGATGAACCTGGTGCTGGTCCGCGGCCTGGGCGACAGCGCCGTCAACGCCTTTTCGGTCATCAGCTATGTGGCGGTCTTTTCCGTGGCGGTTTTTGTGGGCACCGGCGAGGGCCTGCAGCCGCTTTTCGGCCGCTGCTACGGGGCACGCCTGGCGGACGATCTGCGCTACTATCTGCTGCGCGGCCTGGTCATCAGCGTGCTGGGCGCGGTCGTAATCATCCTGGCGCTGTATCCTCTGGGCGACGCTGTCTGCCGTCTGTACGCGGTGGATGCGGCGACCACGCAGGCGGTGCTTTCGGCGATGCCGGTCTACAACTGGGGCTTCGCGCTGCAGGCGGTGAATGTCATCGGCTCGGTCTATCTGTATTCCGTCACACGCACACGGTCGGCCTTTGTGATCAACCTGCTGCGCGCCTTCGTCTGCGATGTGGCCGCCGTACTGCTCCTGCCGCTTCTGTTCGGCCCCGAGGCCGTGTGGTACAGCTTCCCCGTCTATGAAGGCCTGGTCATGCTGGTGACGCTGGTCTTCCTGTGGAAGGTCCGCCGCGAAGGAGTGCTTGCGGGCAGCCGCGAATAAAAAGTCTAAAATAAATAAGCCTTCTTTCCGGAACGATCCGGGAGGAAGGCTTTTTGTATCAGGGGGCGAATTCCTGGGCGATCATCAGGGCAAAGCCGAAAAGCAGGGCCAGGTACATGGGCCACATGACGGCAAACGAGCTCCGTTTTTCTTCGGAAACATCGGGAGCCTCGGGAGCATCGGAAACGACGGGGGCCTCGGACACAATTGCGTTTTGGGGCTTGCTCTTTTTGAGCGCCCGGAAGCAAATGGCGATGAAGGGCAGGGTGACTGCCGTGACGGTCAGGTAGAAGCGCAGGTCGTCGGCGATGCTGGTTTCGATGATTTCCTCGCCCGTCTCAAACCACTCGGGATGCTGTTCGAAGAGCCAGGCCAGGGTGATCTGGCAGCCGTTCAGAGTGAAGTGGGCGATCATGGACGGGAGAATGCTGTCGGCGCTTCGGTCGATGCAGGCGAAGACCGCGCCCAGCGCGCAGGCGTACAGGGCCTGCTGGAAGTTTCCGTGCAGGACGCCGAAGTACAGCGCGGGAAAGAGGGCGAGCGCCCACAGGGGAGCGTGCTTGTAGCCGTGCAGCACGACGCCGCGGCAGATGAGTTCCTCGAAAAAAGCGGGCAGAAGCGCTACGCTCACAAGCAGAAGCGGCAGGGGATAGCCGGCCATGTCGCTGATGGCTTCGCTTTCGGGGTTGCTGAAAACCAGGTCCGATAGATAGGAGAGCATCATGCAGCCGGGCTGCAGAAGGATGCCCAGGGCGAAGGCCGCAACGACGCCCTTCAGACTGAGGGGACGGAAGCCGAGCTCCGCAGCAGACAGCTTTTCGCGCCGCGCGAAGAGGAGTGCCGCCCCGCCGAAGTAGAGCAGGTAGAGCGGAAAGGCTGAGTAGAGTGTGATGTCGATGGAGAAAAAGAGAAAGACAAAGCCGATCAGAACGCTGGCGATCAGAAAGCCCAGATAAAAGAGCAGGGCGAAGCGGTTGCTTTTGTAGAGAGACATATCAGTAGAATTTGCGGTCCTTCAGCGCGGTCCCGCGCTCCTCGCGGCGCTTCTTCATCAGACGCTGCGTGTCGAGCGCGTGCATGAAATCGCGGATGATCTGCCGCGCCTCCTCCAGCTGGTCGTCGGGCAGCGGGCAGCTGTAGTAGACTTGCTTGAAGGTCTCACCGGCCTGCTTTTTGACCTGCAGGGTGAGGAAGGTTCGGCGGCGGTTTTTCAAACCGCCGGTATTGACGATCTGCGACCAGGGAATGTTTTTGCGTACACGGTAGATGTAAACGCCGTCCGCGGTGATGCACCAAAGCGAGGAAGAGAAGGGCGCGAAGCCGTAGAGCGCGCAGAAAAGGGATGCGGTGACGCAGCTCAGAACGGTCGTCAGCCCGACGTCCGGCCGTACGAACAGAAGAAACACAGCGCCCGCGGCAAATACGAAGCACAGGATTTTCAGCACGGTCCGGAGAGCTTTTTGGAGAGCCGTTTCGTGGTCATAGGCGCGGAGGGCTTTTCCGGCCATCGCTCGGTAGTTGCGGAGCGCGAAGCTGTTGAGGATCAGATAGAGCGCCAGAACGACGTCCAGACAGAGAAGTCCCAGCATGGATTACATCAGCTCGAGGGGCGTTTCGTCCGTCAGGATCTCGGCGCCTGCGAGGAAATCTTCGGCGGCGTCAACGGCGTCGGCGATGTCCGCGGCGATGTCGGCATTGTCCTTGATGTCCTCGATAGCCTCTTCGATTTCTTCTTCCTCTTCTTCAAGCTCTTCGACCACAAAGGCAGCGGGTTCTCCGGTCAGCAGATCGGTGTCAAAAATGACCACAGGCTCGTCCTCGTCCTCTTCTTCGGGAGCTTCCTCAAGAAGATCATCCTCGGTTTCGGCGAAAACGGCCTCGGGCGCGGGCTCGGCGTTCTTGTTGGGCATTTCCATCGCATTGATGAAGGCCTCGGTTCCGGCGAAGATGTTCGCCAGGTCGTTGGTGCGCAGGCTCACCAGGTAATCCTGCAGGATGCGGCCGAAATGATCCTGAAACTCCTCCAGCTTGCTGTGCATGGCGAGGGCCTGCTCGCGCAGACTGGCCAGGTTCAGGCGGGTGCTGGTGCGGATGCTTTCGGCGTCCTCTTCGGCGCAGACGCGCACGGCGCTGGCCTCTGCCAGAGCGGTCTTGCGGATTTCGGCGGCATCCTCTTCGGCCTGCGTGCGCATGGACTCAGCAAAAAGCTCTGCGCTGACGATGGAACTGTTAATGGCGCTTTCTTTGGCCTGATATTCTTTCAGCTGCTGGTTCTTGAGGGCCAGAGCTGCCTCGAGCTGGGAAACGTAGGCGTCAACCTCTTCGGTGCTGTAGCCGCGGCGGACGACGGTGAAATTATTCATGGGAGACCTCCTCAGATATTTGCTCTATTATACCATATCCGGTGGTGATTGCAAAACAAATTTAGAGTTGCAATCAACATCAAAAACCATTACAATATTAAGAGGAGGATTGTTTTTATGGATGATTTTCGCAAGACCCTCGTGCAGGGAGAGTTTGAATTCGCGCTGAACGGAACCGAGCAAAAGGGGCACTGCTTCTACTCGGATGTCATCGACACGGGCTTCGGTCCCGGGCCTTTTCAGGTGCGTGCCACGCTGGTCGATGTGGCCGGCTACGATGACGGCCTGCTGTCGGGCGAGCGCGTCCTTTTCGGCGACCCCTCGGTTTTCTGCCAATCCTCTTACGTCCCCGGCATCCCCAAGCTTTCTGTCGGCGCCTACGCCGATGTCGAAACCGGCTGCCTGCGCATCGGCGCTATGCTGCGTCAGGGTCCCGCGCGCGGCAAGGTGAAGATCATCTGGTGGGCGGAGAAGGCCCCTGCAGCCACCGTGCCGGCGGCCCCTGAGCTGCCCAAAAAGGAGGCGGAGCCCGTCCGTTTCTTTATTCATTTCGCGCCCCGCACCATGCATCCCGGCCAGCAGTTCCGTTTCAGCTGCGGCGGTGCGCCCGAAGGCGCCGTCATCCGCTGGGAAGCCGCGTCCGAAAACGGCGGCAGCTTCGGCGAAAACGGCCTCTACACCGCGCCCGAGGAGCAGGGCATTTACCAGATCAAAGCCATCTGGGAGGAGACAGGGCGTGAGGCCTCGCTTTACCTGATGGTGCGTTAATCACGGAGGAAACGCATGTTTCGCTTTTTATCGGCCGTCGGACTTCACGATAAGGTGGAGGCCGGCCGCCTGCATACTTTCATCACGGAGCTTCTGAAGGATCCTGAGCTCAGCCGTTCGGCCTACGTGCGCGCCGGCGAGGGCAGCATGTTCATCGAAAAGCGCCGCAACATGGGCCCCTTTTTCGTCACACTGTCCGAAAAAAGCACGGGCGGCACGCACGAGCTGGTCGAGGTTTATCCCGGCGTGCGTGAAACCTGGGGCCGTAAGCTGAGCGAGGTCAACATCGCAGAGGACCGGCAGGGGCACTTTTTCGCGTCCGGCATCGACTGCGTCTGCGGCGAGCCCATCACCCTGATCCTGAGCTCCGCGGCCAATCTCTTCAATGACGAGGGACGCGTTCATCTGCCGGAGACGCCCCTGTTTTCCTGCTACGCGCTGGCGCAGGAGGGCAAGATCCTTCTGGGCAGCAGCGTGAACGAGGAGGCCCGCAAGGCTCAGCAGGAGGACGAGGCCTGGCGCCGCGAGGTGAGCGAGCGTGCCCGCCGCGGTGATCCCTCGGCCATCAATGAAATTCAGAATTATATGAAGGAAGTCGAGTCGGAGGTCCTTTCGCGCTTTGAAAAAGAGGACGTCTATTCCGTCCTGGACGGGCTGTTCACGCCGCTGGGTGCCGGCAGCCGCTACGCGCTCCTGGGCGAGATCTTTTACGTCGACAAGATGATGAACCCCTTAAGCGGCGAGTGGGTCTACCGCCTGGAGATCCGGACGGCGGCCTCCAGCATCGGCGTCTACATCCACCCGAACGATCTGCTGGGCGAGCCGAAGAAGGGCTATCGCTTCTCGGGCGAGGCCGTCCTGGTCGGCATGTACGACCCGGAATCGCTCCTGGACGACACTGACAGGGGATTTTATTAAAGGAAGGGCATTTGTATGCTTCGTGTCTGGGGTAAGCTGTTTGATGACAAGCGCATGTGTGCCGACGCCGTCATCGAAAACGACGAGCGGGAGCTTAGCTTTGACGAACGCTTCGCGTGCTGCACGGATGAGCTGGTCCGCCTTTTCGATCTGCCTAAGCCTATCTGGCTGCCGCAGAACCTGCGGGAGCTCGAACGCTTCGGCCGCACCGATTTCCGCCAGGAGCACTTTGTCGAGGCCTTCCCTTACCGCTATTTTGAAATTGAAATAATCGAGACTGACGATGATGAAGAAGAATGAAAACAAGAAAGCGAGCGGGAGCCGTCAGCGCATCCTGATCGCGCTGATCGTCCTCCTGCTTCTGGGCGGACTGATCGCCCTCTATGCCACCGGCGTGATCAATCAATGGCTGGGCAAGCCCTCCAACAGCACACTGAGCGAAAAAGGCATCCGCGTGGAGCTGAACGCAGACGGCGCTGCCACCGTGCGCGGGCTGGGCGGGCTGGTCATCCGCGCCAATAAGAGCGGCGTGCGCGCGGCCGATGCTTCTGGCAAAACTGTCTGGGACATCGCCTGCAGCATGATTGCGCCGTACATCGAAAGCGCCGGGGACTACATCGCCGTGGCCGACCGCAAGGGCACCGAGGCCATCCTGATCAGCTCGGACGGAAACGCTGTCCGTCTCAGCGCCGACGCCCCCATCCTGCTGCACAGCGTGAGCGAGGGAGGCCGCGTCGTCCTCATCACCGCGGAGGACAAGACCAATACCCTGCTGCTCTTCGAAAGCGACGGCCGTCTCCTGCTCAAGCGCAAAACCTACCAGAACAAGGACGGCATCCCCGCCGCCGCGGCCGTCTCCGCGGACGGCAGCCGACTGGTGTGCTCCCTCCTGAGCTACGCGGGCGGCAGCGTCGCCAGCATCGTAACCTTCTTTGACCTCTCCGACAAGGGCGCGGACCTCGCGGACCGCATCCTCTCCAGCCGCCGCATGGACAACGAGCTCGTCACCGACCTCGCCTTCCGCGGCGATGTCTGCCTCTACGCCTCTGACCTGAGCTTCGGCGCCTTCGACCGTGCCAAGGGCAGCCTCCTGTGGGGCATCGTGCCTGAGCAGAAGATGAGCGTGCTGGCCTTCGGTGCGGAAAGCATCGCCGTCGGCCTGGGCGATCCGGCGATCGGCGTCGCTGAAGAGGCGAAAGAAAATTTTATCCTTTATAGTATGTCCGGAAATGTGATTTGGAAAATGAACGTCAAGGGGCTTCGTTCCCTGGAATACAATGCCGGCATCTACGTGGCGGGCGGGCAGCATTACGACACCGCCCTCGCAGAAAGCGGCAAGAAGCTTTGGGATTTTGACAGCGTGCGCGACTACGCGCGCCTGATTCCGCTCGGCGACCGCAAGACTGTGGTGGCGCAGAGCGCAGACAGCCTGATCTACTACCGGGTTGTCGAACAGCAGGAGGAAATCAAGAATGACTAGTTCGATGATTATCGATCTGGTGGCGCTGGCCATCATTATCGGCTTCGCCATCTACGGCGGCATCAAGGGCTTCGCGGCGACGGTCCTGGGCGTTCTGTCCTGGGGCATCGGCCTCCTGCTCACCTGGCGCCTGTATCCCCTTGTCGCCAAGTGGCTGGTAAACGCCGGCCTGCGCGACACGCTGCAGACCTTCTTCGCGGAAAAGCTCAAGCTTGACCGCTTCAAGGACATCATCAACGCCTCCGTCGGCAGCCTGATCGGCGCGAACGGCCTGGAGGGACTCGACGGCATCATCGGCGCCGAAGGCATCGCCAAGCTGGAAACGCTCCTGGCAGCCAACGGCCTGGAGGCGACCACTGCGGGCCTCGAGGCGCTCTCCGGCGAGGATTTCGTGAGCGGCATGGGCGGTCTGGCAGCGCTGGCGACCCTCTCGGGCGTTTCTCTGGCGGGTCTCGAGACGAATGGACTCTCCGCGTTGGGCGTCCTGCAGAACATCCAGCAGGCGCAGGGCACAGCCACGCTTTCCGCGCTTAAGCTCCCGAAGTTTCTTCTGAAGTGGCTGGCCGAGCACAATACGCCCGAGCAGTACGCGCGCTACGGCGTGGACAACCTGGGCGACTATGTCGGCGTCTACGTCGCGGATGTGACGGTGAATATCATCGCCGTGCTGCTGACCTTTGTTGTCATCACTGTGGTGCTTCGCCTTCTGGTCGCGCTGTTTGAAAAGGTAAACGACATCCCCGCTATCGGCCGCGTCAACACCTTTCTGGGCGTCATCTCCGGAGTATTCATGGGCCTGATGGTCATCTGGCTCATCCTGACGCTCCTTACCTTCCTCGGCATCACGACGAAGCTGGAGGCAGTGATGGAGGCGATGGACGCCAGCCGCCTGTGTTCTTTCCTTAATAATAAGAATCCGCTGTTGAAGCTGATCGAAAGTGCGATCGGGTAGATTCCGGAGCTTTGATTTGTGAAATCAGAGGGGCGGACGGGCATCCGAAAAATATGCCCGGCTGCTCCTTCTTTTTTGCGAAAAAGGGCAAAAAAGTTGTTGACAAAAGGCTTCTGCGCAGATATAATCGTAGTCACCCTCCGCTTTTTGGGAGTGGTGCCCGTTCGGCAAGGAGAAGTACTCAAGTGGCCGAAGAGGTGCCCCTGCTAAGGGCATAGGCTGGGAAACCGGCGCCCGGGTTCAAATCCCGGCTTCTCCGTTTGTTACCCGCATTTTTCGCTTCAAAAACTTTTTAAAAAACTTAAAAAAAGGTGTTGACAGTGAGGGGGTGCTGTGGTAATATATCATTCGCACGCCAAAAACGGCAGTGCAAGGGAACATTGAAAATCGAACAGTGTAACATCTGAGACTAAAAGG
>JAZRWR010000079.1:0-7649 GCA_045599825.1 Bianqueaceae bacterium | reverse complement strand
TTTCTTCTTTTTCTTCTTGCTCTTTCGACTTCTTGATAATCGCTTTTATGATCGATAACATGACGATCATCCAAATCACGACTCCCATAGCAGCTGCTCCTTATCTTGATTGATTGTATTTATTATACAGCAAGGACGTCTCCGGAAAACAGGGACGTCCTTTCAAAATATCGGCATTTATTTCGGTGATTTTGCGCAATTAGCCTTTGGGAAGAACCATCTGAAGGGCAGCAGGGACCACATGGGCCTCTCCCTCGGCCACGCCCTCGTGCTTTTCACCGTCCAGGGTCCAGGCAAAGGAGGCATCGCTCCGGAAGCGAAGCGCCTTTGTGCTGAAGAAGCGGATGAGCTGCCCGTCGTAGCGCTGCGTCAGAAGTCCGCCCACGATTTTCGCAAGCTTGAATGGGCTGCGGGTATAGCTGATAAGAAGCACCTCAAAATAGCCGTCGCGGAGACTGACCTTCGTCTGGTCGAGCGTGAGGATGCCGGCAACGGAGGTGGAATTACTGAAGGCACCCATGAAAAAGTCGCCTTCAAATTCGCTCTCCTCGCACGAGAGCGCGAGATGATAGGGCTTCATGCTCTTGACATCGCGTATGCCCTGCAGAATATAGGCCAGGTGCCCGATTTTGTTCTTCAGCTTTTGCGGCGCACTGTAGGAGGCCGCGGTAAAGGCCCCGAAGGACGCTACATAAGAAAAGAAGGAATCTTGAAAGAAGCCGATATCGACCGGCACGGGCTCGGACTCCGCAGCCGTTTTTGCGGCCGTCAGAATATCTGTGGAAAGTCCCAGACTTACGCCGAAATCGTTGGTGCTGCCGCAGGGAATATAGCCCAGAGGCGTCTTAAGACCGGCCAGCTGAAGCCCGGTGATGACCTCTCGGAGCGTGCCGTCACCCCCGGCGCAGACAATGCGGTCGGCGCCCGGCCCGTGCTGTACACGCTCCTTAGCATCTCCCGCAAAGGAGCTGCGGTAGACCTCGGTCATAAAACCGGCCGCTTCAAATATTCCGGTGATTTCGGGCAGCTTCTTTTCAAACTGCTGCTTTCCTGCCACCGGATTATAAATCAGAAGAAGCTTCTTCATTCTTCCTCCACGAATTCCTCCGCGGATGCCTCCGGCTCATCTGCGCCGATTCCGAGAAGCACGGTGGCTTCTCTTTCATCCATGGTGTCGATTTCTTTCAGTTTTTTGTGGATGATGCCCGAGCGGCTCCGGGCATCCTCGATGGCCTTTCCGGCCTCGCTGATCTTGCGCTGCGCCTTTTCCAGATTGCGTCCGAACTGCTCATACTGGGCCTTGGTGGCTTCGAGCAGCTTCCAGACCTGCGCTGCCTGCTTGTCGAGCGCGATGGTGCGGAAGCCGACACGCAGCGTGTTCAGAAAAGCGGTAATGGTGGTCGGGCCGCAGATCATCACACGCTCTGTCCGCTGGATTTCCTCAGCCAGCCCGGGGCGTCTGAGCACCTCGGCGTAAAGCCCCTCCGTCGGGAGGAACATAATGGCAAAATCGGTGGTTTTTGGGACCTCAAGGTAAAGTCTGGCGATGGTCTGCGCGCTCTTGCGGATGCTCTGCTCCAGCGCCCTGGAGGCCCGCTCAACGCCCTCGCGGTCGGCCTTTTCGGATGCCTCGAGAATGCGCAGGTAGTCCTCCTGCGGGAATTTGGAGTCGATGGGCAGCCAGATAAAGCTGCCGTCTTCTTCACGGGAAGGGAGTTTTACCGCGAATTCGACCCGCTCGGAGTTATTGCGCGGCGACACATTGCGCGCATATTGCGCAGGCGCCAGCGTCTGCTCCAGCAGTGCGCCCAGCTGAACCTCGGCCCAGGTGCCGCGCGCCTTGACGTTTGTCAGCACCCGCTGCAGGTCATTCACATCGCCGGCCAGATTCTGCATCTCGCCCAGCGAGGTATAGACCTTCTGCAGCTGCTCGCTGACGGCCTCAAAGCTTTTCGTCAGACGCTCATTGAGCGTCTTCGACAGCTTTTCGTCCACGGTTTCGCGCATCTGCTCCAGCTTTTGCTCATTGCTCTCCTGCATGCGGTGCAGAGAGCCCGACACCAGCTCCGTCATATCACGGTTCTGGCGGTTCAGCTGCTCGAAAAGCTGCGTACGCTCTGCCTTCTGATTCTCCAGAATGTCCTCCTTCAGGCCTCTTTGCTCGCTTCGGAGGATATCGAGGCGCTGCTCGTTTTTCCAGAATTCATTCTGCAGCACATCCTGCTGGGCGTCCAGCATATCCTGGGTGTCCTCCCGGCTGCGCTTCGCCGCTTTGCGGACGGTGTCCGCCACCCTATGCCGGGAGGGCATCACACAGAGAAGCACGATCAGAAGCAGCAGGATCAGAACGGCAAGAATCAGGACGATCAGCTCAAAATATTCTTTGATAAAATTCATTTTCTCTTAATTTAAGCTGTAAAGCGTGCCCTCACGGGTGTCCTTGATGATCACGCCCTTTGCGGCCAGCTCCGCACGGATCTCATCCGCCAGGGCATAGTTCTTTTCCTTCTTGGCCACAGCACGCTCGGCGATCTTTTCCTGAATCCAGGCTTCGAATTCCGCATCCACGGGGCTCTCCTCTTCCGGCTCCTCGCTGAGAAGATTAAGGGAAAGAACGCGGTCAAAGTCCTCGATCAGCGCACGCTTGGTCCCGTCGCCGATGTCGGCCTTCAGCACATCGTACAGAACGGTGATGCCGGAGGAGGTATTCATATCGGCTGCGACGGCCGCGATGAATTTCTCGCGGAAAAGCTCAAAATCAGCCTGATCAGCCTCGCCCTGCCCCAGCGCGGCAATACGCTTCTTCAGCTTGGCGTAGGTGCCGCGGACGCTGTCCAGTACCTCGTAATTGAACTCCAGGGGCTTGCGGTAGTGGCTCTGCAGGCAGAACAGACGGTAAACCATGGGGTCATAGCCCTTTTCCTGCAGCACGGACACGGTCAGAATATTGCCCTTGGACTTGCTCATCTTGCCCTCGCGGTCGTTCAGATGCTGCACGTGGAACCAGTAATTGCACCACTTGTGGCCGGTATAGGACTCGGTCTGCGCGATTTCGTTGGTATGATGCGGGAAAATATTATCGACACCGCCGCAGTGGATGTCCATATATTCGCCCAGATACTTCATGCTGATGCAGGAGCATTCGATGTGCCAGCCGGGATAGCCGTAGCCCCAGGGGCTGTCCCACTTCAGCTCCTGATCCTCAAACTTGGACTTGGTAAACCACAGAACGAAGTCGGCCTTGCTACGCTTGTTGCCGTCCTCATCCACACTGTCGCGGACGCCGACCTGAAGATTTTCCTCCTCATGACCGGTCAGGCAGTAATAATCCTTGACCTTGGAGGTATCGAAATAGATGTTTTCCCCAGCCTGGTAGGCATAGCCCTTTTGGAGCAGAACATCGATCATGTGAATATAGTCGTCAATGCAGCCCGTGGCAGGCTGGACCGTATCGGGCCTGCGGATATTGAGCTTTTCGCAATCGGCGAAGAAGGCCTTGGTGTAGAAATCGGCAATCTCCATGACGGTCTTGTGCTCGCGCTTTGCACCCTTGAGCATCTTATCTTCACCGGTATCGGCGTCACTGGAAAGATGGCCGACATCGGTGATGTTCATGACGCGCTGAACGTCATAGCCCAGGTAGCGCAGGAACTTTTCGAGGACATCCTCCATGATATAGCTGCGCAGGTTGCCGATATGGGCAAAATGGTAGACGGTAGGACCGCAGGTGTACATTTTTACCTTCCCGTCCTCGTTGGGAATAAAGGGGCCGACCTGCTTGGTCAGCGTATTGTAAAGGCTGAGTCTGTTATCCATGATAAACCTCCGTTAGTGCTTCGGTCTGTTCATTATACCACATGTGGGGCCTACTGACTACCTTTTTTTCTTGCGTTTTAGCACTTACTTCGTTATAATGGAGTTAAGCGTATCATTCTTCGGAGGACAAAAAAATGACCCTTAAGAAAGCACTTTCTGCTGTAAAAAACGCAAAGGCCGCGCTGGAAAAGCTCGAGGCCGATCAGGATAAAATCAAAAAGGGCGCCAAAATCGCCGGCATCTCTCTGGGCGTTCTTGGCATCGCCGCAGGCATCTTCCTGCTGGTCAAAGCCCTGAAGAAAAAAGCCGCCGCCAAAGCGGCCGTAAAGGAAGCCGCCGAAGCCGCTCCCGCAGATGAAGACATTGCCGGCGAAGCCGCAGACTCCGCCGACACCGGGACTGAGCTCCCCGCGCAGGAGCCCGCCGAAGCCCCTGTCCTTTATACGGATTTCTCCACCACCGTTGCCGAGCTCAAGAAAAAAGTAGGCGGTCAGGACGCATGAAAAACCGCGTACTGATCCAAGGAACCGTATCAGAGCTTTATTTCCCCAACTCCGCTAAGGTTATCCCGGACTACCCTCAGCCTCTGGATCCGGCAAGCTACCGCGAGCCCGGAACAGAGGCTGATTCTGTACAAAAGGAATTCTGCTACTGCGCGCCCGGCCCCAACCACGGTCCCTTCTTCCTGAAGGATGTTCTGCCCGATCAGAAGGTCATCGCCTCGCTCGGCACCAAGGGCAAAAGCGGCCGCGTCGGACATCTGCTTGAGCTGGTGTCGCGCGCGCCTTACGAAATCGAGGCGCCCTGCCCCCACGCAGATATCTGCGGCGGCTGCCGCTTTCAGAATGTTCCCTACGAATGGCAGCTGAGCTGGAAGGACGAGCAGGTGCACCGCCTGCTGGCCGACATCAGCGGCATCGACGAGGCTCAGTGGCAGCCCATCATCCCCAGCCCCCTTTCACTCGGCTACCGCAACAAAATGGAATTCTCCTTTGGCGACGCCGAAAAGAACGGCCCGCTCACCCTCGGACTGCACCGCCGGGCCGCGTACCACGACATCATTGAAACGCCCCGCTGCCTCCTGGTGCACCCCGACCTCGGACGCATCCTCGATTACACAGGCCGCTATTTCCGGGAGGCCGGCGCTACCCGCCACAGTACCTATTCCCACGATGGCTTCCTGCGCCACCTGGTGCTCCGCCGCAGCTTTATGAACGGCGAAGTTCTCGTCAACCTGGTCACCTCTTCCCAGACCGACGCCGATATCGCGCCCTGGTTGGAGGGGCTTTTTGCGCTCCCGCTCGAGGGCAGCATTGCAGGCGTTCTGCACACCCTGAACGATGCGCCCGGCGACTGCGTCATAAGCGACCGTACAGACCTCCTTTGGGGCCGTGACTTCCTGACCGAGGAACTTCTGGGGCTTCGCTTCCGCATCTCCCCCTTCTCCTTCTTCCAGACCAACACCAAAGGCGCCGAGCGCCTCTACAGCCTGGTCCGCGAGCTGGCCGGCAATGTTTCCGACCGGACCGTCTTCGACCTCTACTGTGGCACAGGCACCATCGCGCAGGTTATGGCCGCCGCAGGCGCCCGCTCTGTCTACGGCATCGAGCTGGTCGAGGAAGCGGTCGAAGCCGCTCGCGAAAACGCCGAGCTTAACGGCCTCACGAACTGCCGCTTCTACGCAGGTGATGTCCTTCGTCTTGTCGACACGCTGCCGGACAAGCCCGACCTCATCATCCTGGATCCGCCGCGCGAGGGCATCCATCCGCGCGCGCTCGAAAAGATTCTGGCCTTCGCCCCCGAAAGCTTCATCTATGTTTCCTGCAAGCCTACCTCTCTGGCCCGCGATCTGCCCGTCTTTACGGACGCCGGCTACCGCGTGAGAGCCGTTCGCTGCTGCGATATGTTCCCCATGACCGCCGGCGTCGAGACGGTGGCTCTGCTGACAAAGGACTGATACCTATGAAAATCGCTATCCTGGGCTACAGCGGCTCCGGCAAGTCCACCCTTTGCCGCTGTTTCGCGGAGCTTCACGGCCTCCCCGCCCTCCATCTGGATACCGTCCAGTACCTGCCTGACTGGAAAATCAGACCGTTAGAGGAAAAGATCGCCATCGTCAGCGAATTCATGGATCACGCGCCGAACGGCTGGGTCATCGACGGCAACTATTCCCACCTTCTCCTGGACCGCCGCCTCGAGGAAGCGGACCTTATCGTCATGCTCCTCTTCGGCCGTTTCACCTGCCTTTCCAGAGTCCTTAAGCGCTACAAAACCTTCCGCACGAAGACCCGCCCCGACATGGCCGACGGCTGCTCCGAAAAGGTGGACGCGGATTTCATCAAATGGATCCTGTGGAAGGGCCGCACACGGAAAAAACGGGCCTGGTATAAAAGCATCCGGGAGAAATATCCGGAAAAAATCACCGTTCTTCGGAACCAGCGTCAGCTTGACGCCTATTACGCATCTTTGGAAAGAGTGAAATCATGAACTGTCCCTATGTCAAGCAATGCGGCTTCTGCAAAATCAAGCAGGACTATCCGTCGCAGGCCAAAGCCAAGCTTCTGCACGTTCAGGACCTGTTAGCCCCCTTCGGCAAGGTAGACGAAATCCTCACCATGGATGATCCCCTCTTCTACCGAAACAAGCTGACCGCCAGCTTCTCCCGCGGAAAGGACAAGAAGCTCGTCGCCGGACACTACGAAGAAGGCAGCCGCACCGTCATCCCCACCGAGCTCTGCTACCTTGAAAACGAAAAGGCGCAGGCCCTCGTCAAGGATATCGTCCGCCTCGCCAACTCCTTCAAATTCACCTACTACGACCCCCGCAGCGGTCAGGGGCTTCTTCGTCATATCCAGATCCGCATCGCCGAAAGCACCGGCCAGATTATGGTCACCCTCGTGACCGGCACTCCGGTCTTCCCCTCCCGCAACAACTTCTGCAAGGCGCTCAAGAAGGAGCATCCCGAAATCACCACCCTCATTCAGAACATCAATCCGGACCCCGGCTCCATGGTGCTCGGAAAACGCAATCAGACTCTTTTCGGCCCGGGCTACATCGAAGATGAGCTCCTGGGCCTGACCTTCCGCCTCTCCCCTGCCGCCTTCTACCAGGTCAACTCCAAAATGACCGAAAAGCTCTATCAGACCGCCATCGACTTCGCCCGCATCACCCGCACCGACGACGTCATCGACGCCTACTGCGGCACCGGCACCATCGGCCTCTCCTGCGCAGGCTTTTCCCGCGGGGTAATCGGCTGCGAGCTGAATCCCGACGCCGTCCGCGACGCCATCGCCAACGCCAAGCGAAACCGCATTGAAAACGTCACCTTCCTCTGCGAGGACGCCGGCGATTTCCTTCAGGATATGGCGCTGGAAGGCGCCCACGCCGACGTTGTGCTGATGGATCCGCCCCGCAGCGGCTCCTCCGAAAGCTTTCTGGCGGCCCTGATCCGATTGGCGCCTTCTCGCATTGTCTATGTCTCCTGCGAGCCGGAAACGCTGGCCCGCGACCTGGAACGTCTGATTCCGGGCGGCTACCGCATGGTCAAGGCAAAATGCGTCGACATGTTTCCGAATACGGAGCATATAGAGACGGTATGTCTCTTAGTTCTGAGAAATCCTGTAACGCATATCAACATCGATGTGGATGTGGAAGAGCTGGTGCAGGATAAGCGCGGTCAGGCAACCTATGAGCAAATCAGAGATTATGTGATGGAGCAGACCGGACTGCATGTAACGAATCTGAATATCGCGCAAACAAAACGTAAATGCGGAATCATCGAACGAGAGAACTATAATCTGCCGAAATCAGAGGATTCCAAGCAGCCGAACTGC
>JAZRWR010000078.1:0-14748 GCA_045599825.1 Bianqueaceae bacterium | reverse complement strand
TGGCTACGATCCGACTTTGGAGTGTATCCACCATGCGGAAAATGGGAACAATTCCGTTTTGCTTTCTCAGTCTGGCTACCTGTTTTTCGGGGATTCCCCAGAGCCGGGCGATAAACTTGTCCGAAAAGCCGAGAGTCTTGGCTGCCTTCAGCGTCCGCAGATCCTCCGGCCGCTCTGAGAGCAGCTTTTCCATGCTGACAATTCTCTGAATGGATTCGATGAAAAGCTCTGTGATCATAGTGACGTCATGAATTTTTTCAATGCTCTCGCCCCGGCGCAGCAGCTCTGTATAGGAAGCAAAGTAGTAGGCCACCTGGGGTACCAATCGCCCGAAGTTGATGGAGTTGGCGCTGCTGAAGGCATAGCCCCGCTCCCCGATGGCACGGGTCATGGCGGCATCCCCCATGATGGTCTTGACGCCGCGCTGACAGGCGTCAAAATCCCCGTCCACGCCGATGGCCTGTACGTTATCCCCTTTTTGCGTGGTCATCTGCCGTTTCTGGGCGTAGGATACACCATCCTTGGGATAATAGACGCAGATGGCGGTACCCGGTTTATCGGTAAACCCGGAGAGAGCGGCCTTGCCGGTATCTCCGCTGGTCGCCACCAGGATCAGGGCCTTTTTGTCCATGCCCATCTTTTCCATGGAGAGCCGCATCAGCCCCGGCAGTACACACAGGGCGATATCTTTAAATGCAAGAGTCGGGCCATGGAACAATTCCAGGCCGAACAACCCGTCGCCCAGATCACAAAGAGGCGCAACTGCCTCATGGCGGAAGGCGGAATAGCCCTCTTGGGTGACGGAAAGGATCTCCTCAAAGGTGAAATCCGTCAAAAACGATGCAATGATCTTGGCAGAAAGGGTACAATAATCCAATTTTGCCAGGGCATCGATATCTGCAAGGGAAAAAGACGGGAAGGCCTCGGGTACAAAAAGCCCGCCGTTCGGTGCAATACCCATCAGCACCGCTTCGGCGGGCGATACGCCTTCACCACCCCGTGTGGAGAAGAACTGCATATTGATTCCTCCTTAGGCCACGGTATGGTCTTTGATAAAGGCCGGCAGCGTGTCCTCATCGGCGCTGATGGAGATGATGATCTTCACCTTATTGGCCTCACTCAAGGCATTGATCCGCTCCAGCAAAGGCAGAAGCTCATCCAAGCTGCCATCCATGATCTTCAAAAAGCTATCGATAAAAATGGTGTGGATGTCGAAATCACCGGCGATGATCCCGGCCACAAAGCCATAGAACTCACTATCTTCACAGAGGCCGTATTCGCCGACATCTACCAGGCGAATGGCATGTTTTAAATCAAACATACGGTCGCTGTTGTCATCAATAAAAACGACTTTCCCCAGGGAATCGTTCAAAATGTTGTTGGCCATATCCACCATGCGCCGGGTCTTACCGGAGCCAGCGATACCGCATACGAAACCTATCATCAGGAGCACCCCCAATAGTTTACTTGCTGATAACATTATAATACATGTTCCACCCGTTATCCAGCACCAATTACCCGGAAATATCCCGGAATAAACAACAGGGGACGGCATCGCCCTCCCCTGTGTGATACATCCCTTTTATTTGCCGCCTGTCAGCTTCTGATAGGTTTCCTCATCCACAGAGCGAGGGGTCGCCACCAGCTCGCCGTCGCTCATCACCGTGTTGCGGCCTGCGGCGTACTCGGCATCCACAGCCTCCTTCATACGGCTGACAAGCTCCGTCCGCTTGCCGATGGCGCTTTCATCGGAGAGCCTAAAATACCCCTTGATCCAATGGGCGATGCCCGCCGCGCCGGAAAAGGCGTCCACAGCCACCAGGGCCGGGCGGTTCAGAATCTTGGCGGTATCAAAGATATTGTAGATCTCCTCGTCCTTCAGCAGGCCATCCGCATGGATGCCCGCCCGAGTAACGTTGAAGTTCCGCCCCACAAAGGGAGTCCGCGGCGGGATCTCGATGCCGATCTCCTTTTCAAAGTAGTTCGCGATATCGGTGATCGCGGTGAGATCCATACCGTCAGTGGTGCCCCGAAGAGAGGCATACTCGATGGCCATGGCCTCCAAGGGGCAGTTGCCGGTGCGCTCGCCGATGCCCAGGAGAGAGGTGTTGACGGCAGAGGCACCGTACAGCCAGGCGGTCGAGGAGTTCGACACCGCACGGTAGAAATCGTTGTGTCCGTGCCACTCGATCAGCTCGGAGGGGAAGCGCGCGTAGTGCCGCAGACCGTAGATGATGCCGGGGACGCTTCGCGGCAGGGCTGCGCCGGGCATGCCAACGCCGTAGCCCATCGTATCGCAGGCGCGGATCTTGATGGGCGTGTTGGTCTCTGCCATCAGCTTGGCAAGCTCCAGTGCGAAGGGCACGACGAAGCCGTAGAAATCCGCGCGGGTGATGTCCTCAAAGTGGCAGCGCGGACGGATGCCCGCCTCGATGCACTTGCGGATGATGCCCAGGTAGTGGTCGATGGCCTGACGGCGCGTCATCTTCAGCTTGAAGAAAATGTGGTAGTCCGAGCAGCTTACCAGAATACCGGTCTCCTTCAGGCCCATGTCCTTGACCAGCTTGAAATCGCTGTCAGTGGCGCGGATCCAGCTGGTGACCTCCGGAAACTCGAAACCGAGCTCCAGGCACTTTTCAACGGCCTTGCGGTCCTTATCGCTGTAAAGGAAAAATTCGCTCTGGCGGATGATGCCCTTGGGGCCGCCCAGGCGATGCAGCATCTCGTAAAGCGTTACCATCTGCTCTGTCGTATAAGGTTCGCGGGACTGCTGGCCGTCGCGGAAGGTAGTATCGGTAATCCAGATCTTCTCCGGCATGCCAATAGGCACTAAGCGGCGGTTGAACATGATTTTCGGTACTTCCTGATAATTGAACAGCAGTCGGAACAGATTAGGCTCCTCGACATCCTGCAGGGCGTACTCAAAGTTGGTGCGCTCCAGCAGATTGGTAGCAGGATTCAAGGTGAGCTCCGGCTCATTTACCATTTGAAAATACTCTTGATAATCCATTTAGTCCTCGATTCTTCGTACGGCTGATTATGAAATAACGCTGTAACGAATTAAAGTATTATTTTGCTATTGTATACAATAACAGAGCCCTTGTCAAGCGTAAAAGAAGAAAAATGTATACAAAAAAAAGGCATCCGCTTTGGAGGGAGCCTCGAGAGAGAGAGAGAATTCGCTGCGTGTACGCAGCGGATGCGCAGGGAATAGAAAATAGGGAAGATGCAGCTTGCCTATGCGGAGCGCTTCTTCCCTATATATCCCTATTCCCCATTTTCTCTCTTCCACTGCTGCACCAGGAAGCGGACGATCAGCGCCAGTACCGCCGCGCACAAAAGAGCGCCGAAGACGATACTGACCACCGTAGGCTTATCGCCGCGGTCACCGCCGTGGCTTTCGGAATCCTCGGTCCTGCCGGATTCGGAAGGCTCGTAACCGCTTTCCTCCGGCAGATAGACGCTCTCGCCCTCCTCCGGAACCTCGTAGCTGAAGAAGAAGGTCAGGCGGGTCGTGCCGCTCACGCCCTCGTTGACGAACTCGTTCCAGATAACGGTGTAATCACCGGCGCTCGTAAAGTAGCGTTCGTCGGCCGCGGCCAGCGTGATCCGGACCTCGACCATGTCTCCGGACGAGGGAATGTAATTGTCCTTCTTGGTCCCGTTGATGTAGTATTCGACGGAATAGATGTAGCAGTTGACATCGTCGACCTCTGCGGAATAGTCCGCGCGGACGCCTGCCTGCGGCAGCGCGAGGCCTGTGATATTCAGGAAATTGCTGATGGGGTGCTTTCGGACCGTCAGGGTGGGATAGGGACCCATCGTCGTGTAGACGAAGCCCTGCGCATTCTTGACCATGCAATAGAAGCGGTAGCCGGTCATCCAGGATTTGCAGTTGTCAATGGTCAGGGTGGGGCTGTTCCAGCCCTTTGCGTCTTTGCCGAAAATGGAATCGGAGCAGTTCATGCCGCTGGCATCGGTCACAATCCACTGGTATTCCAGGAATTCCTCCTCCTGGCGCGTGGAAAGCGTAAAATATGCGGTCTCGCCGGAATAGACGGTCTGGCTGACAGGCTGGTCTGTGATGACGGGACGGGAATTGACGACGCGGATGTTCCACTGATAAGTGGCCGCAATCTCGTTATCGACTGTGTAGATATCGTCCTGCAGGAGGACAGTGCCGGTGCCGACAAAGGTATAGGTGCCGTTGGAATTCACGCGCACCAGCTTCTGTCCGCTGATGACCGTGACCACATCGCGCTGGGTGTTTTCGGCATATTGCATCAGGGTGATCTCCTCCCCCAGAAGCACCGAAATCGCTTGATCACCCGCCGCCTCCACCGCAGACTGGAAGGCGCGGGTCTGCTGCGGCAGAAGGAAAGCCAGGCAGCCGAAAGCCAGAATAAACAGAAAATACTTCAGACTATTCTTCATAAAAAACCCCGGAACAGTAGTTATGCAGGAACAAAAAAGGACAACCTATTCGGTTGTCCTTCAGGAAGCTGGGCATGAAGGATTCGAACCTACGAATGCTGGAGTCAGAGTCCAGTGCCTTACCGCTTGGCGAATGCCCAATATGTCCGCGCTTTTTTCAAACGCGAACAGAAGTATAGCGCAGGAAACCCGCGATGTCAAGCAATTTTTATGAAATTTTTCTTAATTGATTCCATTCTCGCGCAGAATGGCCAGAAATTCCTCGCCGCTGATGTTTTCCTTGCTGATCAGATAGTTGGAAACCTCCAGAATGACCTCCTTGTGCGCCAGAATCATACTGATGGCCCGCTCATGCTGCTTTTTGATGATTTTAAGGATCTCCTCGTCGATAGCCTGTCCCGTAGCAGCGCTGTAATTCTTCTGATAGCCGCCGTCCAGGTACTGCATGGAGGGATTTTCAAGCCCGACCATGTCAAAGCGCTCCGTCATGCCATAGACGGTCACCATGCGGCGGGCGCTTTCGGTAGCCTTTTCGATATCGGACGAGGCGCCGGTCGAGACCTGGCCCAGAAGGACCTCCTCGGCAGCGCGCCCGGCCAGAAGCACGGCGATATCGTCCTCCATTTCCTCCCGGGTGACCAGATAGTGCTCTTCACCGGGAGTCTGCATGGTGTAGCCGAGCGAGCCGCGGGTGCGGGGGATGATGGTGATTTTGGCGACCTCATCCGCGTTCGGGAGCATGTGCGCCACGAAGGCATGGCCCGTTTCGTGGTAGGCGACGGCCTGCTTCTCTTTCGCGGAAAGCACGCGGTCCTTTTTGACCTTGCCGGCGATGACGACATCCAGAGCCTCTTCCAGATCCCACTGCTCAACGCAGGCACGGCCCTTACGGACCGCCAGAAGCGCCGCCTCGTTGATGATATTGGCCAGGTCGGCGCCGGAAGCGCCGGGCGTGGTCTTGGCGATGGCCGAAAGGTCGACCTTGTCGGACATGCGCACCTTTTTGGCATGGACTTCCAGGATAGCCTGCCGGCCTGCCTGGTCGGGAATGGTGATTTCAATGCGGCGGTCGAAGCGGCCGGGACGCAGCAGGGCCGGATCCAGCACCTCGGGACGGTTGGTGGCGCCCAGAATGACGACACCCTTGGACGAATCAAAGCCGTCCATTTCGGTCAGAAGCTGGTTGAGAGTCTGCTCGCGCTCATCGTTCGAGTAGACCGAGCCCTCACGGGTCTTACCGATCGCGTCGATCTCATCGATAAACACGATGCAGGGCGCCTTTTGCTGCGCCTGCTTGAAGAGGTCACGCACACGCGCCGCGCCCAGACCGACGAACATCTGTACGAATTCGGAGCCGGACAGGGAGAAAAAGGGAACCTTCGCCTCACCGGCGACGGCCTTGGCCAGCATCGTCTTACCGGTGCCCGGAGGGCCGACCAGAAGTGCGCCCTTGGGCATTTTCGCGCCGATGGCCGTATATTTTCCGGGGTTGTGCAGAAGGTCTACGATCTCCTCGAGAGATTCCTTGGCCTCGTCCTCACCGGCCACATCGGAAAATTTGATGCCGGTTTCGTTTTCGGCATAGATTTTTGCATTGTTCTTGCCGAAGGACATAGCATCACCGAAGCCGCCCTCGCCCATCCGCTTGGACATGAAGCGGAAGAGCACGAAGGCCAGGCCCACGTACAGGGCCAGCTCCAGCAGAAAGACGCCCAGATAGCCGGTATTGGCCAGCTGACCGGTGTAGGTCTTTACGTCCTTGGCCTCCAGGAACGCGGTGATGGCGCTCGGGTCCTCGGTCGGGACAGTCTGATAGGCGGTATTCTTATCGCCCTTCAGGAAGTAGGTCAGGGTACCCTTGGACATGTTGATGACCACACTGTCCACCAGACCTTCTTCGGCCTGCTGCTTGAAAAGGGAGTACTCCGCCTCCTTGTTGAAATTCGAAGATATCAGCGAGTAGACGAGAAACATCAGTCCGCCTACCAGCAGAATATAGATAATGCCGACCTTTATTTTTTTCTTTTTCAGATCGTCATCGTTGTTGTTTTTATCTACCAAGATTATTCATTCCTTTCTCTGTCGATGCCTATATTATACCATACTGCGGGACATCTTTCCTATGCTCCGCCCGAGATATTTGCAATTTGTTAATATTTACGCTTTCCGGGCCTTCTTTTCCTCGCGGAGCTCCCTGAAAAAGCGCTTAAGAAGCTCCGACGCCTCTTCGCCCAGAACGCCCTCGTCGACCTCGCACTGATGATTGAGCCGCGGCTCTCTGAGCACATCGAGGACCGAGCCCGCGCAGCCCGCCTTCGGATTCATGGCCCCGATGACGACCCGCTTTACGCGCGCCTGCACCAGCGCGCCCGCGCACATCGGACAGGGCTCCAGCGTCACATAGAGCGTGCAGTCCTCCAGCCGCCAGTCGTGCACGCGCCGCGAGGCCTGCCGGATCGCCGTGATTTCCGCGTGCTCCAGTGCGCAGCCCCGGGTGTTGCGGCGGTTGAAGCCGCGTCCGATGACGCGCCCCTCCCGCACGATGACGGCGCCGATGGGCGTTTCTCCTCTCCGGGCGGCTTTTTCCGCCAGCCGAAGGGCCTTCTGCATAAATAACTCGTCCTGATCCATATTCATTCTATCCTTTTGTACTTCCTCTGGATTGTATCAAAGAGCACGCATAAAATCAATGCAAAAACCGGGGCGCCAAGCTTGAAAAAAAAACACTTGCGATATATAATAAATTAGTTATATTTTGGAGCACTTTTCAGGTTATGAAAATACATTTCGAAAGGATGAATCCCATGTTTCCCATCTTAGAAAAAATTCAGAAAATCGGTATCGTTCCGGTCGTCGTCCTGGATGATGCCAAGGATGCCTGCAATCTGGCCAAGGCCCTGATCGAGGGCGGCCTGCCCTGCGCCGAAGTCACCTTCCGCACCGCAGCAGCCGAAGAAAGCATCAAAGCCATCACCGCCGCCTATCCCGATATGCTGGTCGGCGCCGGCACCGTGCTGTCCGTCGAGCAGACCAAGCGCGCCGTTGCCGCGGGCGCTCAGTTCATCGTCTGCCCCGGCCTGGATACCGAAATCGTTGAATACTGCCTGGCCAACCAGATCGCCGTCATCCCCGGCGCCAGCACGCCCACCGAGGTCGAGGCCGCGTACAAGCTGGGGCTTGACACCGTCAAATTCTTCCCCGCGGAAGCTGCCGGCGGCATCAAGATGATCAAGGCCATGGCCGCGCCCTTCACCACCATGCATTTCATGCCCACCGGCGGTGTCAATGCGGACAACCTGAATTCTTACCTTTCCTTCAATAAAATCGTCGCCTGCGGCGGCAGCTGGATGGTCAACAAGAAGCTCATCAATGAGGGCAATTTTGATGAGATCAAGCGTCTGACCCGCGAGGCCGTCTACACCATGCTCGGCTTCGAATTTGTCCATCTGGGCATCAACAATGCCTGCGAGAAGTGCGCCGGCCGCACCTCCGCCTTCCTGAGCGATGTATTCAGCTTCGCGGTTTCCAAGGAAGGCCCCAAGAGCATCTTCAACGCCGGCGTCTTCGAATGCATGAAGTATCAGGGCCCCGGTGAGCACGGCCACCTGGCCATCGGCACCAACAGCGTTGAGCGCGCCGTCTTCTATCTGAAGAGCCAGGGCATCGAGTTCAACGAAGAAAGCGCAACCTACAAGGACGGCAAGATGACCTTCATCTATCTGAAGGATGAAGTCGCCGGCTTCGGCGTCCATCTGGTCCAGAAATAAGGAGAAGAATCATGGCAAAAAAAATCGTTACCTTCGGTGAAATCATGCTGAGACTGGCCCCTGAGGGCTACTACCGTTTTGTACAGGCCGAAAGCTACGGCGCCACCTACGGCGGCGGCGAAGCCAACGTAGCCGTTTCTCTGGCAAACTTCGGCATGGACGCGTACTTTGTCACCAAGCTGCCCGCCCATGAAATCGGCCAGGCCGGCGTCAATTCGCTGCGCCGCTTCGGCGTAAAGACCGATTTCATCGCCCGCGGCGGTGACCGCGTCGGCATCTACTTCCTGGAAAAGGGCGCCTCCCAGCGGCCCTCCAAGGTCATCTACGACCGCGCCGGCAGCTCTATTGCCACTGCCTCCGCAGCCGATTTCAACTGGGACGAAATCTTTGACGGCGCCGACTGGTTCCACTTCACCGGCATCACGCCCGCGCTCACCGATACTGTCGCCGCCATCTGCCTGGAGGCCTGCAAGGCCGCCCGCGCCAAGAACATCCCCGTTTCCTGCGACCTCAACTACCGCAAAAAGCTGTGGACCCGCGAAAAGGCCGGTGCCGTGATGAACGAGCTGTGCCAGTACGTGGACGTCTGCATCGCCAATGAAGAGGACGCCTCCGATGTCTTCGGCATCAAGGCCGCCAACACCGATCTCTACGCCGGTCAGGTCAATACCGAGGGCTACAAGGACGTCGCCCGCCAGCTGGCCGAGCGCTTCGGCTTCAAGAAGGTCGCCATCACCCTGCGCGAATCCCTCTCCGCCAACGACAACATCTGGTCCGGCATGCTCTATGACGGCAGCGAATACTGCTTCAGCAAAAAGTACAAGATGCACATCGTAGACCGCGTCGGCGGCGGCGATTCCTTCGGCGCCGGCCTCATCTACTCCCTGCTGAACGGCTATGACACCCAGGGCGCCATCGAGTTCGCAGTCGCCGCGTCCTGCCTGAAGCATTCCGTCGAAGGCGATTTCAACATGGTCAGCGTGGACGAGGTCCAGAAGCTTGCCGGCGGCGACGGCAGCGGCCGTGTCCAGCGTTAACTGAATCAGGAGTCCTACCTTATGAAGCGTTATCAGGCCTTTATCCGGAAGCACCTCGCCTGTTTCATCCTGGCGCCTCTTTTCATGGTGCTGGAGGCCAGCGGAGAATTCCTTCTCCCCTTTATCAATGCCAACATCATCGATAAAGGTGCGGCCACAGGCGATATCCCCTATATTCTCCGGAATGGCGTCTATATGCTTCTCCTTGCTTTGGGTATGCTCATTACGGGCGTACTGGGCGCTAATTTTGCCATCCGCGGCGGGTCATACCTGGCCGCGGATATTCGTAAGGAGACCTTTTCGCGTATCCAGACCTATTCCTTCTCTGACATCGACCGTTTCACGACGGGCTCGCTCATCACCCGTCTCACCAACGATACCACGCAGATCCAGACCTTCACCCAGCAGCTTCTGCGAGGCTCCTTCCGCAGCCCCGTCATGCTGATCGGCGCCCTGGTCATGTCCTTCATCCTGAACCGGGAGCTCGCATGGATCCTCCTCATCATCACACCGCTGTTGGGACTGGCCATCTTCTTTATCATCCGCACGGCCTCCCCGCGCTATACGACGATGCAGGAGCAGCTTGACAGCCTCAACAACGGCGTCAACGAATCCATCGTCGGTGAAAAGCTCATCAAATCCTTCGTGCGTGAAGACTTCGAAAAGAAAAAGTTCGAGGGCCTCAATACGAAGCTGATGGACAAAACCGAACGTGCGCTGAAGGTCATGATCTTCATGCAGCCCGTATCGGCCTTCGCCATCAACCTGACCACGCTTCTGGTCGTCTGGTTCTCCGGACGCCAGATCATGATCGGCAAGATGGAAATCGGCACGCTGACCGCCTTCATCACCTACCTGACGCAGGTGCTGAACGCCCTGAACTTCCTGGCGAACGTTACGCTTTCCGGCGCACGCGCCCAGGCGTCCAACCGCCGCATCGCCGAGGTCCTCGACAACCTCCCCGACATCCGCGACGACGAAGCCGCCATGAAGGATTTCGTCATCACCGAGGGCGGCATCGAATTCGACGATGTCTCCTTCCGCTACTACAAGAACAACGAGCAGAATGTGCTCGACCATATCAGCTTCTCGATCGAGCCCGGCAGCATGGTCGGCATCATCGGCGCCACCGGCAGCGGCAAGAGCACCCTCGTCTCCCTGATCCCGCGTCTGTATGACCCGGACGAGGGCGAGGTCCGTGTTGACGGCGTCCCCGTCAAGGAAATGTCGCTCAAATCCCTGCGCGACGCCTGCGCGGTCGTCCTGCAGAAGAATACCCTCTTCTCCGGCACGATCGCGGAAAATCTGCGCTGGGGCAAGCCCGAAGCCAGTGACGAAGAGCTGCGCCGCGCCTGCCGCATCGCCCACGCGGACGAATTCGTCGAAGGCTTCCCCGAAGGCTACGAGACCGAGATCGGCCAGGGCGGCGCGGGCCTTTCCGGCGGTCAGCGGCAGCGCCTCTGCATTGCCCGGGCGCTTCTGAAGAGCCCGAAGATCCTGATTCTCGATGACTCCACCAGCGCCGTCGATACCGCCACGGAGGCCGGCATCCGCCGCGCCTTCCGCGAAGAGCTGCACGGACTCACCAAAATCATCATCGCGCAGCGCATCACCTCCGTAGCCGATGCGGACCTCATCGTCGTCCTCGACGGCGGCCGCGTCGCCGCCACCGGCACCCACGAGGAGCTGATGAAGAGCTGCAGCATCTACCGGGATATCTACTTCTCCCAGAAGGATCAGGAGGACGAGATATGATGACAAAAGAACAAGAACTCCGCTTAGAGCAGAAATACGCCGGCAGCAAGGTGGCCAAGGGCAAGAAGCAGATCAGCGTCAATCCCCGCCAGGCCTCCCGCGGCTCCGCCATGGGCAGCACTGAAAAGCCCAAGGACCTGAAGAAATCCGTCGGACGTCTGGTCCGCTACCTGTCCAAGGAACGCTTCCTGATCGTGGCCGCGCTGCTCGCGTCCGTCATCTACACCGTAAGCTCCCTGGCCGGCTCGTACATGCTGCGCCCGATCATGAACGCCTACCTGTACTACGATCCCGCCGAAATCGACCTCAGCCTGCGTCTGCGCGGCCTCTTCACAGGCCTGGCACTTCTGGGCGCGGTCTACCTGGTCTCCGTCTTCACGCAGTGGCTCCAGCAGCGGCTGATGCTGCACGCCTCGCAGAAGGCCCTGCTCCGCATGCGTCAGCAGCTCTTTGACACGCTGATGACCCTGCCCGTCAAGTATTTCGACAACAACTCTGCCGGCGATATCATGTCGCGCTTCACGAACGACGCCGACACCGTGGGCGAAATGCTCAACAATACCTTGATCCAGATCGTATCCGGCATCATCACCATCATCGGCACCATCATCCTGATGCTGATCACGAACCCCATTCTGGGCGGCATCACCCTGCTGATGACGCCGGTCCTCACACTGGCCTCCAAGACCATCCTGAAAAAGGGACAGACGGCCTACGCGGCCCAGCAGAAGGCCCTCGGCATGCTGAACGGCTTCTCCGAGGAAACCATCAGCGGCCAGAAGGTCGTCCAGGTCTTCAACCACGAGGAAATCGCCTCCGACGAATTCAGCTACCTGAATGACCGCCTGTGCGAGGCGCAGATCCGCGCGCAGTTCCGCTCCGGCATCATGGGCCCGGTCACGCACCAGATCTGCAACGCCACCTACGGTATCACGGCCTGCGTCGGCGCCATTCTGGTCGCCACCCGCGGCTTCGACGTCGGTGGCCTGGCTGTCTCCCTGAACTTCACGCGCCACTTCAACCGCCCCATCAACGAGGTCTCCAATCAGATCAACACCGTCTTCTCCGCTTTGGCCGGTGCCGAACGCGTCTTCGAGGTGCTCGACACCAAGCCCGAGGGCGACGACGTTCCCGACATCCCTATGGATCGCATCATCGGCGATATCAAGCTGGAGCATGTCTATTTCAGCTACCGCCCCGAGCACGTGATCCTGAAGGACATCACACTGGAAGCGAAGCCCGGCACCAAGACCGCCTTCGTCGGCTCGACCGGCGCGGGCAAAACCACTATCACCAACCTGCTCTCGCGCTTCTATGAGATCCAGGAGGGCCGCATCACCGTGGACGGCCAGGACATCTGGGCCATCGACCGCGGCTTCCTGCGCTCGAACATCGCAACGGTCCTGCAGGACACCCACCTGTTTACCGGCACCGTCCGCGAAAACATCCGCTACGGACGCCTGGACGCCACGGACGAAGAAGTCATCGCCGCCGCGAAGGCAGCCTCCGCGCACAGCTTCATCATGAATCTGGAAAACGGCTATGACACCTGGCTTGAAAACGACGGTGCCAACCTCTCGCAGGGGCAGCGCCAGCTTCTGAACATCGCCCGCGCAGCCATCTCCACCGCCCCCATCCTCGTTCTGGACGAGGCCACGAGCTCCGTCGATACCCTGACTGAAAAGAACATTGAGCGCGGCATGGACGCCATCATGGATGAGCGCACGACCTTCGTCATTGCCCACCGCCTCTCGACCGTCCGCAAGGCCGACGCCATCATGGTCCTCGAGGACGGCTATATCATCGAGCGCGGCACCCACGAGGAGCTTCTGGCGCTGGGCGGCCGCTACTCCGACCTCTACCACGAGCTGGCCGAGCTTGCCTGATTGCACAAAAAAAAGCAGTCCCCTGCAGGGGACTGCTTTTTGCTTTTTACATATTTTCTGTTTCTTTCCACCCTCCGGTAATAAAGGGAATCAATATCAAAACAAAAACATCATTCAGAAGAGCTGCCGATAAGCCGGCAATCGCCCCCAGGAAAGGGCTCCCGATCAGCGACATCAGCCACAGGCAAAGAATCGTTGAGACAAATCCGGAAATAAGGAAAAAGATGCCTCGGATAATCAGCACGTGACGGAACAAATCAATGACTATGACAAGATGCAATATAAACAAAATCACAAAGAAAACCGGATGCAGACGGATGATACCGATGATCCATTGCAAAAACTGTTCCATGACTGCCCCCTGGGAGATGAGATAAAGCCGGTGCTTCATCAGAACACAAATTTATGGAATTTCTTCTTGCCCTTCTTGACCAGCAGACCTTCACCGGCGAAAGCTTCCTTCGTGTAGGTCTGCTTGAAGTCCGCGACCTTTTCGCCGCCGGCCTCGACGCCGCCCTGCTCGACATTGCGACGGCCCTCGGAACGGGTCGCGGCCATGCCGGCCTTCTGCTGCAGCGTGATGATGTCAATGCCACCGTCCGTGAAATCCGCATCGGTCAGCACCGTAGTGGGGACATTGTCCAGGTTGAGTCCGCCGCCGAAAAGCGCTTCGGACGCAGCCTTGGCCTTGTCGGCCTCCTCCTTGCCGTGGACGAGCTCGGTCAGGGAGTACGCCAGCGCAGCCTTCGCCTCGTTAACGCGGCTCGTGCCGATCCAGGCTTCCATCGCGGCGATCTCATCCAAAGGAATGAAGGTCAGAAGCTTCATGCACTTGATGACATCCGCGTCATCAACATTGCGCCAGTACTGATAGAACTCGTATGGCGTGGTCTTTTCAGGATCCAGCCAGACCGCACCGCTCTGGGTCTTACCCATCTTCCTGCCCTCGCTGTTCAAAAGCAGCGTGATGGTCATGGCGTAGGCGTCCTTGCCGAGCTTGCGGCGGATGAGCTCCGTGCCGCCCAGCATGTTGGACCACTGGTCGTCACCGCCGAACTGCAGATTGCAGCCGTACTTCTGGTACAGCATATAGAAGTCGTAGCTCTGCATGATCATGTAGTTGAATTCCAGGAAGCTCAGGCCCTTCTCCATACGCTGCTTGTAGCATTCGGCGCGCAGCATGTTGTTGACGGAGAAGCAGGCTCCGACCTCGCGAAGCAGCTCGACGTAGTTGAGGCTGAGCAGCCAGTCGGCGTTATTGACCATGAGGGCCTTCCCTTCGGAAAAGTCGATAAAACGGCTCATCTGCTTCTTGAAGCAGTCGATGTTATGCTGGATGTCTTCCTTGGTCAGCATTTTGCGCATATCACTGCGGCCGGAGGGATCACCGATCATGCCGGTTCCGCCGCCCAGCAGGGCGATGGGCTTGTTGCCGGCCATCTGCAGACGCTTCATCAGGCAGAGCGTCATGAAGTGACCTACGTGCAGACTGTCTGCCGTAGGGTCAAAGCCGATATAGAAAACCGCCTTGCCGTTATCGATTAACTCACAGATTTCCTTGTCATCCGTCATCTGGGCGATCAGGCCGCGGGCTTTTAATTCTTCAGAAATAGTCATTGCAATACAGCTCCGTTTGTGTATATTATATATTGTTGGATTATATCAAAAATACCCTCTCTTTGCAAGCATCCGGGCGAAAAAATGCCTGTTTTCGGGCAAAATTTTCAGTTGTGTTCATTTGTAAATGATGTGAGACCAAAAACTCAAAGAAAAAAAGACGCTGTGTTAGAATGAATCAGAGCCCAATCTCTCCGGCTTCACTCCAAGTTTCTTTTGCCTTTGATTGGGAGACTCCCATCCCAAAGCTGC
>JAZRWR010000077.1:0-4557 GCA_045599825.1 Bianqueaceae bacterium | reverse complement strand
CGTTATTCGGGCGATGCCCTCTTCCAGCCTGCCCTCCCGGGAAAGCGCCGGAAGCTTTTTGGCCGCCTCGGACACGGCCAGACTGCGCTCCACCATGTGAAGCTTTTCCTCATAGCCGTGCAGCGCAGAAAAAGCTTTTTTCAACGTATCATGCACGCCCTGCCGGCTGATGGACAGCTCTTCGGCGATTTCCGCCAGCGACCAGTCCTCCGCCAGATGCAGGCGGCACACCGCCCGCTGACGCTCCGTCAGGAGCTCACCGTAATAGTCAAATAAAAGCGTTTCTTCGTAAACCTTATCCATCCCGATCACCTGTAAAGCTTTTTTGCTTTACAGAAGATGAGTATACGCGATTCTGCTCATCCTGTCAAGCGGTAATCATGGATTTTTTTCGCAGAATATGGTATAATAAGCACACTAAGCTTCACGGAGGTCTTTCATGAAAGAAACGATGCTGAAAAACTTCTCCGACGTATTCGGGAACGCCGATAACGTCCGCGTTTTCTTCGCTCCCGGCCGCGTCAATCTGATCGGCGAGCACACCGATTACAACGACGGCCACGTCTTCCCCTGCGCCATCCCGCTCGGCACGGCCCTGGCCGTCCGCCCGCGCGCAGACCGCCTGCTGCGCTTTTATTCTCTGAACCAGCCCGACGCCGGCATCGTCGAGGTCTCGCTGGATGACTTAAGCTTCAACGCTGCCCACGGCTGGGTCAACTATCCGAAGGGCATCTTCGTTACTCTGGAAAAGCTCGGTTATTACGCCGAAAACGGTCTGGAGCTCGTCTATTCCGGCAATCTGCCGAACGCCTCCGGCCTTTCCTCCTCAGCCTGCATTGAGGTCCTGACCGCCTACATGCTCTCCGTTCTCTTCTCCTGGAAGCTGGACGGCGTCACACTTGCCCGGCTCTCCCAGCGCTCCGAAAACGAATACAACGGCGTCAACTGCGGCATTATGGACCAGTTCGCCATCGCCATGGGCCGCGAGAACCAGGCCATTTTCCTGGACACCAACAGCCTGAAATATGAATATGTTCCGCTTGAGCTCGGCGACTACCGCATCCTGATCATGAACACGAACAAGCGCCGCGGCCTGGCCGACTCCAAGTACAATGAGCGCCGCGCTCAGTGCGAGGAAGCTCTGCGCCGCCTGCAGACACGCGTAAATGCCTCAAGCCTCGGCGCACTCAGCGAAGAGGATTTCGAAAAGAACCGCCGGCTGATTGCCGACCCCATCCTCGAGAAGCGCGCCCGTCACGCCGTCTGCGAAAATCAGCGCACGCTGAAGGCCGTAAATGCCCTCACCGCAGGCGATATCGCCTCCTTCGCTGCCCTCATCAACGCCTCCGGCGATTCCCTCAAAAACGACTATGAGGTCACCGGCATCGAGCTTGACACCCTGGTGGAGGAGGCCCGCAAGCAGGAAGGCGTCATCTGCGCCCGCATGACCGGCGCCGGCTTCGGCGGCTGCGCCATTGCCCTCGTCTGCAAGGACGCCGTTGAGGCTGTCACTCAGGCCGTCGGTGAAGCCTACGAAAAACGCATCGGCTATCCCGCCTCGTTCTATACCGCAACAGCCGGCAACGGTCCTTATGAACTCGCATGAAAAATAACAAGCTGAATCTTTTCGCCCTGATCATCCTCTTTCTGATTCTGGCCGAGGTGCTCCTCATCGGCCTCGTGCAGCTGAAAAAGTACAAGCTGAAGCACGAGCTGAGCCTGGAGGAGTCCCGCGCCGAGCAGTCGATCCCCGTTTCCGCGCCGCCCCCTGCTTACAGCTACGGCCTGGACGTCTCCGAATTCAACTCGGTCACCGATTGGAACAAGGTCCGAAAATCCGGCATCGACTATGTCATCATCCGTGTCGGCGGCCGCGGCTACGGCTCCGGCGCTCTCTACACCGACGAATACGCTGCGAAATACCTTGAAGGCGCCCGCCGGGCCGGCCTCAGGCTCGGCGCCTACTTCTACAGCTCCGCTATCAGCGTCGAGGAAGCCATTCTCGAAGCCTATTACGCGCTGGACTTTCTGAACGGCATGCCGCTCGAGCTTCCCGTCTACTTCGACACCGAATTTGCCCCCGGCCACGAGGGCCGCGCCGATGCCCTGCCGTCCGCACTCCAGACCGACATCGCCCTGGCCTTCTGCCAGACGGTCGAGGCCTCCGGCGACGGCTACCGCGCCGGCGTCTACTCCAACTACAATTACTTTCTGCAGAATCTGGAGCCGGAGCGCCTGAGCGGCTATTCCCTCTGGGTGGCCGACTATGTCTCCCCCTCCTTCGTACCGACACTCGTTTACAACCCGACCGATTTTCCCTACCCCTATGACATCTGGCAGTACACGAGCTCAGGCCGGATCCAGGGCATCAGCGGCCGCTGCGACCTCAACCGGATGGCCCTGCCCGATGAATAGAGACTGAAAAACTTTTCACGCCGAATCACGCAAAAACGCCCGGAAGGCTTGACTGCCTTTCCGGGCGTTATTTTCATTCATATTCCGCCTTCTCTTTGGCGCTTATTCAATGACATGGATCAGCGCGCGGGCCGCGTACATGGCATCGGTATCATTTCCGGGAACGATAAAGATGAACACGTCACCGGGTTTCAGGCCGCGGACCATACCGTCATCGTCAAAATTGGCGATGCTTGAATCCTTGCTGAGGAACATGAAATCGGTCGCATTGGACGGATTCAGCGTAATTCCCGGATAAATGGCCTGGCCGACACGGACTGTATACTCATAAGCATCGAAAGAAGCCGATTGCAGAGCGACTCCCGAACCGCCGCCGGAGCCCGAGCCCGAACCAGAGCTCGTGCCGCCGCTGGACGGAACGACATGAACCAGCGCGCGGGCCGCATACATGCCGCTGGGATCAAAGCCGGGAACGATGTAGATATAGACATCGCCCTCGCGGATACCGCGGACGCCGCCGTCATCGTCAAAATTGGCGATACCGGCATTCTGACTGAGGAACATCAGGTTCTCGGTCGTATTAGCGGGCGTAACCGTAATGACGGGCGTGATTTTCTGTCCCACCTCCACAGTGTACTCAGCCCGGTCAAAGCCGGCCGAAACGAAAGGTACCTCAGCGGAAAGGAAGTCATAATGCGCCACGATCATCCTGTCGGAGGTAATGGGCGTGTTGAAATCGAAGGGAAGACCGTCCTCACCGTACCAGCCGGTGAAGACCATATTGGGATCACCGTAGTCCGGGTCAGAAGGCTTGGGGCAGACTTCGCCCTCGCGGACATAGCGGACAATATCCGTGCCGTTCTGCGTAATGATGGTTACCGTAAACTCCCGGGCAAAGAAAGCTTTTATCTCCAGATCGCTCCAGACAGCTTCATCAAAGTTGAAGCGTTCTCCGTTCAGCTGCCATTCGACAAAGCTGTAACCGACTTTTTCAGGCATCGCGCCGAAAGGCGGCACCGGGCTGCCCGCCAGCGCGGTATAGGAGAAGAACAGCTGATCCTCATTATAGAACGCAACCGTTATATACGCATTGTATACGGCCTTTAACGTAATATCCTGCGTAAGCGTCTCGGAAAAATCGTACGGCTGACCGTTCAGAGACCAATAGGCAAAAACCGCATCCGCTTTTTCGGGATCAGCAGGCTTGACCGCTTTTGAACCGGCCGGAAACGTCTGAACTACCAGCGCGCTGCCGTTATCGGCGTCAAAGGTGACCTTACAGTCCTTCGTTTTCGGCGCGAACACACCGAGCTCAAGCAGAAGACAGGCGATGACTGCAACCAGCGCCACCGCGAGAACGGCAATCAGAGCAACCAGCCCACCGTTCTTCTTCGGCTTTCCGGAAGAAAGGTCTTTACCGACGGCCTCTGCAGGTTCAGGAACCTTTTGGCCGCAGTTGTTACAAAATGCAGCACCTTTTTTGAGCTTGGCACCGCACGCAGAACAAGTTTGCTCTTTCATAGCACAGATCTCCTCGATAAGTATTGTCTGTATTATATTCTATTTTCATTCAACAGTCAAAAGCAAATCAAAGCTTCAGAAGAAAAAAAGAGAAGAGGCCCTCCAAAAAGGAGGCCTCCCCTCAAAATATATAGAATCCGGCCGGATAGAGCCTGAGCAAGGCCGGAAAAATTCCGCCGCCCTGCTGCACGCCTACGCAAAATCAAAAATCTGCGAAACAGCGCGCTCCCCATGAAGTCCGGATTTAAACAAATAAAAAAGCGGCAATCACCTACTCTCCCAGGCAGTCCCCCGCCAAGTACCATCGGCCGCCTAAGTCTTAACCATCGTGTTCGGAATGGGAACGGGTGTAACCCAAAGGCGCATCATCACCGCTAAACTCCCCGAGTAGGGCTCGAACCTACAACCCTCCGGTTAACAGCCGGATGCTCTACCATTGAGCTATCGAGGAATACTTTTATGAAGTTGTGTGGAACCTTCAAAATTGCATATCAAACTTAAATGAACCGATGATGTTATGAGTCACTTCAAAGCGTTTTAAACGCTTTTGAACAAGCTCCTCGACCTATTAGTACCGGTCAGCTACGTACATTACTGCACTTCCACCTCCGGCCTATCACC
>JAZRWR010000076.1:0-2103 GCA_045599825.1 Bianqueaceae bacterium | reverse complement strand
CGCACTCGGAGAGGAGGGCGTCGTAATCGTAGCTCGTCACGTCGGGAGCGAAGCGCTCGTTGTGGTTGGCGCCGCTGGTGAAGCCGAAATTGGTGCCGCCGATAAACATATACATATTTACGCTGCCGCGCCGCAGCATGGCTTCGACCTCCTTCGCGTAGTCCGCGGCAGGGGTGGTGTGATGTGCGGGATCTCCCCAGGCATCGAACCAGCCGTCCCACATTTCCATGCACATTTCGGGCGTGCCGGGGAAGAGACGCTCATGTTCCCGGAAGCGACTGTCGGGGTCGCTTCCGAAATTGAGCGTGGCCAGACAGCCGTCAATGGAGCCGTCCATGAGGTCCTCGGCGGAGGAGCCGTCCGAGGTGAAGAGGGGCACGTCGATGCCGCGCCTGCGGTAGCCGTCGCGCAGATACTCCAGATACTTTTTGTCGTCTCCGTAGTAGCCGTACTCATTTTCGCACTGCAGCATGATGATGGGGCCGCCGTTGGTGCACAGAAGCGGGCGGAGCTGTTCAAAGAGCTTGTCCAGATAGCGGTCGAAGTAACGGATGTAGGTCGGATTCATGCAGCGGATTTCGATGTCTTCCTCGGTCTGGATCCACCAGGGGAGGCCGCCGAATTCCCATTCCGCGCAGATGTAGGGCCCGGGCCGCACGATTACCATCAGGTCGTTTTGCGCCGCCGTTCGGATGAAGCGGGCGATGTCCAGCTGTCCGCTGAAATCAAATTCACCGGGCTTTTTCTCGTGCTGGTTCCAGACACAGTAGGTCTCGACGCAGTTGCAGCCGCAGGCGCGCATTTTCTTGAAAATACCGTCCCAGCTGCCCGGCAGATTGCGGAAGTAGTGGACCGCCCCGGAAATCAGCCTGATGTCCCGGCCATCCCTTTGAAACTGTCCGTCTTTGATTTCGAAGGTCATAAAAGCCCCTTTCGGATAGCCCTCTTTCCTGCAGTGAGGAAGTCGGAAGAGTAAAAAAGACGGGCCTGACAGGTCCGTCCCGGAGAAACATATGCTTAGCCACGCGCGTTATAGTCCTCGTTGATCAGGTTCATGGCCTTCAGCAGCTTGGCCGTATAGATAATGGGCCCGACCAGAATAAGCGTGCCTAAAAAGCCCCACAGCCAGTAGGTGCTTGCGCTGAACCTGTAATTGCAGCCGCGCAGAGCCAGCTCGTCTCCGATGCGCTCGGAGAGACTGTTGAACCAGACCAGCCGCATAATGCCCAGGGTAAGGGGCGCCAGAACGAAGAGGACCAGGCAGTAGTGCAGCGTGTGCCGGGAGTCGTGCCCGGCGGCGACGGTGTTGATTTCCGTGGAAAGCTTTGAGCGGACGACAATGGAATAGATGCCGAGGGTGAGCAGCGAGAAAAGCAGATATTTCCACCAGCTGCGCGTAGTGGGCAGCTTTTGGCGCGGGGCGCTCAGGACCGCGGCTTCTTCGAA
The DNA here is from genome assembly GCA_045599825.1 of Bianqueaceae bacterium. GTDB lineage: Bacteria > Bacillota > Clostridia > Lachnospirales > Bianqueaceae > JAZQNF01. Next base: position 657 of record JAZRWR010000076.1, on the reverse strand, counting down.
AAGCGGCTGACCGCAGTCGGCGCAGAAGCGCTTGCCTTCTTCGACGGGACTTCCGCAGTTAGGACAGTAGCTCATAGCGACTCCTTAGCCGAGATTGGCAATGAAAGCGATCAGAACCGCCACGGCGAGGATGAGATAGACGACGCAGCCGGTGAGTTTTTTGGGGTCAGGCGCGCTTTGCCCCCCGGCGGGTGCAGCGTTTTTCTGCGCATTGAGCGGAGTGGAATAGCTGCGGGCCGCCGATGCGGGCGCAGTAGGATAGCTGCTCTTGGAGGTGTAGGTGGGCACATCCGCTTCCTTCACTTCAATATCATCATCAAAATGAAGGTGGAACAGCACCTTGTTGTGCGCATCGTAGGAAACGAAGGGATTCTTCTTGCCGCAGGAGGGGCAGAAGCAATCGGTGGAATCGAGAGGTGCCAGGCAATTAGAACATTTCATGAGAAACTCCTTTAGGACTTACAGGTCGGGGTCACAGAGGTCGGTCTGACCTTTTTGCAGCAGTTTGTCCGCATTCTCAACATAGTAGGTGAAGGTGCGCATGGCAGAGATGAAGTCGAAGCCTTCGGCGATGCGCTCATCCAGGCACATTTTAAAGGGCAGCATGATTTTTTTCTTCGTGCTGCCGTCCGCCTGGAGCTCGTAGACAAGTCGGAT